>NZ_JBFBGR010000021.1:0-152770 GCF_040684755.1 Streptomyces sp. NPDC089799 | reverse complement strand
CCCCACGGCCGCGATGGCGTGTCTGAACACGCAGGACTCCGGTTCCGGAAAGGGCACGCACCAGGCCTGACCCCGGCGCGGGGCCGGGTGGGGGGCGGAGCCCCACGGGGGATGCGGGGTGCGGCCCCACTCCGGGTCCGGGGCCCAGCCCCGGCTGGGGTGTGGGGGCGGAGCCCCCGGGTGGGGGCGGGGGCTCCGCCCCCGTTTCGGGAAGGGGCGGGGTGGGGGCATCGCTCCGCGCAGCGGTCGGGGCCGAGGCCGCGGCCCCGATCGCGGGCGGCGGCACCGCCCCGTCCGGGAGCAACGCTGCGGGCAGCGGCACCGCTCCGCCCGAGGGCGCCGCTGCGGGCGGCGGCACCGCTTCGGGGGTGGCCGCGGCTGCGCCCGGCGGGGTGATGTCCAGCCGGCGGCCGTCGGGGAGCACCGCGACATGGCGGGCCGAGGCCGCCGGGACCGTGTCCGTCTCGAAGACGCCGTACGGCTGCCCCGGCCCCGGCGGAGCCGTCACGTGGAAGCCGGGGTAGCTCGCGAGCGCCAGCTCCACCGCGGCGGAGGTCAGGGCGCGCCCCACCCGCCCGGCGTCCGGATCCCGCACCACCAGCCGGAGCATGGCGCTCGCCGTCTCCTCGGTCGCCGCGTCCGGACGGTCCGTACGGGCCAGGGTCCACTCCGCCGAGGCGACGTCCGACAGCCGATCGGCCAGCTGCTCCCTTACCAGCGCCGCCTTGGCCTCGATGTCCAGGCCGGTCAGGACGAACACCACCTCGTTGCGGAAGCCGCCCAGCCTGGTGATCCCGACCTTCAGCGAGCCGGGCGGCGGGTCGCCGCGGACGCCGGCGATCCGGACCCGGTCGGGGCCGTCCTCGGACAGCCTGACCGTGTCCAGCCGGGCCGTGACGTCCGGGCCGAGGTAGCGGGCGCCCTGGGTCTCGTAGAGGAGCTGCGCGGTGACCGTGCCCGTGGTGACGGCCCCGCCCGTCCCCGGATGCTTGGTGATCACCGAGGAGCCGTCCTCGGCGATCTCGGCCAGGGGGAATCCCGGCCGGCGCACGTCGTGCCGGGTGAAGAAGGCGTAGTTGCCGCCGGTGGCCTGTGCACCGCACTCCAGGACGTGGCCCGCGACCACCGCGCCCGCCAGCCGGTCGTGGTCGTCCGGCGCCCAGTCGAACCACCATGCCGCCGGGCCGCTCACCAGCGCCGCGTCCGTCACCCGGCCGGTGACCACCACGTCGGCGCCGGCCCGCAGGCAGGCCGCGATGCCCGCCCCGCCCAGGTAGGCGTTGGCGGTGAGGACTCCGTGCCCTGCGGCCCCGTGCCCTGCGGACCCATCCCGTCCGGACCCGCCGCCGTACGGCATCAGGTCGTCGCCCTCCACGTGGGCGACCGCCAGCGGGATCCCCAGCTTGTCCGCCAGCGCGCGGACCGCGTCGGCGAGGCCCGCCGGGTTGAGGCCGCCGGCGTTGGTGACGATCCGTACGCCGCGTTCGTGCGCCGTACCGAGGCAGTCCTCCAGCTGGCGGAGGAAGGTCCGGGCGTAGCCGGCGTCCGGGTTCTTCAGCCGGTCCCGGCCGAGGATCAGCATGGTCAGCTCGGCGAGGTAGTCCCCGGTGAGCACGTCCAGCGGCCCGTCCGTCAGCATCTCGCGCATGGCCGAGAGCCGGTCGCCGTAGAAGCCGGAGGCGTTCCCGATCCGGAGCGGTCGGCGCCCCGGCCCGGACCCCTGCCCGGACCCCGGGCGGGTCATGAGCGGGCTCCCGGCTCCCGGCCCGTGCCCGCCGGGCCGGCGAACGCCTGGGCGATGTCCAGCCAGTGGCCGGCGTCCGGTCCCTCCGCCGTCACGGCGACGTCGGAACGGTGCGCGCGCTGGGTGACCAGCAGGCAGAAGTCGAGCGCCGGCCCGGTGACCCGCTGTGCCGCGTCCGGCGGCCCGTACGCCCACACGGAGATCCCGTCCGGGGCCGTCAGCTCGACCCGGAACTCCTCCGCCGGCACCGGCAGGCCGCGTACGGCGAAGGCGTAGTCGCGGGCCCGTACGCCGATCCTGGCCACGTGGCGCAGCCGATCCGTCGGCGTACGACGCACGCCCAGCGCGTCGGCGACGTCCTGGCCGTGCGCCCAGGTCTCCATCAGCCGGGCACTGGCCATCGACGCGGCCTTCATCGGCGGCCCGAACCACGGGAACCGGGCGTCCGGCGAGGCCGCTTCGAGGGCCGCATCGAGCGCGGCCCGCCCGGCCCGCCAGCCGGCCAGCAGTTCCGCGGGCGGCTGCGCGGCGCCCTCGGCCGCGCCGTCGTCGACGAAGCTGCCGGGCGCGGCCAGCGCCTCCCTCGTCAGCGCGGCGAAGCCCTCGCCGTCGGTCAGGGACAGCAGCGCCGCCCGGTCGGTCCAGGCGAGGTGGGCGATCTGGTGGGCGATGGTCCAGCCGGGCGCCGGGGTCTTGGCGGCCCAGCCGGCCTCTCCCAACTCACCCACCAGGAGATCCAGTTCACGCCCCTCCTCTCGGAGGTCGGACCGGACGGCAACGAACGGGTCGAGCACGGTGCGCTCCCCTCGGGGACGACAGCGGCGTGAGGGGAACACTGGCAGCGCACCGGAAAACAATCAAGCATGCTTGCATGATTTGGCGGAAGAACGCCGCTCCGCGTACCCCGGCCCGTGCACGTGCCGTCGTGGACGGGCCCGGCGAGGCCGGTCTCGTCATCCCCGCCCTTGCGGCCCTGGTGATCGACACGACCGACACGGCCGACACGGCCGACACGGTCGACGGGGGCACCCGGCCCGGACACATGGGCGACTGGTGCGCGGACGCCGAACGGGCCGGTGGAGCGGTCGTCCTGTCACTCGACGAGTTGCCCGAGGTGCTCGACTGGGCCCACTTGCCGGGCTTCGGCACCGCCCGCGGCGGGTTCATGCCCGGCCTCGGCTGATCGAGCCCGCCCGCGCCGGGGCGCCGGGTCGGACCGGCGATCGGGCAGGCGTACGGGCGGACAGCCAGGCAGGCGGCAGGCGGCAGGCGGCAGGCGGCAGGCGGCAGGCGGCAGGCGGCAGGCGGCAGCGGGTTACGGGAGGGCGGTCTGAGCGGCCGGCGCCTTGCGGGACTGGGCGCGCACCGCGCCCATGCTCGCCCCGATGACCAGGGCGATCGCGAGGGCGTCGGTCGCGGACATGCCCTGGTGCAGCAGCAGGAAGCCGGCCGTGGCCGCGATGGCCGGCTCCAGGCTCATCAGGATCGCGAACGTGGGGGCCGGCAGCCGTCGCAGCGCGAGCAGTTCCAGCGTGTACGGCAGCACCGACGACAGCACGCCCACCACGACGCCCAGCGCCAGCGTGCTCGGCACCAGCAGGGCCGAACCGGCGTCCGCGATGCCGATCGGCAGGGACAGCACCGCCGCGACGGCCATCGCCAGGGCCAGGCCGTCGGCCTGCGGGAAGCGCCGTCCGGTGCGCGCACTGAAGACGATGTACGCCGCCCACATCGCGCCCGCGCCGAGCGCGAAGGCGGCGCCGGCCGGGTCGAGCGAGCCGAAGCCCGAACCGGCGCTGCCGCCGTGACCGGAGAGCAGGGCCACGCCGCCGAGCGCGAGGCCCGCCCACAGCAGGTTGACCAGGCGGCGGGAGGCGAAGACCGAGAGCGCGAGCGGGCCGAGCACCTCCAGGGTGACGGCCGGGCCGAGCGGGATGCGGTCCACGGCCTGGTAGAACAGCCCGTTCATGCCGGCCATGGCGACGCCGAAGGCGAGGACCGTGCCCCAGTCGGCGCGGGAGTGACCGCGGAGCTTCGGCCGGCACAGGAGCAGCAGCACGACGGCGGCGGCCGCCAGCCGGATCGCGACGACGCCGGCAGCGCCGGCTTTCGGCATGATCATGACCGCGAGGGCCGCGCCGAACTGCACGGACACGCCCGCCGCGAGCACCAGCCCCACCGGCCCGAGCGGCGACCCGCCGAACCGGCCCAGGCGGCCGGAGGGCGCCTGGGCGGTGCCGGTTCCGGTGCCGGTTCCGGTTCCGGTTCCGGTGGTGGGGGCGGGTGCGGCGGAGGGCGTGGCGGCGGGGGTGGTGCTGGTCATTCATCCAGACTAAGGCCGCGGTAAGGAGCACGCAGGCGTGTTTTGCCTTACATGCCTGCATCGCTTCGCCTCGAATGCCCATCTCCGTTGCCTTGTGTCCCGTGTCCTGGTGTCTCGTGTCCTGGTGTCCCGTGTCCTGGTGTCTCGTGTCCTGCGTTCCCGTGTCCTGTGTCCCCTGTCCCGCCTGCCTACGGTGTGTCGTCGAGGGCGTCCGCCAGGACTTCGGCCAGGTGGCGGGCGCGGCGGTGGCCGAGCTGTGCGGCCTGGGTGCGGCAGGAGAAGCCGTCGGCGAGGATCACGGCGTCCTCGGGTGCGGCGCGGAGTGCGGGCAGCAGCTGTTCCTCCGCACAGGCGACGGAGACCTCGTGGTGGCCGGGCTCGAAACCGAAGTTCCCGGCGAGGCCGCAGCAGCCGCCGGCGAGTTCGCCGGTGAGACCGGCGCGCTCGCGGAGGCGGCGGTCGGCGGCGTCACCGAGTACGGCGTGCTGGTGGCAGTGGGTCTGGCCGGCCACGGGGCGGTCGAGGCGGGGCGGCTGCCAGTCGGGGGCGAGCTCTTCCAGGGCCTCGGCGAAGGTGCGTACGGCTGCGGCGAGGCGGGCGGCGCGGGGGTCGTCGGGGAGCAGGGACGGGAGGTCGTCGCGGAGGGCTGCGGCGCAGCTGGGCTCCAGGACGACGATCGGGCCTTGGGGGTCGCCGAGGATGTCGAGGGTCCTGCGCATGGTCCTGCGGGCGGCGTCGAGGCGGCCGGTGGACACGTAGGTCAGGCCGCAGCAGGCGCGGCCGTGGCGGCGGCGCTCTTCACCCCGACTCTCGCCCTCGCCCTCGCCCTCGCCCCGGCCTTGGCCCTCGCCCTGACCCGGGCCTTGGCCCCGGCTCCGGCCCCGGCCCAGGCCTCCGGCCAGGACGACTTCGAGGCCGGCCGCCTCCAGCACCCGCACCGCGGCTCGCCCGGCCTCGGGCGCGAGGTACTCGGTGAACGTGTCCGGCCACAGGGTGACGCGTGTGCCCTGCGGGCGGCTTTCCCCTCCCCGCCCCTTCCCGAAACCGGGGACTCCGTCCCCGGCCCCCTCCCGGGGCTCCGCCCCCGGCCCCCCGGGGCCGCGCCCCAGAGCCCCGGTTTCGGGTGGGGGCGGGGTCAGGGCAGGGCCCGCGGAGCGGGAACGCCACCAGGTCGTGAAGGGGGTGGCGGCCAGGGGTGGGAGGGGGCGGGACGGGGTGAGGCCCGCCAGGCGGCCGATGGCGGGGATGCGCGCGAGGGCGTTCAGGGGGCGGGCCAGGTGCAGGGCGGCGGCCGAGCGGAGCAGGGTCGGGAGGCTGCCGAGGGTGTAGTGGGCGAGGGGGCGGATCCGGCCCGCCCAGTGGCGGTGCAGGAACTCCGCCTTGTACGCGGCCATGTCCACCCCGACCGGGCAGTCGCTGCGGCACCCCTTGCAGCTCAGGCACAGGTCCAGGGCCTCCCGGACCTCCTCCGAGCGCCAGCCCTCCTTGATGATGCCCGTGCCCCCGCCGGGAGCGCCCCCCGCGCCCAGCAGCATTTCGTGGAGCAGGCGTGCGCGCCCTCGGGTGGAGTGGCGTTCCTCGCCCGTCGCGCGGTACGACGGGCACATCACGTCCGCCGTCGCGCCCGACCCCGCGCCCGCCGCCGGCGTACGGCACTTGGCGACGCCCACGCAGCGGGCCACCCCGTCCGCCAGCGGCAGTTCCGGCAGGCCCGCGAAGCGGAGGTTCTCGTCGAGGCGGGCCGGGCGGGCGAGGATGCCCGGGTTCATGCCGCCCGCCGGGTCCCACACGTCCTTGTACGCGGTGAAGAGGGACACGACCTCCGGCCCGTACATCCGCGGCAGGAGCTCCGCCCGCGCCTGCCCGTCCCCGTGCTCGCCCGACAGCGAGCCGCCGTGCGCGACGACCAGGTCCGCCAGGTCCGAGGAGAACGCCCGGTAACGGTCCACGCCGGCCGCGCTCACCAGGTCGAAGTCCAGCCGGACGTGTACGCAGCCTTCGCCGAAGTGCCCGTACGGCGCCCCGCGCAGCCCGTAGCGGGCGGTCAGCGCGCGGAACTCCCGCAGGTACGCCCCCAGCCGGGCCGGCGGGACCGCGCAGTCCTCCCAGCCCGGCCAGGCCGGCGTGCCGTCGGGGAGGCGGGTGGCGGTGCCCGCCGCGTCCTCGCGGATCCGCCACAGCGCCCGCTGCGCCGCCCGGTCCGCGACGACCACGGAGTCCAGCGTGTCCGCCGCCCGGGCCAGGGCCCGCGCCGCCCCCTCGTCCGGCATCTCCACGAACAGCCAGGCCCCGCCCTTCGGCAGTCCCGCCGTTCCCGCGCCGCCCAGCAGGTCCGCCGCCATGCCCTCCACGGTGAGCGGCCCGTACGGCAGCAGGCCGGCCGCCGCGTCCGCCGCCGCGCTCTCGTCGGCGTACCCGAGCACCGCCAGGGCGGGTGCCGGCGGCGCCTCCACCAGGCGGACCACGGCCTCCGTCACCACCCCGAGCGTGCCCTCGCTGCCGCAGAACGCGCGGGCCAGCCCGACCCCGCGCTCGGGGAGCAGCGCGTCCAGGGCGTAGCCGGAGACCCGGCGGCCGAAGTCGGCGGGCATACGGGTGCGGAGCAGGGCGAGGTTCGAGGTGATCAGCTGCTCCAGCGCGGGCGGGGCGCCCGCCCAGCCGGTGCCGATCCGCCGTACCGACCCAGCTGCCCGTTCCCCGTCCCCGTCCGGGTCCCCCGGCTTGCCCGGCCCGCCCCGCTCCGCCGGCCCGTACGTCAGGACCGACAGTTCGGCCACGTTGTCCGCCGTGGTCCCCCAGGCCACCGAGTGCGGCCCGCACGCGTTGTTGCCGATCATCCCGCCCAGCGTGCAGCGCGACTTGGTGGACGGATCCGGCCCGAAGGTCAGCCCGTGCTTCGCGGCGGCCGCCCGCAGCGTGTCCAGGACGAGGCCGGGCTGGACCACCGCCGTCCTCGCCACGGGGTCCAGGGAGAGCAGGCCGGCCATGTGCCGGGTGAAGTCGAGCACCACGCCCACCCCGGTGGCCTGGCCGCCGATCGAGGTACCGCCGCCGCGCGGCACCACCGGGACGCCGGCCCCGGCGCACAGCCGCAGCACGGCCGCCACGTCCTCCGCGTCGTACGGGGCCACCACGCCCAGCGGGACCCGGCGGTAGTTGGACGCGTCCATGGTCACCAGCGCCCTGGCCGCCCGGCCGAAGTCCACCTCGCCCCGTACCGCCGCGCGCAGGGCCGTCTCCAGATCGGTCATTCCGGGATCCTGCCCACCGGCCGCCTCACCAGTCGCACCGGTCGCGTCAGTCGTACCGGTCGCGTCAGTCGTGCCGGTCGCGTCAGTCGTACCGGTGACACCGGTGACCCCGTCGTGCCCACGACCTGATGGTTCCCGTCTCAACCGCTGGACGTTGCGCGGCCCGGCCTGCGCGGACCCGATACGCTCCGCTCGTGGCCGAGATCCAGATTCCCGCTGACATCAAGCCCGCCGACGGACGCTTCGGCGCGGGCCCCTCCAAGGTGCGGACGGAAGCGCTGGACGCGCTGGCCGCCACCGGAACCTCCCTGCTCGGTACCTCCCACCGGCAAGCCCCGGTCAAGAACCTCGTGGGCTCCGTGCGCCAGGGCATCCGGGACCTCTTCTCCCTTCCCGAGGGCTACGAGGTGATCCTGGGCAACGGCGGCTCCACCGCCTTCTGGGACATCGCGACGCACGGACTGATCGAGAACAAGTCCCAGCACCTCAACTTCGGCGAGTTCTCCTCCAAGTTCGCCAAGGCCGCCAAGCTCGCGCCGTGGCTGGCCGACCCCACCGTGATCTCCTCGGACCCGGGCACCCACCCGGAGCCGGTCGCCGAGGCGGGCGTGGACGTCTACGGCTTCACCCACAACGAGACCTCCACCGGTGTCGCGGCCCCGCTGAAGCGGGTCGCGGGTGCCGACGAGGGCGCGCTGGTCCTGGTGGACGCCACCTCGGGCGCCGGCGGCCTGCCGGTCGACATCACCGAGACCGACGTCTACTACTTCGCCCCGCAGAAGTCCTTCGCGTCGGACGGCGGCCTGTGGCTGGCCGCGTTCTCCCCGGCCGCGCTGGAGCGCGCCGCGCGCATCCACGCGTCCGGCCGGCACATCCCGGAGTTCTTCTCGCTGCCGACGGCGATCGACAACTCGCTGAAGAACCAGACGTACAACACCCCGGCCCTCTCCACCCTCTTCCTGCTGAACCAGCAGCTGGAGTGGATCAACGGCCAGGGCGGCCTGGACTGGGCGACCTCCCGTACGGCGGCCTCCGCGGCCAACCTGTACGGCTGGGCGGAGGCGTCGAAGTACGCCGAGCCGTTCGTCACCGACGCCGCCAAGCGGTCCTCGGTCATCGGCACCATCGACTTCTCGGACGACATCGACGCGGCGGCGATCGCCAAGGTGTTGCGGGCGAACGGGATCGTGGACACGGAGCCGTACCGGAAGCTCGGCCGCAACCAGCTGCGCATCGCGATGTTCCCGGCGATCGACCCGGCGGACGTGCAGGCGCTGACGGCGTGCATCGACCACGTCATCGAGAAGCTGTGACGCTGCGCCGTGCCTGAGTGAGCCCTTCGTGGGCTCCGCCCTTGCGCATCCGAAGCCCCCGTTCCGTACCGGGACGGGGGCTTCGCCGTGTCCGGGATCCGGGCGCCGGGCTGGGCGGGACTTTGGTCCTGAATGTTCGGGCGCGGGCAACCTCGGCGGCACTATGCCCCTCTTGTCCGATGTGCCGGGAAACGCCCGGCGCGCCCGTTCAGGAGGAACTCCATGCGCAAGGCACTCACCGCCCCCGCTGCCGCGCTCGTCGCGGCGCTCACCCTCGGCGCCTCCGCGGTGGCCGCCACCTCGGCGTTCGCCGCCGGGATACCCGCCGCCGCCTCCCAGGAGCGCACCGACCGGGCCGGGCTCCGGCTGTCGGCGGGCGCCGTCGCACCGGGCGACGAGGTCCGGCTGACGCTCACCGCGCCCGGGGGCGCCACCGGCCTGGCCGTGTTCTCCCAGGCCGTGGACGGCACCGCGTTCCGTCCCGCCGGCCCCGGCGCGTGGACCGCACTCGTCAAGGTGAAGGACGTCCGGGACGGCGCCTACAGCGTCACGGTCACCGGCACCGCAGCCCACGGCAGGGCCGTCAGCGCCTCCGCCCAGCTGGACGTCAAGGCCCGGGCCGGCCAGACCGTGAAGCCGGCCGCGGCCGAAGGGATCCGGCTCTCCGCCGGCTCCGGGCGGCCCGGCGACCGGGTGACCGTCACCGTCACCGTCCCCGCCGGGGCCGACCGGAAGGGCGCCTACGTCAGCTCCGCCGCCTTCGCCGGCGGCCGCGTGGACCTGAGGAAGACCGGCACCCACAGCTGGACCGGCACCGCCGTCGTCGCCCGGGACGTCCGGCCCGGCTCCTACGGAGTGCACGCCGTCGCGGGCGGCCGGGAGTTCGCCGCCGCCCACTTCGACGCCGTCCGCTTCGACACCGGCCGGCCCTGACGCCTCGTCCGGCCCTGATGCCTCGTCCGGCCCTGACGCCTCGGGCGGCCCGGCGCCCGCCGGGCCGGCACCGCCGGGCCGCCCCCTCGGGACGCACCCCGCCGAGTACCGCCGAGCGACCCCGCCGAGTGACCCGCCGGGTCCCGCACCGGGACTCCAACGCGGTGGTCTTCGCGCACCTCACCGGCAAGGCGCAGCGGGCACTCCCCCGCGAACCGGCACCCGCCGCGCACGATACCTTCAGGGTCCCGGTACGACAGGAGGCAGCGGCGTGAGCGTGCGAGTGACGGCGGCCCAGAGTGGCACGGACCCCTTCGGCACGGCCCGGCTGCGGCGCGGGGTGCTCGACTCGTGGGGTGCCGGCCCGGCCCGGTTCCGCGAGGACGCCAACGCCGAGGAGGACCTGGCGCTCGGCGGCTACCGGGACCGGCTCGTCGTCGAGCTGGCGCAGAACGCCGCCGACGCCGCCGCCCGCGCCGGGGTCCCCGGCCGGCTCCGCCTCACCCTGTACGCCGGCGACAGCGGGGACCCGCACGGCGCGCTCGCCGTGGCCAACACCGGCGCCCCGCTGGACGCCGCCGGCGTGGAGTCGCTGAGCACCCTGCGGGCCTCCGCCAAGCGGGAGAACGCGACGGAGAGCGTCGGCCGGTTCGGCGTGGGCTTCGCCGCGGTGCTCGCCGTCACCGACGAGCCGGCGGTGATCGGCCGGCACGGCGGTGTCCGCTGGTCGCTCGCCGAGGCCCGGGAGCTGGCCGCGGAGTCCGCCCGCCACAGCCCCGGCCTCGGCGACGAGCTGCGCCGCCGCGACGGCCATGTCCCGCTGCTCCGGCTGCCGTTGCCCGCCGAGGGCACCGCCCCCGCGGGCTACGACACGGTGGTGGTGCTGCCGTTGCGCGACACCGCCGCGGCCGACCTGACCGAGCGGCTGCTCGCCGGCATCGACGACGCCCTGCTGCTCACCCTGCCCGGCCTGGACGAGGTGGTCGTGGAGACCCCGTCCGGGGTCCGGACCCTGCGCCGGCACGCCGAAGGCCCGTACACCGAGATCAGCGACGGCACGGCGGAGGGCACCGAGGTCCGCCGCTGGCGGACCGTCCGGCACACCGGCTCCCTGGACAAGGACCTGCTCGCCGACCGGCCCGTCGAGGAACGCCTGCGCCCGGTGTGGACGGTGTCCTGGGCGGTGCCGGTGGACGCGCAGGGCGCGCCCGTACGGCCGGACACCGCGCCGGTGGTGCACGCCCCGACCCCCACCGACGAGCCCCTCGGCATCCCCGCGCTGCTGATCGCCTCGCTCCCCCTCGACACCACCCGCCGGCACCCGGCACCCGGCCCGCTGACCGACTTCCTGGTGGAGCGGGCGGCCGAGGCGTACGCCGAACTCCTCGGCGGCTGGGAGCCGGTGAGCACCGGCCTGATCGACCTGGTGCCGGGCCGGCTCGGCAAGGGCGAACTGGACGGCGCGCTGCGCGCGGCCGTCCTGGAGCGGCTGCCGCGGACCGCGTTCCTGGCTCCGGCGGCCCCGGCGGAGGACCTCACCGCGCTGCGCCCGTTCGAGGCCGAGGTGGTCGAGGGCGCGGGCGCCGACACCGTACGGGTGCTCGCCGAGGTGCTGCCGACCCTGCTGCCCGCCGGGCTGGAGCGCCGACCCGAGCTGCGCACCCTGGGCGTGGGCCGGCTGCCGCTCGGGGACGCCATCGAGCGCATCGCGGGCGTGGAGCGGGCCCCGGAGTGGTGGTACCGCCTCTACGACAGCCTGGCCGGGGTGGACCCGGACCGGCTGAGCGGACTCCCGGTGCCGCTGGCCGTCGAGGAGGTCGAGGACGAGGGCGAGGGCAAGGGCGTGCTCCCGGCGGGCCCGCGCACCGCGATCGGCCCCCGGCACATCCTGCTGCCCGGCCCGGACACCCCGCCCGGTCTGACCCGGCTCGGTCTGAAGATCGCGCACCCGGGCGCGGCGCACCCGCTGCTGGAGAAGCTCGGCGCGATCCCGGCCAACCCGCGGGCGGTGCTGACCACCCCGCAGGTGCGGGCCGCGGTCGCGGCCTCGCTGGACGCCGGCGAGATCTGGGACGAGGACGCGCTGGACCCCGACGAACTCGCCGAGATCGTGCTCGGCCTGGTCCGGGACGCCGACCTGGCGCCCGGGGACGAGCCGTGGCTCGGCGCGCTGGCCCTGCCCGACGAGGACGGGGAGCCCGCGCCCGCCGGTGAACTCGTGCTGCCCGGCTCGCCGTTCGCCTCCGTCATCCGCGAGGGCGAACTCCCCTACGTGGACCGGGAACTGGCGGATCGCTGGGGCGAGCAGCCGCTGACCGCGGTCGGCGTGCTGGCCGGCTTCCAGCTGGTCCGGGCCACCGACGTGGTGCTGGACCCGGACGAACTGGAGCCCCACGACGGCGACTTCGCCGAGCCGGACGACGTGGGCCTGCTGGACGCCGTCGACGTGTGGTGCGAGGACCTGCTGGACCAGCTGCCGGAGGCCCCGGTGCCGCCGGTGGCGACCGAGCTGGTGGCCGTACGGGACCTGGACCTGGTGGACGACGACCGCTGGCCGCAGGCGCTGGCCATGCTCGCCCAGCCGCCGCTGCGGGACGCGCTGACCCAGCCCGTACGGGTGCTGATGCCGGACGGCACCACGCAGACGGTCCGCCCGTACACGGCGTGGTGGCTGCGCGACCACCCGGTGCTCGACGGCCGCCGTCCGGCGGGTCTGCGGGCGGCGGGCGGCGACCCGCTCCTGGAGGGGCTCTACACCTCGGCGGACGCCACCGGGTTCGAGGACGAGCAGGTGCTGCGGGCCCTGGGCGTACGGACCTCGGTGGCGGCCCTGCTCGACGAGCCGGGCGGCGCGGCCGAGCTGCTGGGCCGGCTCGCCGACCCGGAGCGCGAGGTGACGGGCCGGCAGCTGCACGCCCTGTACGGCGCGCTGGCCGATCTGGACCCGGAGCAGGTCACGCTGCCGGACGAGCTGCGTGCGGTGGTCGACGGCGAGGTCGTGGTGGCCGACGCGGCGGAGGCGGTGGTCGCGGACGCCCCGGACCTGCTGCCGCTCACGGCGGACCTGCCACTGCTTCCGGTGGCCCCGTCGCGCGCGGCCGACCTGGCGGAACTCCTTCAGGTCCGGCGGCTGTCGGAGACGGTCCCGGCGGAGGTCAGCACCCCGGGCGAGGAGCACGAGGTGCCGGAGTCGGTGCACGTGCTGCTGGGCCCGGCGACGCCGGCGACGTACCTGGAGCACGAGGAGCTGGTGGCGGGCGGCGTGGAGCTGGACTGGCGGCTGACCCGGGACGGGGTCCTGCACGCGGCCACCCTGGAGGGCGTCGCTGCGGGCCTGGCCTGGGCGGCCGGGCAGTGGCCGCGGCGGTTCGAGGTGGCGGCGCTCCTGGAGGACCCGTCCCGCACGGCGGAACTCGCCCGCGACCGCTGGTTCGACTGACCCCTGGCCCCTGTATCCCCTGACCGCTGATCCCTGAGTGTTGCTCCCGGATCGCTGCTTCCCGGCCCCCGATGGCCCAGCGGAAACCCGCCGTCCGCGCGCCTGCCCCGCCCGCCCCGCAACCGCGACAGGGCGGGCGGGGCGGGCGGGGCAGGCCGTCAGAGCACGTCCACGTAGTCGGCGGCCGAGGTCACGGCGGTGGCCGAGCCGCTGCCCGCGTACGTCATCCGCCAGCTGCCGTCCACCGTGGCGGTGCGGGTGAAGACGGCCGTGCCCTTGGCGTCGGTGGTGGCGGTGGCGAGTGCGGTCCACGCCGTCGTCCCGGCCTTGCGGAACTGCAGCTCCACCTTCTGTCCGGTGAGGACGGTGGAGCCGCCGTACTCCCAGGCCGACCCGGTGAGCCGGCCGGTGACCTTCAGCGCCGCTCCCGCGCTCACCGGTTCGGGGGTGGCGTCCACGCTCAGCGCGGCCGACCGCTTGATGGCCACGCTGCCCGGCACCGGCCCGCTGAACAGGCTCTTCTTGTCGCCCGCGTGCGCCCAGGCGGCCACCGACCAGGTGCCGGCCAGCTTGTTCAGCCCGAGGTGCCCGGCGCCGCTGAGGTTGACGTCGGCCGTGCAGTCGTACGTACTGCCCGTCGGGCGCTTGACGCAGTCGGCGTCGCCGAAGGCCAGGATGCCGTCGGGCTTGTCGTACGGGCCGTGGTACAGGTGGATCCCGGCGGCGCCGATGCCCGAGGGGTCGGTGGCCGTGAAGGCGGCCGAGAAGGTGCCGAGCCCGGTCAGGGCGGGGACCACGTCCTTGCCGCCGTTGACGACCACCCCGCCGACCGAAGTGGCACCGACCTTGAGCGCGCCCTGCGCGCCCGGGCCGCCGAAGGCGCGGGTGACGATCTGCCGGACCGTGCCGCCCTTGTCGTCCTTGCCGTCGATCCGCAGCGAGACGAAGGCGGCGCCGGCCGGGACGGGCACCGTCGCGGTCCGGCTCGCGCCGCTGCCGGTGAGCGCGGCCGCGGTCCAGGTGGCACCGTCGTCGGTGGAGTACGCCAGGCCCGTCACGGTGGCCTTCGCACCCTCGGCGCGGGGCGCCAGCCCGGCCTGCACCGTCGCCGGGCCGGCCGGGACCCGGTTGCGGGCGTCGAGTCCGGAGACGGTGAAGGACGGGTCGAGGACCGGGAGTGCACCGCCGGAACCGGCGGGGAGCGCGGATCCCGGGAAGGTCCAGCTGGTGGAGACCCGCGGGGAGACGCGGCTGTGCGCGCCGCTGCGGGTGACGGTGTGGTTGATCCAGTACGTGGAGTGGGTGCCCGCCGGGACCGTGAAGGTGTCCCACGGCGACATCACGGCCGAGGCCCCGAGCAGCACCGAATCCCCGGTGACCCGGTAGGTGGTGCCGCCGTTCTCGTGGCCCGCGTGGCCCTGGGCGTCGGAGAGCGACTCGCTCTCGTTCAGGGTGAACTTGCCCGCTCCGTAGGTGGATCCGGGGTACTCGGTGGGGCGGTTGGTGAAGGGGCCGCGGCCGAAGGACTCGTTTCCGCCGTCGCCCGCGGGGAGTTCCAGGCCCGGCATGGAGAGGGCGTGCGAGCCCCACTCCAGGTACCGCTCGAAGGGCGCGCCCGGGGTCAGGTAGTGGGTGTAGGCGCCCGCCACCGGGACGTTGGTCGGGATGTACGTCCCGGTGAACGCGCCGTCGTCCACCGAAGGGGCGGCCCATACGGAGGCGCTGACGCCCGCGCCCTGGGCGTAGGCGGTGGTGTGCTTCCGAGCGAGTCCGGCGGCCGGGACGGAGACGACGGGCGAGGCGGGGGCACCGCCGGTGAACCGGTGGAACAGGTCGTAGCGGTAGGGACTGGGCCGGTTGGGCGTGCTGCCCTTCTTCTCCAGCACGTCGTGCAGGTTGAAGGTGAGGCCGGGCAGCGGGAGGGGCGCCACGTACAGCTTCTTGCCCGAGCCGCCCTGGAAGGCGACCTCTTCGCCGTTGGGCAGGGTGAACCAGGCGTCGGCCAGGGCCCGGCCGGCCGTGGAGTCGTCGACGGTGACGGCGGCGGGCTTGGCGGCGGCGGAGTCCAGGGTGACCGTGGTGGGCGCGGCCACCACGCTGAAGGTCTTGGGGAGGAAGCGCGCCTCGGTGGTGTAGTCGCTGTGGTTGCCGATGGTGAGGTAGTCGCCGGGCGGCAGGTCGGCGGTTCCGTAGGCGGCGCCGTCGGGAACGGTGACCGGGTACGAGGTCCAGGTCGTCCGGTTCCACACCCGGATCTCGGGGGACATGTGGTCGACGGCGGTGAGCTGGATCTTCACCTTGTACGTGGCCGCTGCCGCGGCGGGGGCCTGGGCCGGGGCCGGGCCGGACGACGGGGATGCCGCCGCGGCCGGGGCAGCGGGGGCGGCCATCAGCCCGGCCGCCAGCAGCAGCCCGCCCACCGCCCCCAGGGCTCTCCGCCCTCGTCCGGCTCCCCCGCTGCCCGGTGTTCCTCCGCTGTCCGTTGCTCTTCCGCCGGCCGGTGTTCTTCCGGTTCTCCGTGCGCGCTGCGGCATCCGCCCGCCCCCCGTTCGTGGTCCTGGCGGGCACAGCGTAGAGCGGGGGCGGCACGGGGGACAGCGGTCGGTCAGGCCGGGAACCTCCGGTCCACCCAGTGGAAGGCGACCTCGATCAGGACGGAGGCCGCGGCGGAGACGGCCACCGCCGTCCACGGCATCGTGGTGCCGACCAGCTTGAGCTGGAAGAAGTCCTGGAGCCAGGGGACGACCAGCACGATCAGGAAGGCCAGCCCCATCGCGCCGACCAGGGCCACCCGCCACCAGGTGTAGGGGCGGGCGATGATCGCCAGGACCCACATGGAGGTCAGGAACAGCGTGAGCGTGGCCGCACTGGTCTCGGCCTCCAGGGCGCCCTCGCCGCTGTAGTACGAGCGGGCCAGCAGGTAGGTGACGAAGGTGGCGACGGCCGCGATCACCCCGCCGGGGACGGCGTACCGCATCACCCTTCGTACGAAGTGCGGCTTGGCGCGCTCCTTGTTGGGGGCCAGGGCCAGGAAGAAGGCGGGGATGCCGATGGTGAGGGTGGACAGCAGGGTCAGGTGGCGGGGCAGGAAGGGGTACTCCACCTGCCAGCAGACCACCAGGATGGCCAGCAGGACGGAGTAGACCGTCTTGGTGAGGAAGAGGGTCGCGACCCGGGTGATGTTGCCGATGACCCGGCGGCCCTCGGCGACGACCGACGGCAGGGTCGCGAAGGAGTTGTTCAGCAGGACGATCTGGGCGACGGCGCGGGTGGCCTCCGAGCCGGAGCCCATCGAGACGCCGATGTCGGCGTCCTTCAGCGCGAGGACGTCGTTGACCCCGTCGCCGGTCATGGCGACGGTGTGGCCGCGGGACTGGAGCGCTCCGACCATGTCCCGTTTCTGCTGCGGGGTGACGCGTCCGAAGACCGCGTTCTTGACGAGCTGCTCGGCCATCTCGTCCTGCCCCGTGGGCAGCCGGCGGGCGTCCACGGTGTTCTCCGCCCCGGGCAGGCCCAGCTTTCCGGCGACGGCACTGACCGACACCGCGTTGTCGCCGGAGATGACCTTGGCGTGGACGTCCTGCTCGTCGAAGTAGCGCAGGGTGTCGGCGGCGTCGGGGCGCAGCCGCTGTTCCAGGACGACCAGGGCGGTGGGCCGGACGCCGGTGGCGACCTCGGGGGCGTCGAGTTCGCGGGCGGAGCGGGCGAGGAGCAGTACGCGCAGGCCCTGCTCGTTGAGGTGGTTGATCTCCTCCAGAGTGCGGTCGCCGGCCGGGAGGAGGACGTCGGGGGCGCCGAGCAGCCAGGTGGAGGTCTCGCCGTCGCCCTCGCTGAAGCTGGCGCCGCTGTACTTGCGGGCGGAGGAGAAGGGCAGCGACTCGGTGCAGCGCCATTCCTCGCTGTCGGGGTAGGCGTCGATGATGGCCTGGAGGCTGGCGTTGGGGCGGGGGTCGGACTCGCCGAGGGCGCCGAGCACCTTCTTGACGTAGGCGGGTTCCGCGCCGCCCAGGGTGCGGAGCTCGGTGACGTCCATGCCGCCCTCGGTGAGGGTGCCGGTCTTGTCGAGGCAGACGACGTCGACCCGGGCCAGGCCCTCGATCGCGGGGAGCTCCTGCACCAGGCACTGCTTGCGGCCCAGCCGGATGACCCCGATGGCGAAGGCGACGGAGGTGAGCAGGACCAGGCCCTCGGGGATCATGGGGACGATGCCGCCGACGGTGCGGGCGATGGAGTCCTTGAGGTTGTTGTCCTTGACGATCAGCTGGCTGATGATCAGGCCGATGGAGGTCGGGATCATCATCCAGGTGACGTACTTGAGGATGGTGGAGATGCCGGAGCGCAGTTCGGAGTGGACGAGGGTGAAGCGGGACGCCTCCTCGGCCAGCTGGGCGGCGTAGGCCTCGCGGCCGACCTTGGTGGCGGTGAAGGCGCCGCCGCCGGCCACCACGAAGGAGCCGGACATGACCTGGTCGCCGGGCTTCTTCAGGACGGGGTCGGCCTCGCCGGTGAGCAGGGACTCGTCGATCTCCAGGCCGTCGGCCTCGCCGACCACGCCGTCGACGACGACCTTGTCGCCGGGGCCGAGTTCGATGACGTCGTCCAGGACGATCGCGGAGGTGGAGATCTCGGTGGTGGCGCCGTCGCGGCGGACGCTGGGCTTGGCCTCGCCGATGACGGCCAGGCCGTCGAGGGTCTTCTTGGCGCGGAGTTCCTGGACGATGCCGATGCCGGTGTTCGCGACGATCACGAAGCCGAAGAGGCTGTCCTGGATGGGCGCGACGAACAGCATGATCACCCAGAGGACGCCGATGATGGCGTTGAAGCGGGTGAAGACGTTTCCGCGGACGATGTCGGCGGTGGAGCGGCTGCTGCGGACGGGTACGTCGTTGACCGCGCCGCGGGCGATGCGTTCGGCGACCTCGGCGGTGGTCAGGCCGCCGGGTTTGAAGCGCGGCGCGGGCAGCCGCACCGGGTGGACGGGATCGAGTTCCGCCCCGGCGTCGATGGCGGGACCCCGGTCCGGGCCTTCGTGGTCGATTCCTGCCCGCTGCGTCATGCATCCGACGTTAAGCGCGCGGGCGACCGTCCACCCGCTGAAATGTCCGAAGATCCGACTTCAGGATGAGCAGGATCATTCGGCGGTCGGTGCGGCGGCGCGTTCGGCGGCGTGCCGCTTGAGCGCGGCGTCGCGCTTGCGGACGTACCAGATGCCGATCAGGCCGAGTGCGCCGCCGGCGGCGCAGGTCCACACCCACCACAGCAGGTCCCGGTCGGCGAACCAGCCGTAGAAGGGGAGCTGCACGAGGAACAGGGCGAACCACAGGATCGTCCCGCCGGTGATGGTGGCCACCACGGGGCCTTCGAGGGGCTCGGGGGCCTCGTGCTTCGGTGTCCACTTCGCCATACGGCCAGTCTAGGTGGGCGTTTCCGGGTTCTACGCGCGGAGATGGACGTCACTTCGTTCATGTGTTCATACTGAAACGGTTTGCCTCTGAAGGCTTTCGCTCGTGCGAAGCCACAAAACGAACCACTTTTGAGGACCGGATGAGCCCCACGGCCCCCACCGCCCCGCCGTCGACCTCCCCCGCACCCACCCAGCAGGGGAACTCGCCGCTGGACCGCCACTTCAAGATCTCCGCGCGCGGCTCGACCGTGGCCCGCGAGGTCCGCGGCGGCTTCGCCACCTTCTTCGCGATGGCGTACATCATCGTGCTGAACCCGATCATCCTCGGCAGCGCCAAGGACATGTACGGGCACCAGCTCGACGGCGGCCAGCTGGTCACCGCCACCGTGCTGACCGCGGCCTTCACCACCCTCCTGATGGGCGTCATCGGCAACGTCCCGATCGCGCTCGCCGCGGGCCTGGGCGTGAACACCGTCGTGGCCCTCCAGCTCGCCCCGCGGATGAGCTGGCCGGACGCCATGGGCATGGTCGTCCTGGCCGGCCTCGTGGTGATGCTGCTGGTCGCCACCGGCCTGCGCGAGCGCGTGATGAACGCCGTCCCGCTGGGGCTGCGCAAGGGCATCGCGATCGGCATCGGCCTGTTCATCATGCTGATCGGCCTGGTCGACTCGGGCTTCGTCACCCGCATCCCGGACGCCGCCCACACCACGGTGCCGCTCCAGCTCGGCGGCAACGGCCACCTGCACGGCTGGCCGGTCCTGGTCTTCGTGCTCGGCGTGCTGCTGACCCTGGCGCTGCTGATCCGCAAGACCCCGGGCGCGATCCTGATCTCCATCGTGGCGATGACCGTGATCGCCGTCGCCGTGCAGGCGGTGGCCGGGCTGCCGGGTCAGGCCTGGGGCCTGACCGTGCCCGAGTGGCCGGGCAATCCGGTGGCCGCGCCCGACTTCGGCCTGGTCGGCCAGGTGAGCCTGTTCGGCGGCTTCGAGAAGGTCGGACTGCTCACCGGTGCGCTGTTCGTGTTCACCGTCCTGCTGTCCTGCTTCTTCGACGCGATGGGCACGATCCTCGGCGTCGGCGACGAGGCCAAGCTGGTCGACCGGGACGGCAACTTCCCCGGCATCAACAAGGTGCTGCTGATCGACGGCCTGGCCGTGGCCTCCGGCGGCGCCAGCTCCTCCTCCGCCACCACCTGCTTCGTGGAGTCCACCGCGGGTGTGGGCGAGGGCGCCCGCACCGGTCTGGCCAACGTGGTCACGGGCGGCCTCTTCGCCGTCGCGCTGTTCCTCACCCCGCTGGCCACGATGGTCCCGTCCCAGGCCGCCACCCCGGCGCTGGTCGCCGTCGGCTTCCTGATCCTGGCGGGCTCGGTGAAGGACATCGACTGGAGCGACTTCACCATCGCCGTCCCGGCCTTCCTGGCGATGGTGATGATGCCCTTCACGTACTCGATCACCAACGGCATCGGCATCGGCTTCATCGCCTTCAGCGCGCTGCGGCTGGCGACCGGCCGGGGCCGCGAGGTGCCGGCGGCCATGTACGTCGTGTCGGCGGTCTTCGTCTTCTACTACGCGATGCCGGCCCTGGGCCTGACCTGACCCGCGCCCGACTCGCCTGGACCTGCCCCGGCCCGGCCGGGCCTCAGGTGAGGCCGTAGAACTTCTCCGTCTCGTCGACCGCCGCCTTGAAGCGCTCGTCGAAGTCGTCGCGAATGAGCGTCCGGACCACGTAGTCCTGGACGCTCATTCCGCGTTTGGCGGCATGAGTCCGGAGGCGGTCCAGGAGCTCCCCGTCTATGCGCATGCTCAGCACATGTGTCCCCATGGCGAAAGAGTCGGGGCTCGCAGTGCGGACGCGCGTCACTTTCAGGAATCACCTCACTCGTAAGAGTGACTGAACGGGTGACGCATGTTTCGGCAGTGACTCCACTTTTCCTTAGGAAGAGTAATGAGTTACTCTAAGGAACATGCTTGACCTCTCCCATGGCGACGATGCTGCCGCCGTGAACGATCTCCGCTCGGCCGTCATGCGGCTGGGCCGGCGCCTGAAGCACCAGCGCGTCGACGAATCGCTGAGCCCGACCGAGATGTCGGTCCTCGGCACCCTCGCCCGCTGCGGACAGGCCACCCCCGGTGAGCTCGCCCGGCGGGAGCACGTCCAGCCGCCGTCGATGACCCGCATCGTCGCGCTGCTGGAGGCCAAGGGTCTGGTCAGGCTGGAGCCGCACCCGGACGACCGCAGGCAGAAGGTCGTCACCCAGACGGAGCAGGCCGAGGTGATGCTCGAAGAGAGCCGCCGCAAGCGGAATGCGTTCCTGGCCGGGCTCGCGGCCGAGCTGACCGAGGACGAGTGGGCCAAGCTGAGAGAGGCCGCGCCCGTCCTGGAGAAGCTCGCGCACCTGTAGGACGCACGACGCGAGGAGGCGAAAGCCCTTGAGTACGGGAAACGGAGCAGACTCCGCACCCGGACGGATATCCACCACCAGACAATCGATGTTCAGCTCGCTGAGAGTCCGGAACTACCGGCTCTTCGCGACGGGGCAGGTCGTCTCGAACACCGGTACCTGGATGCAGCGCATCGCCCAGGACTGGCTCGTCCTCTCCCTCACCGGCTCGGCCTCCGCCGTCGGCATCACCATCGCCCTGCAGTTCCTGCCGATGCTCCTCTTCGGCCTGTACGGCGGCGTCCTGGCCGACCGGCTGCCCAAGCGGCCGCTGCTGATCACCACCCAGGCCGCGATGGGCCTGACCGGCGTCGCCCTCGCCGTCCTGACCCTGACCGGCCAGGTCCAGGTGTGGCACGTCTACCTGATCGCCTTCCTGCTCGGCCTGGTCACCGTGGTCGACAACCCCGCCCGGCAGACCTTCGTCGCCGAGATGGTCGGCCCGCACCAGCTGGCCAACGCGGTCAGCCTGAACTCGGCGAACTTCCAGTCCGCGCGCCTGGTCGGCCCCGCCGTGGCCGGCCTGCTGATCACCGCCTTCGGCTCCGGCTGGGCCTTCCTGCTCAACGGCCTGTCCTACGCCGCCCCGGTCGCCGGACTGCTGCTGATGCGCCCCGCCGAGCTGTACCCGACCACCGTCCAGCCCCGCGCCAAGGGCCAGCTCCGGGAGGGCCTGCGCTACGTCGCCGGCCGCCCCGACCTGGTCTGGCCCATCGTGCTGGTCGGGTTCATCGGCACCTTCGGGTTCAACTTCCCGATCTGGCTGTCGGCCTTCGCCGACGACGTCTTCCACGGCGACGCCGGCACCTACGGCCTGTTCAACACCCTGATCGCCGTCGGCTCCCTGGCCGGCGCGCTGCTGGCGGCCAGACGCGGCCGGTCCCGGCTGCGCCTGCTGGTGGCGGCCGCCGCGCTGTTCGGCGCCCTGGAAGTGGTCACCGCGTTCGCGCCGGGCCACTGGCTGTTCGCCGCGCTGCTGGTGCCGATCGGCATGTTCGGCCTCACGGTCAACGTGGTGGCGAACTCCAGCGTGCAGATGGCCACCGACCCCGAGATGCGGGGCCGGGTGATGGCCCTGTTCATGATGGTGTTCACCGGCGGCACCCCGCTGGGCGCACCGCTGGTCGGCTGGATCACCGACCACTTCGGCCCCCGGATCGGCATGGCCGCCGGCGGCGCGGTGGCCCTGGCGGCATCGGTCGTGGTCGGCCTGGTCCTGGCCCGGGTCGGCGACCTCCGGATGCGGGTGACCCGGCACGGCGTGGTCTTCGTACCGGCTCCGCGCGGGGCTACGCTCGCGGCATGAGACTGTTCGCCGCCGTGCTGCCGCCCGAGGCCGCCGTCGCCGAATTGCGCGCCGCCGTGGCCGCGCTGCCCCGGGCGGGCCGGCTCCGCTGGACCGGCGAGCCCGGCTGGCACTTCACCCTCGCCTTCATGGGCGAGGTGGAGGACCGGCTCCTGCCGGAGCTGGAGGCCCGCCTGGAGCGGGCGGCCGGCCACACCCCGCCGTTCCGGCTGCGGCTGCACGGCTGCGGACACTTCGGCAACCGGGCGCTGTGGATCGGGGCGGCCGGCTCGCTCGACGGCGTGCGGATGCTCGCCGAGCGGGCCGACGCCGCCGCCCGGCGGGCCGGCGTGGCGATGGAGCAGCACCGCCGGTACACCCCGCACCTCACCATCGCCCGGGGCATCTCGGGCGAGCACACCGACCTGCACCCCTACCTGGAGGCCCTCGACGGCTTCGAGGGCACCCCATGGCCGGTCGACCGGCTCCACCTGGTCCGCAGCAACCTGCCGACCAGTGGCGTTCCGGGGGAGAAGCCCCGCTACGAGGTGCTGCGGTCCTGGCCGCTGGGCGGCTGAGCCACCGGGCGGGTCGGGTGTGGTCCACGCCATTCGTTACGCTCGATGCGTGGATCCCAAGACCCGAAACCGTGTGATGGCCGGTGTGCTCGTGCTGATGTTCGCCGTCGTGGCGGTCACCACCGCCCTGAAGTAGCCCGGCTGCCGGGCCGGCCCCAGGCCGGCTCCGGCAGTCCCGGCACGGGTCGTACGGTCCCGGCACGGGTCACCGGGTGAAGGTCACCGGGTGAAGCTCACCAGGCGAACGCCTCCGGCGACGGGCCCGGGCCCGGGAAGACCTCGTCCAGCCCGGCCAGCACCTCCGCGCCCAGCTCCAGCTCCAGCGCCCGCAGCGCGCTCGCCAGCTGCTCCGGCGTACGCGGGCCCACGATCGGGCCGGTGACCCCGGGACGGGTCAGCAGCCAGGCCAGCGCCGTCTCGCCCGGCTCCAGGCCGTGCTTGTCGAGCAGGTCCTCGTACGCCTGCACCTTCGCCCGCACCGCGGGGTCGGCCAGCGCCTCCGCGGTCCGGCCCTCGGCACGGCGCCCGCCCGAGACCTCCTTCTTGATCACGCCACCGAGCAGTCCGCCGTGCAGCGGGGACCACGGGATCACCCCGAGCCCGTACTCCTGCGCCGCCGGGATGACCTCCATCTCGGCGCGGCGCTCGTGGAGGTTGTACAGGCACTGCTCGCTGACCAGGCCGACCATGCCGCGCCCGGCCGCGGTCTCGTTGGCCTGGGCGATCTTGTAACCGGGGAAGTTCGAGGAACCGGCGTAGAGGATCTTGCCCTGCCGGATCAGGACGTCCACCGCCTGCCAGATCTCCTCGAAGGGGGTCGACCGGTCGACGTGGTGGAACTGGTAGAGGTCGATGTAGTCCGTGCGCAGCCGGCGGAGGCTGTCCTCCACGGCGCGCCGGATGTTCACGGCGGAGAGCTTGTCGTGGTTGGGCCAGGCGTCGCCGTCGGCCGCCATGTTCGCGTAGACCTTGGTGGCCAGGACGGTCTTGTCCCGGCGGCCCGCGCCGTGCGCGAACCAGGAGCCGATGATCTCCTCGGTGCGGCCCTTGTTGGCGCCCCATCCGTAGGCGTTGGCCGTGTCGAAGAAGTTCAGGCCGGCGTCGTGCGCCGTGTTCATGATGGCGTGGCTGGTCTCTTCGTCCGTCTGGGGGCCGAAGTTCATGGTGCCGAGGACGAGTCGGCTGACCTTGAGTCCGGTGCGTCCGAGCTGCGTGTACTCCATGGAGGACAAGCCAACTGCCTGGAGTCCACTCGAAGCAAGGCCATTCGGAGGGCATTCGGAGGGTCGGAGGGCATTCGGGCAGCCGCCGCGCCGTGGCGGGGACCAGTGGCCCCGCGGTCAGTGCGGGCGCGGCTCGTAGGGGGCGCCGATGCCCCACGCCTGGTGCATCACCGCGGCGAACTCACCGGCCAGGCGGTGCTCGCCGGAGGCGTTGGGGTGGGTGCCGTCGTAGGTGTCGTGGTGGATGTCGTACGACTCCGGGCGGGCCGCCAGGAGGAGCGGGGAGGCGTCCGTCGACAGGTCGGCGACGGCCTTGGCGAGCAACTCGTTGAAGCGGGCCACCTCGGCCGCGAACTCCGCGTCGCCCTCGGCGCGGCTGTTGGGGATCACCGGCAGCAGCACCATGCGGACCGACGGGCGGGCCGAGCGGGCGGCCCCGACGAAGGTGCGGACGTTGGCGGCGGTCTGCTCGGCGTCGGTGTAGAACCCGAGGTCGATCAGGCCCAGGGAGACCAGCAGGACGTCCGGCTTGTGGGCGGCGACGGTCTCCCCCACGACCGGGGCCATGTGCTGCCAGCCCTCGCCCCAGCCGGCCAGGTGGCGGCGGGCGTGCGCGGGGAAGCCGGGGTCGGCGTAGTCGTGGGAGACCGGCTCGTCGGCGAAGGTGTCGTACAGCTCGGTGCGCGGCCCGACGATCTTGTAGGGGCCGCCGAAGGTCGAGTTGAGGTGCTGCCACATCCGGTAGCGCCAGGTGTAGTCGCCGGCGCGTCCGATGGTCATGGAGTCGCCGACGAACATGAAACGCATCCCGACATCATCGTGGATCGGAGCGGCCGTGCCGCTGTGATGCCGGACACCCCGGCATGCCGGTCCGGCCCTGCCTCCGTGCGACCCGACACTTTGGCACGCTGGGAGCATGCGCCTTCCGTCCGCCGCCCTGCCCGCCGCCGTGGTCCCCGCCGTGGCCGCCGCCGCCCTCGCCCTGGTCCCGACGGCGGCCTTCGCGGAGGGGCCGCCGAAGACCTTCGTCATAGAGGACCCGCGGATCACGGAATCCAGCGGTCTGGCGGCCAGCCGGATCCACCCGGGCGTGTACTGGACGCACAACGACAGCGAAGACGGCCCGTACGTCTACGGCGTGGACGCGGCCACCGGCCGTACGGTCGCCCGGGTCACCATGACCGGGGTGGGGCGGCCGCGCGACGTCGAGGCGATCTCGCTGGGCCCCGACGGGCAGCTGTACGTCGGCGACATCGGCGACAACCGCAACGGCACCTGGGACCACGTCTGGATCTACCGCTTCCCGGAACCGAAGCAGCTGGGCGACTCCACCGTGAAAGCGGCCCAGTTCACCGTGAAGTACGCGGACGGGCCGCGGGACGCCGAGGCGCTGATGGTCCATCCGAAGACCGGGCGGGTCTACATCGCCAGCAAGGACAAGACCAAGGGCGGGCTGTACGAGGGCCCGGCACAGCTGAGCACGGGCGGGACCAACGTGTTCCGCCGGGTCGCGGCGATGCCCTGGGTGACGGACGGCGCGTTCTCCCCGGACGGCACCCGCCTGGCCGTGCGCGGCTACCTGTTCGCCCGTACGTACCCCTTCCGGGACGGCAGGCCGTCCGGGGAGGGGGACCGGGTGGACGCGCCCTGGCAGGGCCAGGCGGAGTCCGTCACCTACTCGGCGGACGGCTCGGCGCTGATGATGGGCGCGGAGGGCCCGCGCAGCGAGGTCGTGGCGGTGCCGGTGGCCCCTCCGGCCGGGGGCGCCCCGGGCGCCTCGGGGAAGCCCTCCGCCCGGCCCGGCGGCAGCGGCCCGGGCGGTACGGCGGCCGCGCAGGACACCGGCACCGGGAACCTCACCGTCGGCGGGCTCGTACTGGCCGGCGCGGTCGCCCTCTGGCTGGGCGGACGGCGGCTGTTCCGCCGGGCTCGCGGGTAACCTCCGGCCAGGACGGCCGGCTCTGGTGCCGGCCCCTGGCCGGCAGGGGGACGGACGGGACATGGGCGAGGACATGGTGGGACTGACCGGGCGGGTGACCGGCACGGTGGGGCCGGGGCTGGTCGGGGAGGTCATCGTGCGGATCCGGGGCGGGGCCGAGCACTTCCTGGCGTACCCGGCGCTCGGCGGGGAGCGGATCGAGACGGGGCGGGTGGTGACGGTGGTGGAGTACCAGCCGCCGCGCACGGTGTACGTAACCGCTGCCTACGACAGCTGAGTTCGCCCGCGACAGCTGAGTTCGCCCGCGGCAGCCGGTTGTCCGCGACAGCCGGGTTCGCCTGCGACAGCCGGGTTCGCCGGCCGCGTTCGCCTGCGACGACAGCGCGGTTCGCCGCCGCCGCGCTCCTGTCCGGCCGGCCGGAACCGGGGTGGCTTGTATCAGGACGGCGACAAGATTGCGCCGGGATCTTTCGCGGGTGCCGGGCCGGGCGCAGACTCGCCCTCACCAGTGCCGAACGGCACTGCCTTAAGGGGGCGAATGCCGATGGCTGTCGGCGTCGCGGCGGGAATCGTTCTCGCCGCCATCATCGTTCTGGTCGGCCTGTTCAAGCTGATGTGGCGGGTGGCCGAGCCGAACGAGGCACTCGTCATCTCCGGCTCGGCGCACAAGACCGAGGGACTCGGCGAGGGCATGGGATTCCGCATCGTGACGGGGCGCGGAACCCTGGTCCTTCCCGGCGTGCAGGCGGTACGGAAGCTGTCGCTGGACCTCAACGAGACCCAGCTGTCCGTGGACTGCGTGACCCACCAGGGCATTCCGCTGCGGGTCAAGGGAGTGGTCATCTTCAAGGTGGGTGACGACCTGGTGTCGATCGCCAACGCCGCCCGCCGGTTCCTGGACCAGCAGAAGATGATGCCGGAGCGGGTGCACATCGTCTTCGCCGGTCACCTGCGCTCCATCGTGGGCGGGCTGACGGTCGAGGACATGATCCGGGACCGGGAGAAGCTGACCGGGCAGACCCGGGCGGCCTGCGGGACCGAGATGGAGAAGCTCGGCCTGATCGTCGACTCCCTGCAGATCCACGAGATCGAGGACCCCACCGGCTACATCAAGAACCTGGCGATGCCGCATGCCGCGGCGGTCCAGCGGGACGCGAGGATCGCCCAGGCCGAGGCGAACCGGATGGCGACCGAGGCCGAACAGGCCGCCGCCGCACGGATGTCCGAGGCCACCCGGGACAGCGAGATCCTGCAGGCCGGATACCAGGCCGAGCGGGACAAGGCCGCGGCGTCCGCCCGGCAGGCGGGACCGCTCGCGGACGCGGCGGCCCGCCAGGAGGTCGTCGTACAGGAGACCCGGGTCGCCGAGCTGGAGGCGCACCGGCGCGAACAGCAGCTCCAGGCGGACGTGCGCAAGCCCGCGGACGCCAAGGCGTACGAGAAGCGCACGCTCGCCGAGGCCGAACGCGACGCCCGGATCTCGGGCGCCCAGGCCAAGGCGAAGGAGACGGAACTCGCGGCGGCCGCCGAGGCCACCCGGGTCAAGACCGCCGCGTCGGCCGAGGCCCAGGCGACCGAGGCACGCGGCCGGGCGGCGGCGACGGCGACCCGGGCCACCGGCGAGGCGGAGGCGGCGGCCACGCAGGCCAAGGGCCTCGCGGAGGCCGAGGCCGCGAAGGCCAAGGGACTCGCGGAAGCCGAGGCGATCAAGGCCCGGGCGGCAGCGCTGGCGGAGAACCAGGAGGCGGTGGTCGCCCAGCAACTCGCCGAGAACTGGCCGAAGATCGTGGAGGCCGGGGCGTCCGCCTTCGGGAACGTCGAACACATGGTGCTGCTCAACGGGGCCGACGGAATGGCGGACATGTTCGCCAAGGCACTGACGATGGGCGGGACCGGCCTGGGGCTGGCGCGCAAGCTGCTCGCGTCGATGGAGGAGCCGGGCGGCGGGGCGCGGGACGGGAACCGGCTGAACGGGTCCGGGCCGTCCGGTCCGTCCGGCCCGGGGACGCCCGTACCGATCACGGACGATGCCGCCTAGGGCGAAGGAAGGATTCGGCCCGGCGTTCCGGGCCGGCTCGGGGCCGCGCACCCGTGGTGCGCGGCCCCGCGGCAACCGGTACTACCCCAGGGCGATCTGATCGCCCGTCACGGTGATCTTCGCGGCCGGGAGCGGGCGGGTGGCCGGCCCGCTCGCGACCGAGCCGTCCTCCACCTTGAAGAAGCTCTGGTGGCAGGGGCAGACGATCTTGCCGTCCTTGACACCGGTCACCGCGCACCCCTGGTGGGTGCAGACCGCGGAGTACGCCTTGAACTCGCCCGCCTTGGGCTGGGTCACCACGACCTTCTCGTCCTTGAAGACCTTGCCCCCGCCCACGGGGATGTCTGCGGTCTTGGCGAGGGCCTGTTCGGCCGGGGCCGCCGCCTGCGGCGTGCTGCCGCCCTCCGCCTGCGTCCCGGCCTTGTCCTCGCTGCCGCAGGCGGTCAGCGCGGTGCCCGCCAGGGCCGCGGCGCCCGCCGCGAGCACGGTACGGCGGCGCGTCGTGTCACCCATGCCATGTCTCCTTCTCGTCGCTTGTGACCCCGGGGCCCACGGGCCCCGCAGCCAACACGTGCCACTCGCGCGACCGGTTCACACCTGACGGAAAAACCTCTGGACACGGGCGAACCGGCGGGCGCCGCTCACCGTGTCACATACATGACCTCGACGACACCGGGGCTGCGCGAACGCGCCGCCCAGTTCGCCCTTCTGCCGCCGCGCCTGTTCCTCGGCGTCACCTTCGTCTACGCCGGCCTGGACAAGCTGACGGACTCCGCGTTCCTCCGGGCCGCCGGCGACGGCTCGATCGGGCAGCAGATGGAGGCCGTACGGGACGCCGCGGCCCTGCCCGGTCTCGTCGACCTGGCGCTCGACGCCCCCGTCGCCTTCGGCACCGCGATCGCCCTGGGCGAGCTCGCGGCCGGCCTCGGCATCCTGGCGGGGCTGCTGGGACGGCTCTCCGCGGCGGGCGGCGCACTGATATCGCTCAGCCTGTGGCTGACCGTCAGCTGGTCGGTCACGCCGTACTACTTCGGCAACGACCTGGTGTACCTGGTCGCCTGGCTGCCGCTGGTGCTCGCGGGCACGCCCGGGCTGTCACTGGACGCGCTGATCGCGCGCTCCCGGCGGGACGGCCGGGAGCGGCACGGTCGGCAGAGCCCCCAGGACCGGCAGGGTCGGCAGGAACGGCAGAACCAGCGGGACCGGCAGCGTCAGCTGTGGCCGAGGTCGGCGGCGGTGACGTCGCCCGAGGGGACCGCGCCCTCCTCCGGGGCCGGACGCAGCGGGAACTCGTCCGCCCGCATGGAGTCCAGCACCGGCGGCGCGGGCCGCGGCGGCTTCGGCATCACGGCGGCCTCCGAGTGGCCGCCGCAGCCGTAGGAGAGGGAGACCAGGCGGCCGTCGGCCGGGCCGAACTCATTGGCGCAGACACCGAACGCCTGCCCCAGCGAGCCGCCGATCTTCACCAGGAAGCCGCAGGACACGCAGCTGGCCGGGGCCGCCTGCGCCATCGGGGTCTTCGCCCCGTACGCCTCGTCCCAGCGGTCCGCCGAGGTGTGCAGGCCGTACCGGGACAGGACCCGGGCGCGGCGCATGCCGAGTTCCTCGGCGACGGAGGTGATGGAGCCGCGCTCCGGGACGACGACCCGGTCGGTCAGCGCGGCGTCCTCCGCCTCGGCGAGCTCGGCCATGTCCTGGGACAGGGCCGAGTTCGGCGGCGGGGCGTCCTCGCCCGAGTAGCCGGGCTCCAGCCGCAGGTCCTCGGCGTCGGTGGGGAGGAGGTCGCCGGGGCCCATGTCGCCGGGGCGCAGGCGCTCGCTCCACGGCACCCACTCGGGGGCGAGCAGTGCGTCGGGGCCGGGCAGCAGCACCGTTTCGTCGAGGGTGACCACCTTGGCGCGGGAGGCGCGGGTGACCGTGACGGCCCAGCGCCAGCCCCGGTAGCCGGGCTCCTTGCACTCGAAGAAGTGAGTGACGACCCGGTCACCTTCGGTGGTCACTTCGACGTGCTCGCCCACCACGCCGGGCGCCGCCACCTCCTCGGCCGCCTCTCGGGCGAGTTCCACCGCCTCGGCGCACAGGCGGTCGGGGGTACGCGGGGTACGGCTAGTACGGCTTCGCGTCGTCGCAGCACTCACTGTCTCGTTCTCTCCTACGCCGTCTCACGAGTGCGCCGTCCGTACTTGTCGTTCCCAACGACCCGTCGGTTCCGTTTCCCTGCGTGGCGCGGGCGGAGCGGACCTGGGGGCCGCGTCGACGTCCACGCCCGTCGGGTCCGGGGGCGCACCTTCTGTCATCCATTCTGCGGGATGGCGAAGAGGCGCGCGGCCAGGAGTAACCGCCGGTGGCGCTGCTAGGCACGCTACCTGGTCCGAAGCCCTGCGCCCACATGCAAGTCCGATTCGCGGACATCCGGTCCGCCCCCGGATGCCGCCTCCGGCGCCCCGCGGTGGTCCGCGGAGCGGTCCGGCCGCGCCGGACGGGGGTCCCCCCGACGCATCAAGGAAGGGGTGGACCCGGTTCCGCCGGGGCACCATGGCCGGGTGGCACGCGTACGGTCGTCCGGCGGCGGGCCGGGCCGGGCCCGAAGGGCCGGCCGGGCGGTCGGGCGCGCCCTGCGCCGGCCGGTCCACTGCACCGCACGGGGGATCCGCCGGGCGACGCACGCCCAGGGCGCCGGGGAGTCCGGGCTCGGCCGCCTGATCGAGCTGCACGCGCTCAACGGCGCCGGGGACGTCATGGTCACCGTGGCGCTCGCCTCGACGGTGTTCTTCTCGGTTCCCACGGACGAGGCGCGCGGCCGGGTGGCCCTCTACCTCGCCGTCACCATGGCCCCGTTCACACTGCTCGCCCCGGTGATCGGACCGCTGCTGGACCGGCTGCCGCACGGGCGGCGGGCCGCGATGGCGGCGGCGATGCTGGCGCGGGCGCTGCTCGCGGTGCTGATGTCGGTCGCGGTCGCGACCGGGGGGCTGGGGCTGTACCCGGCGGCCCTGGGGGTGCTCGTGGCGTCCAAGGCGTACGGGGTGGTGCGCAGCGCGGTGGTCCCGCGGTTACTGCCGCGGGGGTTCTCGCTGGTGAAGGCGAACTCGCGGGTCACCCTGGCGGGCCTGCTGGCCACGGCCACGGCGGCGCCGGCCGGGGCCCTGCTGCACCTGATCGGGCCGCGCTGGCCCTTGTACGGCGCCTGTGCGGTCTTCCTGGGCGGGACCCTGGCGGCGGTCCACCTGCCGCACGGGGTGGACGAGGCCAAGGGCGAGGGACGGGCCCGGCTGACGGGGTGGGAGCGGGAGGGGGCGCGGGAGCCCGACGGGGACCGGGAGCAGGAGCCGCGGAAACGGCCACGGCCACGACGGGGGCGACGGCCGGGGGAACGACCGGTGCAGAGGCCGGGGCTGCGGACGGTGGGCACCTCCGTGCTGTGCGGTCTGTGCGCGAGCGCGGCGATGCGCTGCCTCTCCGGGTTCCTGGTCTTCTTCCTGGCGTTCCTGCTGCGGGAGCACCCGCTCGCCGGGCAGAGCGCGGCGGTGTCACTGGGCATCGTGGGCGTCTCGGCGGGCGTGGGGAACGCATCCGGTACGGCGGTCGGGGCGTGGCTGCGGGCCCGGCCGCCGGAGACGATCGTGGCGGCGGTGCTGTGCCTGGCGTTCTGCGTGGCGGTGCCGGCGGCGGTGTTCTTCAGCGGGCCGATGGTGGCGGTGCTGGGGGCGACGGCCGGGTTCTGCCAGGCGCTGGCGAAGCTGTCGCTGGACGCGATGATCCAGCGGGACGTGCCGGAGGGCGTGCGGACGTCCGCGTTCGCCCGTTCGGAGACCGTCCTGCAGACGGCCTGGGTCCTCGGCGGCGCCGTCGCCATGGCCCTCCCCCTGCACGGCGCCCTGGGCATGTCGACCGCTTCCGCCTTCCTGGCGGTCGGCGCCACCATGGCCCTCCGCGGCCTCCTCCTCTCCCCCACCCGCACCCACCGCCCCAGCGTGGCCTGACCGCGTCAGCAGCCGTGTGGGCAGGCGTGCCGCAGGGCGACGGGGGTCCTCTCCCGGACGGAGTCCGGGGGAAGCGGGCGCACGGCACGACGGCGCGCACCGGCCGCGCAGCGTGCCCCCGAACCCCGACCCCGCCGACAGGGTCGGACCCCCTCCGGGTGGACCCCCACTCCCGGCGGTACCGGGCCCCGGCAGGGGCGCACACGCGCCCGGGGGGCGCCACGGCGGGGCGGGACACCCCGTGCGGCGGCTCGCGCGGAGGGACCGATAGCCTTCGGCTCATGACCGCACCGCTTATCTCGGGTAGGGCCCGCCGCAGCGTCGCGGCCCTCGGGGCCGTGTCCGCCGGCCTCCTCGTTCTCTCCGCCTGCGACAAGCCGACGCCCCTGGCGACCGTCACGGTCGGCACGTCGTCGGTCTCCACCGAAGCCCTCTGCGCGGGCGCGAAGGGCAAGGACCTGCCCCTGGAGCGGGTCCAGGAGTGCCTGACCGACGTCAAGGGCGCCAAGACCATCGAGTACGGCCGCGGTGACACGCTCCGCCTCGGCGTCGAGCCGGACGTCGTCGAGGACGGCAAGCGCTGGCAGGCGGTCCTCGACGGCCAGCCGATCATCGACCCCTCGTCGAACACCTACCGCAGCTTCCCGAACGTCGACATCTTCGCCACCGGCGGCCAGGGCGAGGCCCCGGCGTCGAGGCGGCTGAGCATCGTCCAGCTCTCCGAGGACAGCAAGCCCCTCGCCGTCTGGTCGTACCAGCTCAAGCTGAAGTAACCACGACGTGCGCGCGCTCGTCGTGACCGCGGTGGCGGCGGAGGCAGAATCCGTCGCCGTCGGCATCGACCCTCATCCGGTGCCCGACGACGAGCCCCGCGTGCTGCCCGGCGCCTACCGGGTGGTCCGCCGGGACCTGCCGGCCCTGGCCGTCGACATCCTCGTCGGCGGCGTGGGACCGGCCGCGGCGGCCGCCGCGACGGGCACCGCCCTGGCTGTGGCCGACCCGCGCGCGCCGTACGGGCTCGTGGTCTCCGCCGGGATCGGCGGCGGCTTCCAGCCCGACGCCCCGGTCGGCTCGCTCGTCGTCGCCGACGCCCTGGTCGCCGCCGACCTCGGCGCCGGGACCCCCGACGGCTTCCTGACCGTGGAAGCGCTCGGCTTCGGCCGCAACACCCACCTCCCGCCCGCCGAACTGGCCGCCCGGGCCGCCGAGGCGACCGGCGCGCTGCTCGCGCCCGTCCTCACCGTCTCCACGGTCACCGGCACCGCCGCCCGCGCCGCGGAGCTGAGGGAACGTCATCCGATGGCCGGCGCCGAGGCCATGGAGGGCTTCGGCGTGGCCGAGGCCGCCGCCGCGCACGGACTCCCGGTGCTGGAGGTCCGTGCCGTGTCCAACGCCGTGGGCCCCCGCGACCGGGACGCCTGGCGGATCGGCGACGCCCTGGCCGCGCTGTCGGCAGCCTTCCGCGTGCTGGGACCCGTAATCGCGACCTGGGGAGAACGCCATGACCACCGCTAGTGGAAGCGGCAGCGACGGTGGCAGTGCCGTGCACGACCGCCTGCGGATCGCCTATTCGCCCTGCCCCAACGACACCTTCGTGTTCGACGCCTGGGCACACGGCCGGATCCCCGGCGCGCCCGCGCTGGACGTGACCTTCGCCGACATCGACCTCACCAACGGCATGGCCGAGCGCGGCGAGCTGGACGTGCTGAAGGTGTCGTACGCCGTACTGCCCTGGGTGCTGGAGGAGTACGCGCTGCTGCCCTGCGGCGGTGCACTGGGCACCGGCTGCGGGCCCCTGGTGCTCACCCGCGAGCCGGGCCTGGACCTGACCGGGAAGACGGTCGCGGTGCCGAGCGAACGGTCCACCGCCTACCTCCTCTTCCGGCTGTGGGCGGCCGACGTGCTGCCCGGCGGGGTGGGGAAGGTCGTGGTGCTGCCGTTCCACGAGATCATGCCCGCGGTGCGGGACGGCCGGGTCGACGCCGGCCTGGTGATCCACGAGGCCCGCTTCACCTACCGGGACTACGGGCTGCACTCCCTGGCCGACATGGGCGAGCACTGGGAGGCCACGACCCGGCTGCCGATCCCGCTCGGCGCGATCATCGCCAAGCGGTCGCTGGGGGCCGGGACGCTGCGCGCGCTGGCCGAGGCGGCCCGGACCTCGGTCCGGATGGCCTGGGACGACCCGGAGGCCTCCCGGCCGTACGTGCGGGCGCACGCACAGGAGCTCGACCCGAAGGTCGCCGACCAGCACATCGGGCTCTACGTGAACGAGTACACGGCCGCGCTGGGCGACGCCGGATACGCCGCGGTCCGCGGGCTGCTGACCCGGGCCGCGGCCGAGGGACTGGTTCCGCCGATCGCGCCGGGCGCACTCGACTTCCCGTGACGGCCTGCGCCGCCCCTTCCCGTGACGGCCTGCGCCCCGCCACTCCTTCGAGTGACGGGGCGCAGCCATGTGACTGTCAGGGGGCGGCCGGGATCACACGTCCAGCTGGTCGGCGACCGCGCGCAGCAGGCCGGCGATCTTCGCGCCGTGCACCTTGTCGGGGTAGCGGCCGCGCTCCAGCATCGGGGTGATGTTCTCCAGGAGCGTCGTCAGGTCCTGGACGATGGACGCGAGTTCGTCGGGCTTGCGCCGCTGCGCGGCCGCGACGGACGGCGCCGGGTCCAGCACGATCACGGAAAGCGCCTGGTCACCGCGCTGGCCGGCGACGACTCCGAACTCGACGCGCTGGCCGGGCTTGAGTGCATCGACCCCGGCAGGGAGCACCGACGAGTGGACGAAGACGTCTCCGCCGTCGTCGCGGGAGAGAAAGCCGAAGCCCTTCTCGCTGTTGAACCACTTGACCTTGCCGGTAGGCACGTCCGTCCTCTGTCCTTGTGCTCGTCGGGTCCGAATCGCCGTTGACTGGCTCCGGATAGCAGTGCAGCGGGTCATGGTGACCCGCCAACCACCAGGCTAATGGTCCCGGGGCCACTGACAAGACGTCGCCCGGTCCTTCCTGGAGGCCCGCTTCGGCCAGGGAACTACCCTGGTGGGGTGACTGCTACTCCTCATCCCGACGATGCGCGGCCCGGCGACGCATTGGTCAAGGCCGGCGGCATCGTGTTCATCCTGGGCGCCGTGGCCACCCTCGCGACGATGGCCCCGCTCTTCCTGGGTACCGATCCGCTGCCCTCGTACGCGTGGTCGCTGTGCATGCTGATGGGCGTGGGCTTCGCCCTCGCGGCCGCCGGGGTGCTCCGCTCGGCGGCGGCCCAGCGCAAGGCGGCCCGGGCGGCGGTCGCTTCACGGGAAGCCTGAGCGCTCCCTGCCGGGAGGCAGGATCGACGGCCCGTCGGGCTCAGACGGCCTGGACGGGCCGGGTGACGAACTCCTTCAGCCAGGCCGGCAGGGCGGTGAGGTCGGGCAGCACCACGTCCGCGCCCGCCGCGCGCAGCTCGGGCTCCGGGCAGGGCCCGGTGGGCACCGCCACCGAGAGCGCGCCGGCCGTACGCGCGCCGCGTACGTCGCCGACGTGGTCGCCGACGTAGACCTGGGCGCCGTACTCGCGCAGCGCGCCCGCCTTGGCCTCCGCCCACAGCCAGCCGATGACCGCGTCCGGCTCGATGCCGAGGTGCTCCAGGTGCAGACGGGCGTTCGGCTCGTGCTTGGCGGTGACCACGATGGCCCGCCCGCCCAGCGCCCGGACCACCTCGACGGCCTCGCGGGCACCCGGCATCGCCGGGGTCGCCTCGATGGCGTGTGTGGGATAGATCTCCCGGTAGCGGTCGGCCACCGCCGGGATCTCGTCCGCCTCGAACCAGTGCGCGAGCTCCTCGTCCAGCGGCGGCCCGAGCCGGCTGACGGCCTGGTCGGCGTCGATGAACCGGCCCGTCTCGGCGGACAGCGCCTGGTAGGCGGCCTTGATCCCGGGACGGGAGTCGATGAGGGTCATGTCGAGGTCGAAGCCGACGGTAAGGGTCATGCCGGCCATTGTGCCGCCCCACCACCCACCCCCGACCGACACGGGGTGGCCCGGAGGTGGCCTCCGCGTTGCGCTGCGGCGCGGCGACGGCACCCGTGCGGTGCCCGGCCGGGGCGGTGGTGCGCAGCCATGGGCGGCTGCGGCGCCCGGAGCGTGCACGGCCTGCGGGCCGTCCGTGGCCGGTCGCGCAGTTCCCCGCGCCCCTGGTGGGCATACCCCTGCCCGCGGCGCGGGCGGCGGGGGCCGGGGCGGGGCGCCCGGGGGGCCGGGGCGCAGCCCCCGGAGCGGGGGCCGGGGCGGAGTCCCGGTTTCGGGAAAGGGCGGGGTGGGGCAGGGCTCCGCGCAGCGGGGAGGCGGAGCGGGGTCAGCGGCGGCGGGAGCGCCAGATCAGGTACAGCGCCGAGGCGATGGCGGCGCCACGCACGATCCACGGGAGCAGGGACTGGAACGCCGGTCCCGCCTCGCCCGCGGCCAGCGCCTCGCCCCAGCGCCCGTCCGCGCGCCCCCACAGCCAGACCATCGCGCCGGCCACCACCGCGCCCGGCAGCCCGAAGACCACCGTCTTGCGTTCGGTGGGCCCGAGCACCCGCGATCCGTACGCGCACAGCCAGCCCAGTGCGAGCAGCATCCAGTGCCCGATGACCACCCCGGCCACCAGCACGGCCGCGGCCAGCAGCAGGAAACCGTGCGGCTTCGGTTTCGGATCCCCGCTCGGTGCCGTCTTGTCCACGGGCCGCGCGGGCGCCGCACCGGCCGCGCCCGCACCCCGCTTCAGGAGGGCCCGTACGAGGCCACGCGCTCCGGGCGCAACCGCCGCACCCGCCGTACCCGCCTCGCGGTCCGGAGCAGCGGTCTCAGGGTCTCCGTCGGTCGGATCACGGTCCGGGTCCGGGCCCCTGCGGGACGGGTACTCGATGCCGCCCACGAAGCCCTCGACCTGCGGCCCGTCCCGGTGAAGGCTCGGGCCCATCCGCCACCAGTCCGGTTCCGCGTCGCCCGACGGCCCCAGCTCGTCCAGGCCCGCCAGATGCGGCGGTGCACCCGCTGTCCGCGCCGGAGGCACGGCGGGCGCGACGGGCGCGGAGGCCGGTGCCGCGGCCGCCGCCGAGCCGCGCTGCTCGGGCACCGCCCCGGTCTGCGCCGCAGACCCCCGCCCGGGCGCCGGCGCCGGCGCCGGCGCGCCCGCGTGCGTGGCGAGCACCTCCTCGGGCGTCCCCATCCGCTCCAGGATGTGCCGTACGGTCGCCGGCGTCTCGGGCTCGTACCGCGCCCGGTGCCTCTCGATCTCGTCCCGCAGCCTGGCCACCAGCCGCATCCTGTCCGGCGAGGGCAGCTCCGCGCTCTGCGCCAGGTCCCCGACCCGGCTCAGGTACTCGCGGACCAGATGCTCGCTCTCGATCCCCACGCCCCGGCTCCTTCCTGGCGGCTTCCCCCGAGCCCCGGGACCGACCGTAGCGCCTGCGGGCGTGGAGTCGGCCGGGGCACAGCGGATAAGTTGGCCGGATGGGAACCGGCACGACCGGTCAAGGCGACGCGACCAGGAGGCGAACGTGCCCGAGGCAAGCACCGGAGGGAACGCACCGCGCTCCCTCGCCGAGGCGCTGCGCGCCCGCGACGACGCGGACCTCGCGGCCCTGCTGCGCGCCCGCCCCGACCTGTTGAACCCCGTCCCCGGCGACCTCACCCAGCTCGCCACCCGGGCCGGCACCCGCGCCTCGGTGGTCCGTGCGCTGGACCGCCTGGACCGTTTCGCCCTCCAGGTGGCGGAAGCCCTGGCCGTGGCCCCGGACCCGTGCGATCACGGCACCCTCGAAAGCCTGCTCACCGGGTACGGCTCCCCTGCTGCCGGCCCCGATGCCGACACCGACGCCGGCCCCGATGTCGGTGCCGACACCGAATCCGGCACCGGCACCGTCGCCATCCGGGCCGCCCTCCCCGCTGCCCTGGACCTGCTCCGCACCCAGGCCGTGGTCTGGGGCGCCGACGACCGGCTCCGGCTCGTACGGACCGCCCGCGAGCTGCTCGCGCCCGCGCCCTCCCGCCCCTCCCCCACCGGACTCGGCCCGACCGTCGCCGAGGCGACCGCCGGGATGTCGCCCACCCGCGTCCAGGAGATCGTCGCCGCCGCCGGGCTGTCCGCCACCCACGACCCGGTGTCCGCCGTCGCCTCGCTCACCACGCTGTTCACCGACCCCGTGCGGATGTCCGCCCTGCTCGCGCAGGCCCCCGCCGGGGCGCACCACGTCCTGGACCGCCTGGTCTGGGGACCGCCCTACGGCGAGATCACCCCGGACCCGGCCCCGCCCGTCCGCTGGCTGCGCGACCGCGGCCTGCTGCTCCCCGCCACCGCCCGCACCGTGGTGCTGCCCCGCGAGGTCGCACTGCACCTGCGCGACGGGCGGGCGCACCGCAACCCCGAGCCCGTACCGCCCCCGGTGCAGCCGGCGCAGACCCACCGTCCACAGCTTGTGGACGCCAACGCCGCCGGCCAGGCCCTCACCGCCCTCGCCACCGTCGACGAACTGCTCGCCTCCTGGGAGCACGCCAACGGCCCCGCCGTCCTGCGGGCCGGCGGACTCGCCGTCCGCGACCTCAAGCGCACCGCGACCGCCCTCGACACCAGCGAGGCCACGGCCGCCTTCTGGATCGAACTCGCCCACACCGCGGGCCTGCTGGCCAGCGACGGCGAGGCCGACGAGCGGTACGCGCCCACCCCCGCCTACGACGACTGGGCCGAGCTCCCGCCCCACGACCGCTGGTCCGTCCTGGTCACCGCCTGGCTGCCCGCCACCCGGACCGCCGGTGTGGTCGGCGAGCAGGACGCCAAGGGCCGTACGCTCTCCGCCCTCGGCCCGGACCTGGACCGGTCGGCCGCCCCCGAGGTCCGGCACCGGGTGCTGGATCTCCTCGCCGCGCTCCCCGAGGGGGCCTCCACCACCCCCGAGGCCCTGCTGGAGCGGCTCGCCTGGGAGCGCCCGGTCCGGGCGACCCGCGAACTCCGGGCCCGGCTGGCCCTCTTCACGCTCGACGAGGCCGAGCTGCTCGGCGTCACCGGCCGCGGCGCCCTCTCCTCGCCGGGCCGTGCCCTGCTGGCCGGCGAGGACCCCGGCCCGCTGCTGGCGCCGCTGCTGCCCGAGCCCGTGGACCACGTACTGCTGCAGGCCGACCTGACCGCGGTGGCGCCCGGCCCGCTGAGCCGGCCGCTCGCCGAGGCCCTCGCCGTGGCCGCGGTGGTGGAGTCGAAGGGCGGGGCGACCGTGTACCGGTTCACCCCGGCTTCGGTACGCCGCGCCCTGGACGCCGGACGCACCGCGTCCGACCTGCACGCCTTCCTCGCCGAGCACAGCCGGACCCCGGTCCCGCAGCCCCTCGCGTACCTGATCGACGACGTGGCGCGGCGGCACGGGCACCTGCGGGTGGGCGCCGCCTCCTCGTACGTCCGCTGCGACGACGACGGCATGCTGAACGAGATCCTCGCGGACAAGCGGTCGACGGCCCTCGGGCTGCGCCGCCTCGCGCCGACCGTACTGGCGGCCCAGGCCGACCCGACCACGCTGCTCGACGGCCTGCGCGCGATGGGGTACGCCCCGGCCGCCGAGTCCGCGACCGGCGACGTCCTGGTCGCCCGGGCCGAGGTGCACCGCACTCCGCCGCGCAGCGCACCGGTGCCCGTGCCGGACGGGCCGCCGCTGCCCGACGCCGTCCTGCTGGGGGCGGCCGTACGGGCCATCCGGGCGGGGGACGTGGCCGCGACGGCGGTCCGGAAGGAGCCGGCGGCGGGCACCGGCGCCCCGGACCCGGCTTCGGGCTCTGCCGCGTCCGGGTCCGCACCCGCGCCCGGTGAGCTCCCGCGCACCACTGCGGCGGAGACCCTGGCCACGGTCCAGGCAGCGGCCCTGACCGGCTCGGCGGTGTGGATCGGCTACGTCAACGCCGAGGGCGCGGCGAGCCAGCGGGTGATCGCCCCGGTCCGGGTGGAGGGCGGTTTCGTCACCGGCTACGACCACACCGCCGACGAGGTGCGCACCTACGCGCTGCACCGCATCACGGGGGTGGCGGAGTTGGCGGAGGATCAGGTCTAGCCGTTCTGCGGCGAGTTGCCTTCGTACCGCCCTCCGTGATCCACCGTTCCGGATACGGGGCGCCGCAACCCGGAATCCGAGAATCCGGTAGATTCCCGCCCGCGACGGAGAGTTACCAGGCGGCGAGGACATGTCCATCATCAGCACGGCCCGTCCGGGCGGCGTGACCGAGGCCAGGGGCCTGCTCTTCCACGGCGGCGATGCAGAGGAACTGCACCGGCTGGTGAGCACACGGTTCGCGCTGCACCGGATGTCATTGCGGGAGAACCACCCGGTCAGGGGCGGCTTCCGGTGCATCCACGAGGGCGCGATCGCGCTCTACGAACTCGGCTACGGCACCGGGACCGAGGTCGAGACCGGGGCCGACATCGCCCCCGGCGTCGCACCGGCCTTCCACAAGGTCCACGTCCTCCTCGTCGGCGCGCCCGAGGGCACGGCTCCGGGCACCGGCACGGCGGACGGCACCATGGCCCTCCCGTCGCCGTCACCGTCACCGACACCGACACCGACACCGACACACGGAATCATCGGACCCGGACCCGGACCCGGGTTCGGGTTCGAGCCGGGGCCCGGGTCCGAGCCGAGGCCGAGGTCGTGGCCGGCGCCCGGACCGGGGCCGGGTCCGGGTCCGGTAATGCGCCGGAACGCAGGGGCGACGGCAAACCTGGTCCTGATCATCCCGCGGCCGGTGCTCGACCGGGCCCTGGCCGTCCGCCTCGGCGAACTGCCGCGGGCACCACTGTTCTTCGCCCCGGTCTTCGACCACCGCCTGGGCGTGGTCGGCGCCTGGCTGGACCTCGTCCGGGCCTTCGCCGAGTTCGCCGCCTCCGGCCTGGCCGCCCGTTCCCCGCTGGCGACCGGACACTTCGAGCAGCTGCTGGTGAACGGCCTGCTGGACGCGCAGCCCCACGAACTCTCCCGCACGGTGGCCGGCCTCGGCCCGGCCGCCCTGCCGGGCGCGGTGCGCCGCGCCGCGGACTTCTGCGCCGAGCACGCCGACGAGCCGATATCGGTGGCCGACATGGCACGGGCCGCACGCGTCAGCGCGCGGAGCCTGCGGGACGGGTTCCGCACCCACCTCGGCACGACCCCGCTGGCCTACCTGCGGCGGATCCGGCTGGACCTGGCGCGCGACGACCTCCTGGCCATCGCAGCCGGGCGGGCCACCGGCACGGTCACGGACGTGGCCCTGCGCCGGGGCTTCACCCACCTGAGCCGCTTCACCGGCCACTACCGCAAGGCGTACGGGGAGACCCCGTCGCAGACGGTGCGTGGTGGGCGTGCCGTCCCCCGACGCCGCACGCACACCACGCACCGCACCCAGTGAACCCCGGAACCGGCCACCACCACTATCCGGAAACGGTGGCCGGATCTCGTCATTTCCGGCTGACGGCCCGATTCCGGCCCCGGCACCGGGGACGAGGCCGGCACCTGACCCAGCCCCGGCCCCGGCCTCGGACCCGGACCCAGCCCCGAATCCGGACCCGGACCCGGCCCCGGCCCCAGGCACCGGCCCCAGGCACCGTCAACAACTCCCTCTACCTCGGCGCTGCCTGTTGATCACTCATGCGCGGAGACCCCACGCACGTCCCCTGCCAGCACGAGCAGTTGGTCGACCGTCCACTGGTCATCGGCGTGCTCACCGTACTTACGGGCCACCACCCGTCCGCCCGGGGTGATCAGGAAGTCGGCGGGCAGACCGAACCGCCCGCCGCCGGGCAGCAGCACGGGCGGACGGGCCCGGCCGCGCAGCATTTCCAGGCCACCGACACCGATGGCGCGCAGCACCCGGGGCAATCCGCGGGGGCTCAGCAGGGAACGGTAGGAGGATTCCACCCCGAACTCTGCGTAGAGCCGCTTCGCCGGATCCGCGACCACGGGGAAGGGCAGGTCCTCGACGTGCGGGCGCAGCTCCTCCACCGGGGAATGGAAGACCACCACCTCACGGACCCCGGCGGCCTCGATCTCGGCGTTCCGCAACACCACGGAGCGCAGGTGCAGATGGCAGATCGGACACCCGGCGAAGCGCCGGAACTGCAGGTGGACCAGATGCTCGGGATCAGGCACGGCGACGAGCGCCCCACTCCCGACGGCGCCGAACTCGCGCCCCGGAACAACCGACCCAACGTCAATGCGCACGGGAACCCCTACGACAGCCGGACAGATTTAGGCGTACGACGTACACCCACAAGCGTAGGCGTATGCCGTACGCTGTCAACCGTCATGCCGCGCCCCCGCTCCCTCACCCCGGACCGACTGGCCGTCGCCGCCCTCGCCGTCATCGACCACGCGGGGCTCCCCGGCCTGTCCATGCGCGCCGTCGCCACCGAACTGGGCATCAGCACCATGGCCCTGTACCGGTACGTCCGCGACCGCGACGAACTGGAGGACCTGGTCCTCAAACTCGTCCTCGCCCGGGTCGACACCGCAGTTCCCTCCGACGCCCCCTGGCAGGACCGCGTCGAAACCCTCGGCACCCGTCTGCGCGACACCCTCGCCGCCCACCCGGGCGTCCTGCCTCTGACGATGACCCACCGACACGACTCCCAGCCGCTGCTGCACTGGACGGAAGCCGTCCTCGCAACCCTCTCGGAGGCGGTCCCGGAGCCGGCGGCCCGCGCCATCGCGCTACGCGCCCTTCTCTCCTACGTGATCGGCGCCATCCAACTGGAACACCTGGGCCCCCTCTCGGGTCCCGGCACCACCGCCATGTCCGAACTCCCGCCTGCCGACTTCCCCCATCTGACGGCCACCGCCCGTGCCGCCCGCACCCTCACCCCCACCGACGAGTTCCTCGGCGGCCTCCGCCTCCTCCTGCGCAACATGACCTGAGCAGCACGGGCTCTCCCCCTGCCGGGCGGACGGCACGGTGGGCGCCGTCCGGCGGCGCATCCACGACGGGCGGGCAGGGACCGGACCGGTCGTGCGCCGGATCACCACGCCTTGCGCTGGGTGCGTTCCTGGTCGGCGATCGCGGTGCGGCAGGCGTTCACGAAGGCGGTGAACTCGTCGTTCGTGCTGCGCGACCGGGCGCCGGGGGCGCTCGTGTCGCCGAACAGGCTCGCCCGAAGCTCCCAGGTCATCTCCAGCTGCGCCCCGCCCGTGGGCGCGCTTTCGTCGAAGGGGCGGAACGTGCGGTTGCAGATGTTGGTCTCCTCGTCCCCGTTGAGCCGCTCGGGGCCGTCCAGGACCGTGATCCCGAGCTTGTCCAGCTGGGTCTTCAGACGGGCCTTGAACGCCGCGTTGCGGCCGCCGACCACCACGAGCCGCTTGTCCGGGTGGCGCTCCGGGTACTTGCGCCACTCGTCGGGAACCGCCTGATCCCACTGGCATCCGTGCACGCTCAGGATGTTGTGGCTGGCGTAGGCCATCGACAGGGCGACCGGGTCGTCGCAGAGCGAGGACGTGACGTGCAGCTCGCTGTTGTTCTTGAACTTCAGCCCCTCGAACATCCAGTAGTCGTAGCGCGGCGCACCGGGCTCCTTCGGCTGCAGCTCCCCCGTCGCCTGCGGGACGTACCCGGCGATGCCCAGGCACACCTCGCTGGTCCCGGGCTCGATCTGGCCGCCGTGGATCGCCAGGACGGTGGTCAGGGCGTACGGAAGGCCCGTCCCTGGGCCGTCGTCGCTCATCTCGTGCCGCTTGTACCGCCGGGCGTAGTCGTACCCCTCGCCGTAGCCCGCACCCTTCTCCGCGAGATCGCGGTACAGGTCGGTGTTGCTGTAACCCGGGTCGATCGGATAGCTCGTCCCCGCGTACGCCTTCGACGGCCCGAGCCCGCCCCCCAGCGGCACGCTCGCCGCCGCCGCGAATCCGGTCAACAGCATGCGCCTGGTCGTGGCCATGAGGTTCCCCCCTCAAGTCAAGATCGAATTCGGCGAGCGCAAGCTACACGCCCCACCGGACAGCCGCACCCCAATACGGCAGACTGGAGGTTTGGCCGCCCGCGCCCGGGCGGCCACCCCGTCCAGGAAGGTACGTGCGTGAACGGGCCTCTCATCGTCCAGAGCGACAAGACCCTCCTTCTGGAGGTCGACCACGAGCTCGCCGAGCCGGCGCGGCGCGCCATCGCGCCGTTCGCCGAGCTGGAGCGTGCGCCCGAGCACATCCACACCTACCGGATCACGCCGCTGGGCCTGTGGAACGCGCGGGCCGCCGGGCACGACGCCGAGCAGGTCGTGGACGCGCTGGTGGAGTACTCCCGCTATCCGGTGCCGCACGCGCTGCTCGTCGACGTCGCCGAGACGATGGCCCGCTACGGGCGGCTCACCCTGTCCAAGCACCCCACCCACGGGCTGGTGCTCACCAGCACCGACCGGCCCGTGCTGGAGGAGATCCTCCGGTCCAAGCGGATCATCCCGCTCGTCGGTGCCCGGATCGACGCGGACAGCGTCGTGGTGCACCCCTCCGAGCGCGGGCAGATCAAGCAGACCCTGCTCAAGCTCGGCTGGCCGGCGGAGGACCTCGCCGGGTACGTCGACGGCGAGGCGCACCCCATCGAGCTCGCCGAGGACGGCTGGCAGCTGCGCCCGTACCAGCGGCAGGCCGTGGACGGCTTCTGGCACGGCGGCTCCGGCGTGGTCGTGCTGCCCTGCGGCGCCGGCAAGACCCTGGTCGGCGCGGGCGCCATGGCCGAGGCCAAGGCGACCACGCTGATCCTGGTGACGAACACCGTCTCGGCCCGCCAGTGGAAGCACGAGCTGGTCAAGCGGACCTCGCTGACCGAGGACGAGATCGGCGAGTACAGCGGCACCCGGAAGGAGATCCGTCCGGTCACCATCGCCACCTACCAGGTGCTGACCACGAAGCGGAAGGGCATCTACCCGCACCTGGAGCTGTTCGACTCCCGGGACTGGGGCCTGATCGTCTACGACGAGGTGCACCTGCTGCCCGCGCCGGTCTTCAAGTTCACCGCCGACCTCCAGGCCCGCCGGCGGCTCGGCCTGACCGCCACCCTGGTCCGTGAGGACGGCCGCGAGTCCGACGTGTTCTCCCTGATCGGGCCGAAGCGTTTCGACGCGCCCTGGAAGGAGATCGAGGCACAGGGCTACATCGCGCCCGCGGACTGCGTCGAGGTCCGGGTGAACCTCACCGAGAGCGAGCGCCTCGCCTACGCGACCGCCGAAACCGAGGAGAAGTACCGCTTCTGCGCCACCACCGCGACCAAGCGGAAGGTCACGGAAGCACTCGTCCGCAAGCACCGGGGCGAGCAGACGCTGGTCATCGGCCAGTACATCGACCAGCTCGACGAGCTGGGCGAGCACCTGGACGCGCCCGTGATCAAGGGCGAGACCTCCAACGCCCAGCGCGAGAAGCTCTTCGACGCCTTCCGCCAGGGCGAGATCAGCGTCCTGGTGGTGTCCAAGGTGGCGAACTTCTCCATCGACCTGCCGGAAGCGACCGTGGCCATCCAGGTCTCCGGAACCTTCGGCTCCCGCCAGGAGGAGGCCCAGCGTCTGGGCCGGGTCCTCCGTCCGAAGGCGGACGGCCACGAGGCGCGCTTCTACTCGGTGGTCGCCCGGGACACCATCGACCAGGACTTCGCCGCGCACCGCCAGCGCTTCCTGGCCGAACAGGGCTACGCCTACCGGATCATGGACGCGGACGAGGTCCTCAAGGGCGACTGACCGACGGACCCAGGGGCCGCCGGCGTCATCTGCGTATGACGCCGGCCTCCTCGCCGTATTCGCCCAGAAGGGCGACGCTGAACGCGCTCGCGGTGAAGACCTTCGCCGCGCGCAGCAGGCTGCCGAGACGGTGCTTGGGGTGGGATTCGGAAAGGGCGGTGGCGCCGCTCGGGCGGGCGCCCTGGTTCGGGGTGAGAGTTGCGGTGCTCATGAATCCATGGTGCGCCGCCGACCCGCGCCGCACATCGGTCCTCAGAGCCAATCTCCGCCCCCCTGTGTCCCTCCCAGGTCTGACGTCCTGCGGTACTACACCCGTACGGTCCCCTAGGGGTCGGCCGGGAAATCCGTTCGCGCCGCACCGCCCTCCTGACTAGAATCTCCGCTCTTGCCCGCCTCCTCCGCCGCCATCACCGGGGAGTGCTGCCGTCCGGTCGGAACCGGACGGCCGAACGACCGAACGCGCACGTCCAGGAGCAGGAGAGCAGGAGGCAGTCCGTGCCCGCGCACGTCCCCGACACCGTCACCGACGCCGAGACCGAAGCCGAGACCGGGGCCGAAACCGTCCCCGACGCCGGCCCCCGCCCCGACGCCGAAGCCGTCCCGGACGCCGGCCCCCACCCCGACGCCGAAGCCGTCCCGGACGCCGGCCCCCACCCCGACGCCGAAGCCGTCCCGGACGCCGGCCCCCTCGCCCGCGAACGCGCCCACCTCGCCGCCTCCCGCGCCGCGCTCCGCGCCATGCGCGAGGACGTCGAAGCCCTCGACATCCGCGACGTCACGGCGAACTGGGTCAACGCCATCGTCCTCCAGGCCCAGATCGACGACCGCATCAAGGCCCTGGCCGACCTCGCCCACACCCCCCTCTTCTTCGGCCGCCTGGACTACCTCCACGCCCCCGGCGCCGACCTCGCGGAGGGCGCCGAGGGGGAGCAGTTCTACATCGGCCGCCGCCACGTCCACGACGGCGACGGCGACCCCATGGTGATCGACTGGCGCGCCCCCGTCTCCCAGCCCTTCTACCGGGCCTCCAAGAAGGATCCGCAGGACGTCGCCCTCCGCCGCCGCTTCGGCTACACCGGCGGCGACCTCACCGCCTACGAGGACGAGCACCTCTCCGACCCCGCCGAGGCGGCCGCCGTCTCCAAGCTGCTCCAGCAGGAGATCGAACGCCCCCGCGTCGGCCCCATGCGCGACATCGTGGCCACCATCCAGCCCGAGCAGGACGAGATCGTCCGCTCCGGCCTGTCCGGCTCCGTCTGCGTGCAGGGCGGCCCCGGCACCGGGAAGACGGCCGTCGGCCTGCACCGGGTCGCCTACCTCCTCTACGCCCACCGCGAGCGCCTCGCCCGCACCGGCACCCTGGTCATCGGGCCGAACCGGTCCTTCCTCCACTACATCGAGCAGGTCCTCCCCGCCCTCGGCGAGCTGGAGGTCAAGCAGGCCACCGTGGACGACCTGGTGGCCCGCGAGGACGCCCCGGTCCGCGCCGCCGACCCCGCCGCGACCGCGGTCGTCAAGGGCGACGCCAAGATGGCCGAGGTGCTGCGTCGCGCCGTCCGCTCGCACGTCTCCGCGCCCGCCGAGGCCCTGATGGTGGTCCGCGGTTCGCGCCGCTGGCGCGTCCCGGCGTACGAGCTGGAGGAGATCGTCACCGAGCTGCGCGAACGCGACATCCGCTACGGCGCCGCCCGCGACGCCCTCCCGCAGCGCATCGCCCACGCCGTGCTCGTCCGGATGGAGCAGGCCGGCGAGGCCCCGGACGACCGGGTCCAGGACGCGGTGGCCCGCAACGCCGCCGTGAAGGCCGCCGTCAAGCAGATCTGGCCGGCCGTGGACCCGGCCAAGCTGGTGCTGCGGCTGCTCTCCGACCCCGGCTTCCTCGCCGAGCACGCCGAAGGGCTCCTCACGGCCGACGAGCAGCAGCTGCTGCTCTGGCCGAAGCCGTTCCGCAGCGTGAAGTCCGCCAAGTGGTCCCCGGCCGACCTGGTCCTCATCGACGAGGCGGCCGACCTGGTCGAACGCACCCCCTCCCTCGGTCACGTCGTGCTCGACGAGGCCCAGGACCTGTCCCCCATGCAGTACCGGGCGGTGGGCCGCCGCTGCACCACCGGCTCGGCGACCGTCCTCGGCGACCTCGCCCAGGGCACCACCCCCTGGGCCACCCGCAGCTGGACCGAGGCGCTCACCCACCTCGGCAAGCCGGAGGCGGTGCTGGAGGAGCTCACCGCGGGCTTCCGCGTGCCGCGCGAGGTGATCGCGTACGCCTCCCGCCTGCTCCCCGCGATCTCCCCGGGCCTGACCGCGGTCTCCTCGGTCCGCGAGACGCCCGGCTCGCTGGCGGTGACACCGGTGGCGGACCCGGAGGAGCTCACTCCGGCGGTGGTGGCGGCCTGCCGCGCGGCGCTCGCGCACGAGGGCTCGATCGGCCTGATCGCCGCCGACGCGCGCATCCCCGTGTTGGCCGGGGCACTGCTGGCGGCCGGCCTGCCGTACCTCTCGCCCGGCGAGGAGACCACCGCCGAGTCCCGGCTGACCCTGGTGCCGGCCTCGCTGGCCAAGGGCCTGGAGTACGACTACGTGGTCCTGGACGAGCCGGCCGCTGTGGTCGACGGCGAACCCGACGAACGGACCGGCCTGCGCCGCCTCTACGTCTGCCTGACCCGGGCCGTGTCCGGCCTGACGGCGGTGCACGCGACGCCGCTGCCCGCGGCACTGGCCGCCTGAGCGGAACCCCTCCCCGTACGCGGGCCCGGCCTGATCAGAAGGCCACGGCCGGGTGGCGGGTCCGGCGGCGGGCCGGGCGGTCCGCCGTGACCAGCCAGGACGTACTGAGCAGGCGGACCGTGCCGTCGGGCCCCGCGTGGCCGGCGAGGTGGTCGGTGAGCGCCTCGCGGGCCCGGGCCCGGGCGGTCCCTTCGGCCTGCCCCATGAGGTGCCGGCCGGGGCCGGTGGCCAGGAGGAAGTCCGCCGCGTCGGCGGCGTCCCGGCCCCAGGTGCCGTACGCCGTCACCTCGTCGACCGCGATGCCCGTGTAGCCGGCGGCGGTGAGTAGGGCGCGGACGCGGTCGGGGTCGGCCAGCGAGAACATGCCGGGCCCGTCGCCCGGGGAGGCGAAGCCGCCCACCGGCAGGATGCCGTCCAGGGAGGCCATGGCCGTCACCCAGCCGTTGTCCCCGGGGGCGGCGGGACAGACGAAGGCGAGGCGGCCGCCGGGACGGAGGGCGCGCCCGACGTTGCCGAACGCCGCCTCGGGGTCTCCGTAGAACATCACGCCGTAACGGCTGACGGCCGCGTCGAACGCCGCCGCCCCGAAGGCGTGCACCTGGGCGTCGGCCCGGAGGAAGGACACGTTCGCCGGTCCTCCGGCGGCCGCACGGGCCCGCGCCTCGGCGAGCATGGGGCCCGAGAGGTCCACGCCCAGGGCGTGGCCGCCGGGGGCGCGGCGGGCGGCGAGGCGCGTGGTGTGGCCGGCGCCGCAGCCGAGGTCGAGGGTGCGGCGGTCGCCGGTGACGGCGGCGGCGGTCAGCAGGGGCTCGTCGAAGCCCCCGTTGACGGCGTTCCAGCGGTCCTGGTTGCGGGCCCAGTGGGTGCCTTCGGGGCCGTTCCACGCGGTCGCCTGCTCGGTGTTGACGATCTCCGGCACAGAAGCCTCCTCGACGGACTGACTGACGGACGGACGGACGGATGAGCGGACGAGAGAATGGGCATGCGCCCAAACCTCTGCGCACCACAGTATGGGCAAGCGCCCATACTGTGAAGGCCGATTACCATCCAGGCCGTAGGGCAGCGGAGTACGACGAAGCAGTACGCGGCGCAGTACGGCAACGCAGTACGGCAACGCAGTACGGCGGCGGAGAGGACGGCAGGACATGTCACCGCGTGGAGTGGCGACCCCCGACGTGCGGGAGCGCCTGTTCGCGGCCGCGGAGCGCGTGGTCGAGAGGGACGGGCCGGGCGCGCTGACCAGCCGCGCCGTCACCACCGAGGCGGGCTGCGCCAAGGGCCTGCTGCACACGCACTTCGCGGGCTTCGACGAATTCGTGGCCGAGCTCGTCCTCGACCGGTTCGCGCGCACCGCACGGCGGGCCGGCGCCCTGTCCGGGCTCGCCGGACGGGGGACGGTCGCCGGGAACCTGGACGCCGTCGTCCTCGCCCTGTTCGACTCCGGCGGTCCCGCCCTGTCGGGCCTCGCCATGGCCCGCCCGGCCGCCTCCCTCCGCGTCCGCGAGGCGTTCCGGGCCGGTGCGCCCGGCTTCGCGGCGATCGAGGAGGCCGTCGCCGACTACCTCCGCGCCGAACGCGAGACCGGCCGGGTGCCGCGCCGCGTCGACCCCGGGACGGCCGCCCTCGCCCTCGTCGGCACCTGCCACCACCTGCTGATGACCTCATGGCCGGGCACGCCCGACCCCCGGCCCGCCGTACGCCGGCTCGTCGCCCAGCTCGTGGACGAGCAGGACGGCACGCAGGACGCCGAGCAAGGCGGCGAGCAGGACGCCGCGCAAGACGACGCGCAGGACGGCGTACGCGGCAGCTAGCCGGCCCGCACGCCCTCGGCGGCCACCGCCCCGCGCGAGCCGGTGACGACCCGGGAGACACCGCCCCGGTCCAGCCGCATCGCGGCGACCACGAGGCCGATGGCCGTCAGGGTCATGGCCGCGCCCGCCCAGGCCGTCGCGGCGAAGCCCAGGTCCGCGTCGATCACCGTGCCGCCCAGCCACGGCCCGCCCGTGTTGCCCAGGTTGAAGGCGGCCGTGGTGGTCGCTCCGGCCAGCGTCGGCGCCGCACCGGCCACGTTGAACATCCGGGCGTTCAGCGCCGGAGCGGTGAAGAAGGCGGAGACCCCGAGCAGGAAGGACAGGCCGACCGCGGCCACCGCGGCCGAGGCGAACAGGGCCAGTGCCGTCAGGAAGACGGTGGAGGCCACGATGCCCCAGATCATCACGCCGAACAGATGGGCGTCGGCGACCCGCCCGCCGACGGTGGTGCCGATCAGCGCGCCCACCCCGAACAGCGCCAGGACCCACGGCACCCATCCGGACCCCAGTCCCGCCACGTCCGTGAGCAGCGGCGCCAGGTAGCTGAAGGCGCAGAACACGCCGCCGGCCGCCAGCGCGGTGACGCCGATGGCCAGCCAGACCTGCTTGTCGCGGTAGATGCCCAGCTCACGGCCGAGGCTCGGCCGGGTCTCGGGCAGCGGGATCCTCGGGACCCGGAGCAGGATGCCGACCAGGGCGACCGCGGAGGCCGCCCCGACCGCCCAGAACGCCGAACGCCAGCCCAGGTGCTCGCCGAGGAAGGCTCCGGCCGGGACGCCCAGCACGTTGGCGATGGACAGGCCGCCGATCATCACGGCCATGGCGCGCGCCCGGGAGTCGACCGGGACCATGGCGATGGCCACGGCCGCGCCGACCGCCCAGAACCCGGCGCAGGCCAGGGCCGCGACCACCCGCGAGGCGAAGAGCAGCTCGTACGAGGGCGCCAGGGCGCCCGCGACCTGGCCCAGCCCGAAGAGGGTGATCAGGGCGATGAGGGTGGTCCGGCGGGGCAGCCGGAGGGTGGCCACGGCCAGCAGCGGCGCGCCGACGACCATGCCGATGGCGAACGCGGATATGAGCAGGCCCGCCTGCGGGATGGTGACGCCCATGTCCTCGGCGATGGGCGGCAGCAGCCCCGAGAGCATGAATTCGCTCGTGCCGAGCGCGAAGACGGACAGGCCGAGGACGTAGACGGCCACGGGCATTCGGGTGCGTTCGGCGTTTGTGGGCATGAAGGGGATCAACCCCGCCGAAGCCCGCCGCATTCCCGCAGGGGATCAGGGCTCGGTCGCCACGGGATCAGGGCTCGATCAGCGTGGCCAGCTCCGCCGCCAGGTTGCGGCGTGCCGCCGCCTCCCAGCGGGCGGTCCCGTACGGCGTACGGAACAGCCGGGGCAGGTCCAGCAGCTGCCGCAGCACGGCCGCCCGGCCCGCCCGGAAGGCGTCCTCCGGCACGAAGGAGTACTCGTCGCGCACGGCGGCCACGTACGCCGCGTACGCGTCCGGGCCCCCGGCCAGCACCGCCAGGTCGGCGTCGCACAGCACCTCGCCGTTGGTGTCGCCGGGCGCCGGGTGATGGGTGACGGTGAGCCGGACCAGCCGGGCCACCTCGGCGGTCCGCTCCGCGTCGACGCCGAGCTCGGACAGGGCCCGCTCGGCGAGGACGGCGCTGCGCTCCTCGTTCTCGGACCGGTCCGGCCGGTACACCGCGTCGTGGAACCAGGCGGCGAGGCGTACGGCGTGCACGTCGGCGGCGTGCCCGGCCAGCACGTCGACGTGCGCGAGCACCGCGGCGAGGTGGACGGTGGTGTGGTACCGCCGCTGCGGCTCCGCCCAGGCGGCGAGCAGGCGGCTGGCGTAGGGCGCGGGGTCGCGCAGGGCGCCGGCCGCGGTGGCGGTGTCGTTCCAGGCGGCTGCCAGCTCCCGCTCCAGCTGCGCGATGTCGGTGTGCATGCGGTCATTGTGCTGTGCCGGTGTGGTCTCCCTGTGGGGGTGGCGTGATTGTGCTGGTGAAGCGTGGCGGGAGCCCCGTACCCTGGAGATTGGACTAGACCTGTTGTCCCTACTTCGAAGGACGGGATCAGATGAGCAACCGAGCAGTCCTGGAGGTGATCGCCCTCGACGTGGAGGACGCGGTCGCGGCCCGGGCCGGTGGAGCCGACCGGCTGGAACTGGTCACGGACATGGCTGCGGACGGGCTCACTCCGTCACGTGCGACCTTCGCGGCGATCCGCGCCGCCGTCGACATCCCGCTGCGCGTGATGCTCCGCCTGTCCGACGGATTCGCCGCAGGTGACGAGGCCGCCGTGGCCGCGCTCGCCGCCGAGGCGCGGGCCCTGCGCGCGGAGGGCGCCGACCAGTTCGTGCTCGGCTTCCTCGACCCGGACGGCGCCCCGGACCTGGCCGCCGTCGAGGAGCTCCTCGCGGAACTGCACGGCTGCCGCTGGACCTTCCACCGGGCCATCGACCGGTGCGCCGACCGCGGCCGGCTCCGCAAGGCCCTCGCCGACCTGCCCGGCCTGGACACCTACCTGACCGCGGGCTCCGCGAAGGGCGTGACCGAGGGCCTGCCCGTCCTGCTCGCGGAAGCGGCACGCACCGGCGAACCCGGCTACCAGGCGCAGATCATGGTCGGCGGCGGCCTCACCCTGGAACACCTCCCGGTGCTCCTGGACGCCGGCATCGACGCCTTCCACATCGGCGGCGCGGCCCGCCCGCACGGCTGGTCCGGCCCGGTCTCCGCGTCCGCGGTCGAGGAGTGGCGCAAGGCCCTGGCGTAGCGGCGGCGGCCGTCGCCGTTACGGGGTCAGCGTGGACAGCTCCAGCTCGACGCCGAAGGGGACCGGCCGCTTCAGCACGTCACGGAAGATCCCGGCGGCACCGTACGCACCGGCCGGTGCATCCAGCTCGTAGACGTGAACCACGGGGGAGCCCTGCTCCTCCCGCACCCACCAGTAGTGCGGGATGCCGGCCTCCGCGTACTTGCGCAGCTTGACCGTGGTGTCCCGGTGGGCGGAGTCGGGAGAGGCGACCTCCACCACGAGCAGGACTTCTTCCGGGGCGAACCAGGTGCGGTCGGGGTCGTACGCGGCGGTCGTCGCCAGCACGTCCGGCTCAAGGCGGTTGCGCCGGTCGAGCGTCACCGTCATCTCCCGCGCGATCTCGACACCCGGAAGCTCCTGCGCCCCGAGCCCGAGGGTGAGCGCGGTGACGACGTGGCTGTGCCACCACCTCTGGGGAGTCCTGAAGACGAAAGAGCCGTCGATCAGCTCGGTATGCCGTGGAGCTTCCGGGAGGTGGTCCAGGTCCTCGGCGTACCAACCCTCCGCGCGCGGTGGGTACATCCAGTCGGGCAGGGAAGCCATGGCGCCCACCGTAGCGCCGTGGCGGCGGAATGCGGGCCGTACGCTCAGGGAGCCGGGCGGCCCTTCGGGCGCCGCAGGCCCGCCTCCGTCAGGCGCCGGACGAGCTCCTTGCTTCCGATCTCGACCGCCCCCGCCGCCACCGCGTCCGCGTAGCGGTGCGACGGCACGTCGTAGTGGTCCCGCTCGAACGCCTTCGGCGGGCAGCCGATGCCCGCCGCGAAGGCGTGCAGCTCCTCGTACGAGACGTCGCTGACCAGGTGCGACCACATGCGGCCGTGGCCCGGCCAGGTCGGCGGGTCGATGTAGACCGTCACTCGGAGAACCGCCCGAAGCCGCCCATCACCGGGCCCAGCGCGCCCACCGACGCCACCTTCACGCCCGCCTTCCCGCACACCCAGTGCGGATCCGGACCCAACTCCGGCTCCACGTCGAGCGCGTGCGGATCCCCGTGGGAGCAGACCGGGCAGAGCGGCCAGCGGCCGTACTTCTCCAGCAGGGCGTCCTGCACGTCCTGGGCGACCAGCCCGGGAAGGTAGTCGACGCCCTCGGGCCACTGCTCCACCCACCACCGGCGGTGCACCACCGAGTCCTCGACCAGGGAGACGACGTCGGCCTCGGCGACCTCGCCCGCGACGAGATCGGCGAGCACGAGAGCGCGGGCGGCATGAAGCGCCTGTTCCAGGGGGGTCGCGTGGTCCATGTGGCCATTTTGACCCCTACCTCCTCCCAATGGGGGATTCCCGGCGCACAAACCCCGCCCGCACGACAACCGCCCGGCAGGCCCACCCGCCGCCGTGGCCCCGCGCTGTCACCATGACCGGACAGTACGTCCACGACCGGACGGTACGTCGCCGGCCGCGTCCACGACCGTGTCCGAGGTATCCCGAGCCGAGCCACGAGGAGCCAACCCCGATGAACGGCACCCCCGGCGCCCCCGGCGCCCCCGCGTACGCCGAACTCCGCGCCCGGCTCGACACCCTCACCACCGAGGCGTTCCGCCCCGAACTCGCCGGGATCGACCGCCTCCCCACCCTCGACATCGCGCGCGCCATGAACACCGAGGACGCCGCCGTCCCCGCCGCCGTGGCCGCCGAACTCCCGAAGATCGCCGCCGCCGTCGACGCCGTCGCCGCCCGCATGGCCCGCGGCGGCCGCCTCGTCTACGCGGGCGCCGGTACGGCCGGACGCCTCGGCGTGCTCGACGCCAGCGAATGCCCGCCCACCTTCAACACCGACCCGGCCGACGTGGTCGGGCTGATCGCGGGCGGCCCGGCCGCCATGTCCACCGCCGTCGAGGGCGCCGAGGACTCCGCGGAGCTCGCCGCCGCCGACCTCACCGCACTCGGGCTCACCGCCGAGGACACCGTGGTCGGCATCTCCGCCTCCGGCCGCACCCCGTACGCGGTCGGCGCCGTCGAGTTCGCCCGTACGCGCGGTGCGCTGACGGTCGGCCTGTCCTGCAACGCCGGCTCCGCGCTCGCCGCGGCCGCCGAGCACGGCATCGAGGTGGTCACCGGACCGGAACTCCTCACCGGCTCCACCCGGTTGAAGGCCGGCACCGCTCAGAAGCTGGTGCTCAACATGCTGTCGACGATCACGATGATCCGGCTGGGCAAGACCTACGGGAACCTGATGGTCGACGTCCGGGCCACCAACGACAAGCTGCGCGCCCGCTCCCGCCGCATCGTCGCCCTCGCGACGGACGCCCCGGACGAGGAGATCGAGGCCGCCCTGACCGCCACCGGCGGCGAGGTCAAGCCCGCCATCCTCGTCGTCCTCGGCGGCGTCGACGCGCAGACCGCCGCCGACCTCCTCACCACCACCGCCGGCCACCTCCGCCCCGCCCTCACCCTGGCCCTGTCCGCAACCCGCTGACTGCCCCCGGTGTGGGCAGGCGTTCCGCCCCCGGTGTGGGCAGGCGCTCCGCCCCCGGTGTGGGCAGGCGTTCCGCAGGGCGGAACGGGTGGGCACACCGGAACACCCCGCTCAACAGCCTTACCCCGCCCGGCGGAGCCCCGCTCCGCACCACCCCCGCCCACAGCAAGGCACGCCCATGGCCGACACCCCCCACCGCGCCACAGCCGAAGCCCTCCTCCCCCTCCTCGGCGGCGCAGCCAACATCACCGCCGTCGCCCACTGCATGACCCGCCTCCGCATCACCCTCCACGACCGCTCCCTCGTCCGGGACGAAGCCCTCAGGGCCCTCCCCGCCGTCCTGGGCGTCGTGGAGGACGACACGTACCAGGTCGTCCTCGGCCCCGGCACCGTCGCCCGCGTGACCCCCGAGTTCGAAGCCCTCGTCGCCGAAGCCCGTGCCGCCGACGACACCCCCCACCAGGCGACCGCAGAGCAACTCGCCGACCGCGGCGCCGCGCTGAAGGCGGCCCGGAAGGCCCGCAACGCCACCCCCCTCAAACTCCTCCTCCGCCGCATCGCCAACGTCTTCGTCCCCCTGATCCCCGCCCTCATCGGCTGCGGCATCATCGCCGGCCTGAACGGCGTACTCGCCAACTCCGGCCTGCTCCCCGACGTCGTCCCCGCCCTCGCCGCGATCGCCTCCGGCTTCATGTCCCTGATCGCCGTCTTCGTCGGCTACAACACGGCGAAGGAGTTCGGCGGCACCCCGGTCCTCGGCGGCGCCGTCGCCGCCGTGATCGTCTTCCCGGGCGTCGCCAAGATCACCGCCTTCGGCCTCTCCCTCTCCCCCGGCCAGGGCGGGGTCCTCGGCGCACTCGCGGCCGCCCTGCTCGCCGTCCGCGTCGAGAAGTGGTGCCGACGACGGGTCCCCGAAGCCCTGGACGTCCTCCTCACCCCCACCCTCACCGTGCTGGTCTCCGGCCTGGTCACCCTCTTCGGCCTGATGTACGTCGCCGGCGAGGTCTCCACCGCCATCGGCACCGCCGCCGACCGGCTCCTCTCCACCGGCGGCGCCCTCGCCGGCCTGGTCCTCGGCGGCCTCTTCCTCCCCCTGGTGATGCTCGGGCTCCACCAGGCCCTGATCCCCATCCACACCACCCTGATCGAGCAGCAGGGCCACACCGTCCTGCTGCCGATCCTCGCCATGGCGGGCGCCGGCCAGGTGGGCGCGGCCGTGGCCATCTGGTTCCGCCTCCCCCACCACGGCTCCATCCGCAGCACGATCAAGTCCGCCCTCCCGGCGGGCTTCCTCGGCATCGGCGAACCGCTCATCTACGGCGTCTCGCTCCCCCTCGGCCGCCCCTTCGTCACGGCCTGCGCGGGCGGCGCGGCGGGCGGCGCGTTCATCGGCCTCTTCCACCAGCTCGGCGCGCCCTTCGGCGCCACCGCCATCGGCCCGTCCGGCTGGGCCCTGTTCCCCCTGCTGGACGGCACCGCGGGCCCGGTGACCACCGTCGCGATCTACGCGGGCGGCCTCCTGACCGGCTACCTGGTGGGCTTCCTCGCCACGTACTTCTTCGGTTTCACGAACGAGGCACTCACCGAACTCAACACACTCGACACACTCGACACGCCCGACTCGCCGGACACGCCCGACACGGCCGAGGCGCCCGCCGTCCCCTCCGCCGAGGGAACGGCGAGCCCCGCCGCGAACCGCGTCGACGCCTAGGGAACGGTGCAGACGGCGTAGGCGTACGCCGAGGCCTCGGCGGTGGAGGTGTTCTTCACCCCGATCACCCAGCCCGTGTTGTCCGGGGCCGAGTCGGTGATGAAGGTGAGCGTGCTGCTGGTCCGCCCGCCTCCCCCGGTGGGCACCCAGCCCGACGGGCAGTCCGTCCTGACGTACGCGAAGCCACCGGCCGGGATGGCCACGGTGGGACCCCAGTAATAGGGGTGCGGGCTCAGCGTCGCCGCGTTGCCCGAACCCCCGGGCCAGGCCGGCTTGGGCGGGTCGTCCAGCGCGGTCGCGGTGGTCGCACCGGTGAGGAGGAGTACGGCGGCGGCCGTGGCGGCCAGGGCGAGGGGGCGGATGGGCTTCATGCCTGCCTTCCTTGGAGCGGACGGTGTCCGGGACAGCCGTGGACTTCCCCGCCCCCGCACGCTGACCCGCCCGCTCACTCGTCCGGCTCAGGAAGAAACGTCTGTGCGCCTCTCGAATGGGTGACCCCACGCCCTCACAGGGCCGGGTGCGGACTTGGCTGCGTCCTCTCGTGCAGTACGGCGGCCAGCCTGAGCGCCGTGTCCAGATTGCAGCGCCCCAATTCGACCAGCGGCAGCCCGTACGAGCCCGCCGCCGAGACCGGCTCCACCCCCAGCGACGGGAACACCACACCCACCCCGTCCAGCGCACCCTTCAGCTGCGCCACGGCCTCCTCGGCCGCCTGGACCCGCTCCCTCGGCGTGAGTACCACGACCTACCACCTCTCGACTCTGCGTATCCGGCTTCCGCACACAGCGTGGCGATCCGCTCGCTAGCCTTTCAAGGACGGCCACTCAACAACCGCAGATGTTGGCCCGGGAGTTGCCATGGCAAGCAAGAACCTGGATCCTTCCTCCTCACCACGCGCCCTGCTCGGCTCCGAGCTGCGCGTCGCCCGCGAACGCGCCGGGAAGAGCCAGGCCGAACTCGGTGAACCGCTCTTCGTCAGCGGCTCGTTCATCGGCCAGCTCGAAGCCGGGACCCGCCGGATGCACCTCGAACTCGCCCGCCAGATCGACGACATCCTCGACACGGGCGGCTTCTTCGCCCGCAACTGCGGCGCCGCCGCGAAGTCCAAGTACCCGGACCACTTCGCCGCTGCCGCTGAGGCGGAAGCCTTGGCGAAGGCGATCCGCGAGTACGCGCCGCTGATCATCCCGGGGCTGCTCCAGACGGAGGCGTACGCGCGGGAGGTGTTCCGGGCGTACCAGCCGACGGCTCCGGAACAGGTGATCGACGAACTGGTCGAGCACCGTCTGGCACGATCTGCGCTGCTCGCCGATCCAACAACACCCCTGTTTTGGTGCGTGTTCGGAGAGTCGGTGCTTCGCTGTCAGGTAGGCGGTCCCACAGTCATGACCGAGGCACTGGGGCATATTGCCGACCTGGGCAGGTCGCACCGGATCATCGTGCAGGTGCTTCCGTTCGGTGCGGGCGCCCATGCCGCCATGGGCGGTTCACTCCAGCTGATGTCCTTCGACGATGCTCCCCCGCTCGCCTACGTCCAAGGCAACGGAACGGGCCAGCTGTTCGATGATCCGACCACCGTATCCCGCCACTCCCTGACCTACGATCTCCTCACGGCCGGTGCGCTGCCCCCCGCGCAATCGCTGGCCTTGATCGAGTCCGTGGTGGAGGGGTACGAGCATGACGCACAAGCCTGAGTACGACCTGTCGACTGCCACGTGGCACAAGTCCAGCTACAGCGACGGCAGCGGAGGAAGCTGCGTCGAGATGGCGACTTGGCGTAAGTCAACGCACAGCGGCGGCGACGGCGGCGACTGCCTCGAAGTCGCCGACGGTCACCCCGGCATCGTCCCCGTCCGCGACTCCAAGCAGCCCGACGGTCCGCACCTGACCTTCCGCACGGCCGCCTGGTCCGCCTTCGTCACCAGCCTCTGACCGGACGTACCGAAGGCCGGCGACCCCTCGCCGTCGGCCTTGGTCGGCAGCGCCCGTCAGTGCGGGAAGTGCCGCGTGTCGAGCTTCAGCCCGAACGGCTTGGGGAGTACCAACTCGTCGCCGAACGCCACCCGGTCGGCATGCCTGTAGGCGCCGTTCTGCGGTTCGGTGAACAGCGTGGCCGTGGGGCCGTGTGCGTCGAACCGGTCGATGAGCAGGTACACGGGGACGGGTGCGCGGGCATGGGCCCAGAGCTTCTTCTTGCGGTCGTCCTCGGCATTTCCCTTGGAGGTGATCTCGACGACGAGCAAAGCCTCGGCTGCATCGACGGGATCGCTGACCTCCGCCTCCACCTCTTCGACCACCTCCGAGGAGACGACCACCAGGTCCGGCATGTACAGCTTGTCGAGGGCGGCGATGTGGATGCCCAGCGTCTGGTAGATCTCCCAGTGCGGGGGCAGCACGCCGTACAAGGCACGCTGAACACGTGCGGCGATCCCGTTGTGGTGGCGGTGGGGCGGCGGTACCAAGTGGATCTGTCCTCTGTCGATCTCGGCGCGCCAGCCCTCCGGCACGTCCAGCTCGCGCCAGCTCTGCAGCAGGTACTCCCACGTACGGCCGCCGGATTCACGGCCGGGCTCGACCATGGCAGCGGTCATCGCGGGTCCCCTCTCCTGTGGCCCATGGGGCGAGCGTGGATCGACGGTCTGGCGGCGCGGGGCCGCCCGCTTCAGCGTCCCACGATCGGGGGGCGCGTGCAGCCGACCCGGCCGAGCGCGGCGAGGGAGGAGGCGTACGCCTCGGCCTCGGCGTTGCCGCGCAGCCAGCCGGCGTTGACGTCGGTGTCGACGGTGCCGGGGGCGACGGAGTTGACGGTGATCCCGCGCGGGCCGAGGGCCTTGGCGAGGTTGAGGGTGAGGGTGTCGAGGGCGCCCTTGGTGGGGCCGTACGCGATCGCATCCGGCATGGCGATACGGGACGCGCCGCTGGAGACGTTGACGATGCGACCGCCGTCGCGGAGACGCTCCAGCCCTTCCTGCACGACGAAGAACGGAGCCCGGACGTTGATTCTCTAAGGATCTCTACAGAAATAAGTACCACGGGTCCCCTTCCCTATCGATCACTACAGAGTCCGCGGCAGGTACGCCAAAGCGGCCCGACCAGAGGCCGGGCCGGTGAGCGCGCAGGCTCAGGCGAGGGCGGTGGCCAGCAGGGCGAAGGCGGCGATGATGACGGCGACGCGGACGTAGTGGAGGCGCTCCCAGCGGGCCAGCTGCTGCTTCCAGTCGGCGGGCCGGTTCTCGGGGGTCCACGTCTTGTTCCGGTTGTTGATCGGGACGAGCAGCAGAACCGACATGACCACACTGAGGAGCAGGAGCGCGCCGGCGGTGACGACGAGGCCCGCGCCACGGTGATGCCACCCGGCGACGGCCCAGATGCCGACGAGGACGAGCGAGCCGATGTACCAGACCGGCATCACGGCGCCGAGCATCCGGCCCCCGTGGGCGTGACCGAGCTGACGGCTGTCCTCCGGGAGCGCGTTGAGGATCCGGTTCATGACGAAGGCGACGGCGAACTCCACCCCCACCATCACGCCGACGACCACGGTGGTGACGACCTCAAGTGCGTTGAGCATGACGATCCCCTCGACATCTAGTGGCGCTAGCTGATGAGGCAACGCTAGCTCTACTGCCGCTCTCTTGTCTAGCAGTGCTAGGATCGGATCATGTCGGTACAGGAACGCAAGCAACGGGAACGGGCTGAGCGTGAGCGCCTCATCGTGGCGACGGCCCGTGAACTCGCCGAGCAGCAGGGCTGGGACGCGGTCACCACCCGCCGACTCGCCGAACGCATCGAATACAGCCAGCCCGTCCTCTACAGCCACTTCCGCGGCAAGCGCGAGATCATCGGCGCCGTCGCACTCCAGGGCTCCACGGAGATGGCCGCGGCGGTGCGGGCCGCGACCGCCGCGGCGGACGGCCCGCGCGAGCGGGTCGCCGCCCTCGCGCGCGCCTACCTCGATTTCGCCGAACGCAACCCGGCGGTCTACGACGCCATCTTCCAGCTCGACGGAGGTCTGGCGTACGCACGGGAAGACACCCCGGAGCCGCTCAAGGACGCTTTCGCCGCGCTGCTGGAATGCCTCGGCGAGGTCGCCGGGGACGGCGTCGAACCGGGGCTGTTCACCGAGACGTTCTGGGCGTCCCTGCACGGGGTGGCGACCCTGACCCGTTCGGGACGGCTGCCGGCGGAGCACACTGAGCGGAGGGTGGAGCTGCTGGTGGACCGGCTCCCCCTGGCCTGACGCACCATCCCCGCCGGGCGGTCGAGGCCGGCGTGCTTCGGCGGGGAGACCCGGTCAGCGGCCGCGGGCCGCCGTGATGAAGGCGCGGATCAGGGCGGGGGACTTCACGCCGCGCTCGCTCTCCACTCCGCTGGAGACGTCCACGCCCCAGGCGCCGGTGGTCTCGACGGCCTCGCGGACGTTGCCGGGGTTGAGGCCGCCGGCCAGGACCCAGTGGCCCTCGGGGGCGGTGAAGTCGGACGCGCCCCAGTTCCACGGCTTGCCGGAGCCCGGGTCGGGGGCGTCGATCAGCAGCAGGTCCTCGCCGTACTCGCCGGCCTTGCCGACGCGCTCGGCGGTGGCGCGGAGCAGGGTCCGGCCCTCGGCGCGCAGCACCTCGTAGTACTCGGGGCCCTCGTCGCCGTGCAGCTGGACGGCGCGGACGCCGCTCTCCTCGGTGAGCCGGCGGACCTCCTCGACGGGCTGCTTGCGGAAGACCCCGACGGTCAGCACCCGCTCCGGGACCCGCTCGACCAGCCGGCGCACGGTCGCGGTGTCGATCGTCCGGGGGCCGCCCGGCGCGAAGACGAACCCGACGGCGTCGGCCCCGGCCTCGACGGCGGTGTCGACGTCCAGCTCGGTCTTCAGCCCGCAGATCTTGACGAAGAGGGGGGTGCGCTCGCTCATACCCCGAGTCAACCAGGCCCCACCCCGCCCCTGCACCCCCCGTCTCACAATGCGCCAGGTCCACCCGGCTCCCCCGCCCGTCAGCTACGGCACGGACCCGGGTGGGGCGACCCATTCCACGCGCTGCCCGGTAACGGCCGCGATGGTGTCGTAGTCGGCGTCGTAATGCAGCACGGTCGCGCCGTGGCGTTCCGCCGTGGCCGCGATCAGCAGATCTGCCACAGAGGCGGCACGATGGTGGCCCCTCTGTGCCAGCAATGCCTGGACCTCGACAGAGCGGGATCCGATCTCGTCGGTGAGCGGCAGCCACTCGAAGCCCAGCCGGGCGGAACGGGCACGCGCATGGTCCTCGGCGTTCCGCGCGCTGTAGAGGACCTCCAAGTCGACTACGGCACAGGTGGCAATCAGTCCGCGCTCGATCAGTGGAAGCAGCCGTGACCGCACTTCAGGGTGCTTGAAGCGCGCCCAGGCGCTCTTGTCGACCAGGTAACGGGTCACCGCCAGGCCTCCCCCATCACCGCGGGGTTCCCCAGGTCGTCGAGCGCGCCTTCCTCCAGCATCTCCACGAAGCGGCGCCGGCGGGCAGCCGCAACGAACTCCGCCAGCGCGCCGTTGATCGTGGCCCGTTTCGTCGTGGTGCCCAGAATCTCGGCGGCCTCCGCGAGCAGTGCATCATCCAGATCGACCATGGTGCGCGACATCGGGACCTCCAGGCATACGAATCGAGCGATTCCTTATGCCCAAAATAGAGGAAGGCGCCCGCCCGGACACCCGGAAATGCCCGGGAACGCCCGAGGGCGGTATCCCCGGATTGGGGATACCGCCCTCGGTCAGGAACGGCTGATCGGGCCCGGAGGCGTCGATCAGAAGTCCATGTCACCGCCCGGCATGCCGCCCGGAGCGGCGGCGGCCTTCTCCGGCTTGTCGGCGATGACGGCCTCGGTGGTCAGGAACAGGGCCGCGATGGAGGCCGCGTTCTGCAGCGCGGAACGGGTCACCTTGGCCGGGTCGATGATGCCCTCGGCGATCAGGTCGACGTACTCGCCGGTGGCGGCGTTCAGGCCGTGGCCCGGGGTCAGGTTGCGGACCTTCTCCACCACGACGCCGCCCTCGAGGCCGGCGTTCTCGGCGATCTGCTTCAGCGGGGCCTGCAGGGCCAGCTTGACGGCAGCGGCACCGGTGGCCTCGTCACCGTCGAGCTCCAGCTTCTCGAAGACCGAGGAGGCCTGCAGCAGGGCCACGCCACCACCGGCGACGATGCCCTCCTCGACGGCCGCCTTCGCGTTGCGAACGGCGTCCTCGATGCGGTGCTTGCGCTCCTTGAGCTCGACCTCGGTCGCGGCACCGGCCTTGATGACGGCGACGCCACCGGCGAGCTTCGCCAGGCGCTCCTGCAGCTTCTCGCGGTCGTAGTCCGAGTCGGAGTTCTCGATCTCGGCGCGGATCTGGTTGACGCGACCGGCAACCTGGTCGCTGTCACCGGCACCGTCGACGATCGTGGTCTCGTCCTTGGTGATGACGACCTTGCGGGCGCGGCCGAGCAGGTCCAGGCCCGCGTTCTCCAGCTTGAGGCCGACCTCCTCGGAGATGACCGTGCCGCCGGTGAGGATGGCGATGTCGCCGAGCATGGCCTTGCGGCGGTCACCGAAGCCCGGGGCCTTGACCGCGACGGAGCGGAAGGTGCCGCGGATCTTGTTGACGACCAGGGTCGACAGGGCCTCGCCCTCGACGTCCTCGGCGATGATCAGCAGCGGCTTGCCGGACTGCATGACCTTCTCCAGCAGCGGAAGGAGGTCCTTCACATTGCTGACCTTGGAGTTGACGATGAGGATGTAGGGGTCCTCCAGCGCCGCCTCCATGCGCTCCATGTCGGTCGCGAAGTACGCCGAGATGTAGCCCTTGTCGAAGCGCATGCCCTCGGTGAGCTCGAGCTCCAGACCGAAGGTGTTGGACTCCTCGACGGTGATGACGCCTTCCTTGCCGACCTTGTCCATGGCCTCGGCGATGAGCTCGCCGATCTGGGTGTCGGCGGCGGAGATGGAGGCCGTGGAAGCGATCTGCTCCTTGGTCTCGACATCCTTCGCCTGCTCCAGCAGGGCGCCGGAGACGGCCTCGACGGCCTTCTCGATGCCGCGCTTGAGGGCCATCGGGTTGGCGCCGGCGGCCACGTTGCGCAGGCCCTCGCGGACCAGGGCCTGGGCCAGAACGGTCGCGGTGGTCGTACCGTCGCCGGCGACGTCGTCCGTCTTCTTGGCGACTTCCTTGACCAGCTCGGCGCCGATCTTCTCGTACGGGTCCTCCAGCTCGATCTCCTTGGCGATGGACACACCATCGTTGGTGATCGTGGGAGCGCCCCACTTCTTCTCAAGGACGACGTTGCGGCCCTTGGGGCCAAGGGTGACCTTGACGGCGTCGGCGAGCTGGTTCATGCCACGCTCAAGACCGCGCCGGGCCTCCTCGTCGAACGCGATGATCTTGGCCATGTGAAGTGGTCCTCCCGGACTGGGGTGGATTGCCTTCGGACCGTGTGGCGCCCGCGACGGACGGCCTGCCTGCCCGGCGGTTCCTTCCCGCCGGCCCTGCGGGCCTCACCGACCCGGTCCTCGTCTTTATCACTCTCACCCGGAGAGTGCTAACGCCAATGATTAGCACTCGACCCCCACGAGTGCAAGCGAGTCCGGCGACCTCCGGACAACGCGGCGACAACCCGGCGAGAAGGTGCAGGTGAGCGGGCCGGCGAGGACCGGGAGGGGCCGGCGGACACGCGAGGGGCCCGCATCCCTGTCCGGGATGCGGGCCCCTCGGGGTACGCCTTCGGTGGTCGAACGCCGTTGGATCAGACCTGCGCGAGCTTGACCATGTCGGCCTGCGGGCCCTTCTGGCCCTGCGAGATCTCGAATTCGACCCGCTGACCCTCTTCAAGGGTGCGGTACCCGTCCATCTGGATGGCGCTGTAGTGGACGAACACATCCGCACCACCGTCGACCGCGATGAAGCCGTAGCCCTTCTCCGCGTTGAACCACTTGACGGTGCCCTGAGCCATGTCTAACTCCCCTATTACTGGCCCTTGCGCAGGAACGCACTTCGCGGTCCCGGGTCAGAACTTGCGTTGGAACGCGTCGACCGCGGCTGAATGTATCTGCACCGGAGCTGTCTGCAACAGGTCATTCCGACGAGAAATCCGGACATGATGAAAGGTCGAAATAGCCGGAAAATTTGGCATTCTCTCGGGCAACACGGACCGGACAGAACGCGCCAAAGCCCCATATCGCACACGCACATTGGCCCGATGTCGACCATGGAGGCGCCCGTTCATATGCAGCGGGCAAGAACAGCGGAGGGGGCTTCCCCAACTCTACCGCGCCCAACCAAGCAGAATTGCCCCCTCCGCTTTTGCGGAAGGGGCAATTCAGGGTTGCGCGTGTCAGCTACCGAAGAGTCGGCGAAAGGCAATGCCGAAGCCCGTGCGGAAGGCCGTACGGAAGGTCAGCAACCGCCCGCGACGGCCGGAATGATGGAGACGCCGGCACCGTCGGGCGTCGCCGTCTGCAGCCCGCCCTCGAAGCGCACGTCGTCGTCGTTGACGTAGACGTTCACGAAACGGCGCAGCTTGCCCTGGTCGTCCAGGACGCGCGCGGCGATACCCGGGTGGCTCTGCTCCAGGGAGTCGATGACCTCGGCGAGGGTCGCGCCCTCGGCGGGAACCTCGGCCCGGCCGCCGGTGTAGGTGCGCAGGATGGTGGGGATGCGGACGTTGACGCTCATGGCGACACTGCCTTTCCGGTAGTGCGTAGGGGGTGGTCAGGCCAGGCCGGCGGTGCGGAACGCGTCCAGGCTGGGGCGGATGACGGCGGTCTGGCCGGTGTCCCCGGCGACCGCGTCGAGAGTCTTGAGGCCGTCACCGGTGTTGAGGATGACGGTGGTCAGCGTGGGGTCGATCTGCCCGTTCTCGATGAGCTTCTTCGTCACGCCGACGGTCACGCCGCCCGCGGTCTCGGCGAAGATGCCCTCGGTCTGCGCGAGCAGCTTGATGGCCTCGACGACCTGGTCGTCGTTGACGTCCTCCACGTAGCCGCCGGTGCGGCGGGCGATGTCGAGCACGTACGGGCCGTCGGCCGGGTTGCCGATCGCCAGGGACTTGGCGATGGTCTTCGGCTTCTGCGGGCGGACCACGTCGTGACCGGCCTTGAAGGCGGTGGAGACGGGCGAGCAGCCCTCGGCCTGGGCACCGAAGATCTTGTACGGCCTGTCCTCGACCAGACCCAGCTTGATGAGCTCCTGCAGACCCTTGTCGATCTTGGTGAGCTGCGAGCCGGAGGCGATCGGGATCACGATCTGGTCGGGCAGCTGCCAGCCGAGCTGCTCGCAGATCTCGTACGCCAGGGTCTTCGAACCCTCGCCGTAGTACGGGCGCAGGTTGACGTTGACGAAGCCCCAGCCCTCGCCCAGCGGGTCGCCGATGAGCTCGGAGCAGAAGCGGTTGACGTCGTCGTAGTTGCCCTCGATGCCGACCAGGTCGCCGCCGTACACCGCGGCCATGACGACCTTGCCCTGCTCCAGGTCGTGCGGGATGAACACGCAGGACCGGAAGCCGGAACGGGCGGCCGCGGCGCCGACGGCGCCGGCCAGGTTGCCGGTGGAGGAGCAGGACAGGGTGGTGAACCCGAAGGCGCGGGCGGCCTCGACGGCGATCGCCACGACGCGGTCCTTGAAGGAGTGCGTCGGGTTGCCGGAGTCGTCCTTGACGTAGAGCTTGCCGGTGACGCCCAGCTCCTTGGCCAGGTTCTCGGCGTCCACGAGCTTGGTGAAGCCCGGGTTCAGGTTCGGCTTCTCCGCCACATCGGCCGGGACCGGCAGCAGCGGGGCGTAGCGCCAGATGTTGTTGGGGCCGGCCTCGATCGCGGCACGCAGGGCCTCGGGGTCACCGGCGGGCAGGTCGTAGGCAACCTCGAGCGGGCCGAAGCACTCGACGCACGCGAAGATGGGACCGAGCTCGAAGCGGGTGCCGCACTCACGACAGGAAAGCGCGGCGGCGGGTCCGAGATCGACAGAGGTGGCAACAGTCTGTGCAGCCATGATGGCGAGGCCCTTTCTCCTCATCTTCCTCGTGGCGCACTTCGCCACGAGACGGATTTGGCACCTTCCCTAGCCGGGGACCTCGCTGCGTGACGCAGTCGCGAGAACCGACTGGAGGGTTGCCGGGGCTTCAACGGGCCGTTTCCCTCTGCCCCTCTGGATGAGCGGTATGGCTCCGGGCCGCGCGCTCTATGGCGCACCCGGGCGTTTGTCTGCGCGGCACCCCCGGCATGCGAGGGTCCGACGCGTTGTTCAAGACTGTAACCGAAGGTGCGGGTGGCTGAGACAGCTGTCCGAACCGCGAGATGGATCACGTTTGGGGAGTACCGGAGTGCTGCAAGAGGTGGAGCGCTGGCTGGCAGACCGCTCCTGGTCCGCCGACGACAGGCCGCTCGACCAGCTGTTTTCCGCCAAGCGGGCAGCCGGGACGACGGTCAGCGTGGTGCTGCCCGCACTCGACGAGGAGGCGACCGTCGGGGAGATCGTCGAGGTGATCCGGCGCGACCTGATCGACGGACGGCCCGTCCCGCTGGTGGACGAACTGGTGGTGGTCGACTCGGGTTCGACCGACCGGACCGCCGAGGTCGCCGCCAAGGCCGGCGCCCGGGTGGTGCACCGGGACGAGGTCCTGCCCCGGATACCCGCGCTGCCCGGCAAGGGCGAGGTGCTGTGGCGCTCGCTGCTGGCCACCACCGGTGACGTCGTCTGCTTCGTCGACGCCGACCTGCGCGACTTCTCCTCCGTCTTCGTCTCCGGGATCGTCGGCCCGCTGCTGACCGACCCGGGCATCCAGTTCGTCAAGGCGATGTACGACCGCCCGCTCGGCACCGCCGGTCCCGGAGCGGGTGACGCCGGTCCCGGAGCGGGTGACGGCCGTCCCGGCGGGGCCGAGCAGGGCGGCCGGGTGACCGAGCTGGTGGCCCGCCCCCTGCTCAACCTGCACTGGCCGCAGCTGGCGGGATTCGTACAGCCGCTGGGCGGCGAGTACGCGGTCCGCCGGTCCCTGCTGGAACGCCTCCCCTTCCCGGTCGGCTACGGCGTGGAGCTCGGGCTCCTCGTCGACGCGCTGCACACGGCCGGCCTGGACGCCCTCGCCCAGGTCGACGTGGGCGTCCGGCTCCACCGCCACCAGGACGGCCGCGCGCTGGGCCGGATGGCCGCCGCGATCTACCGCACCGCCCAGGTGCGGCTCTCCCGCGGCCATCTGGTCCGGCCCGCCCTGACCCAGTTCGAACGCGGCCCGGACGGCTTCGTGCCGCACACCTACCCGGTGGACACCGAGGAGCGGCCCCCGATGGCGGAGATCGAGGAGTACGCGTCCCGCCGCGTCGCGTGACGGCGGCCACATCACCCGCAACCCGGCGCAACGGACGTTTGAGCGACCCCGGGCCGGGCTAGGTTCGCCGCATGTCTTCCCCGCTGCTCGTCGCCGCGAACCGCGGCCCGCTCTCGTACGACCTCTCCGCGGACGGCACCCTCGGCGCCCGGCGCGGCGGGGGCGGTCTGGTCTCCGGCCTGTCGGCCGCGCTCGACGGGCAGCCGGACGCGCTGTGGATCTGCGCGGCCCTGAGCGAGGGCGACCGCGAGGCGGTCCGCCGGGGCGTGTCCGAACCGGGCGTCCGCATGCTGGCCATCGACCCGGACGTCTACCACGACGCGTACAACGGCATCTCGAACTCGGTGCTGTGGTTCACCCACCACGGGCTGTACGACGTCCCGCACGAGCCGGTCTTCGACGCGGAGTTCCGGCGCCGCTGGGAGTCGTACCGGACGTACAACCGGGCGTTCGCGGAGGCGCTGGCGGCGGAGGCCGACGGGGGCGCGGCGGTGCTGGTGCAGGACTACCAGCTGTCGCTGGTCCCGGGCATGCTCCGGGAGCTCCGCCCCGACCTGCGGATCTCCCACTTCACGCACACGCCGTGGGCGACCTCCGACGAGATGCGGATGCTCCCCGAGGACATCCGCGAGGAACTGCTGTGGGGCCTGCTCGGCGCCGACGAGCTGGGATTCCACACCGGCGTGTGGGTGTCCGCGTTCGTCAACAGCGCGCAGATCGACAGCGCGACCGGGGTGGCGTGGGGGCTTTCGCCCACCGGGGACCCCTGGCGCGGGGTCGACCACCGCCGGTACCCGGGCCCGCGGCGCAGCACCCGGGCGGCCGCGTACCCGCTGGGGGTGGACGGCGAGGAGCTGCGGCAGCTGGCCCACCGGCCGGAGGTGGACGACAGGCTGGCCGCACTGCGCGCGGAGGTCGGCGACCGGAAGACCATCGTCCGGGTGGACCGCACCGAGCTGTCCAAGAACATCCTCCGCGGCCTGCTCGCCTACCGGGAACTGCTGGCCACGCACCCGGAGTGGCACGACCGGGTGGTGCACCTGGCCTCGGCCTACCCCTCCCGGCAGGACCTGGCGGTCTACCGGGACTACACGGCGGCGGTGTCCCGGCTGGCCGGGGAGATCAACGCGGAGTTCGGCACGGCGGACTGGCGGCCCGTCCTGGTCTCGGTGCAGGACGACTTCGCACGGTCGCTGGCGGCGTACCGGATGGCCGACGTCGCGCTGATCAACCCGCTCCGGGACGGCATGAACCTGGTCGCCAAGGAGATCCCGGTGGTCTCGGAGCAGGGGTGCGCGCTGGTGCTGTCCAAGGGTGCGGGCGCGTACATGGAGCTGCGCGAGGACGCGCTGGGGGTGAACCCGTTCGACGTCTCGGAGACGGCACGGGCCCTGCACGAGGCGCTGTCCATGCCGGCCGGCGAGCGCGCCGAGCGCACGAAGCGACTCGCCGCGGCGGCGACGGCGCTTCCTCCCGCGGCATGGTTCCGCGCCCAGCTGGACGCGTTGCGCGAGGCGCAGTCGTAGCCGGTCCCGGCCGGACGGCCGGACGGCCGTGCCGTCAGGCGATGGCGTGGGCGAGGGACGCGAGGAAGGCGGCGACCTCGGCGGGGCCGGACAGGACCAGGTCGGCGCGGGCGGCGAGTTCGGGGACTTCCGCCGAGCCGCTGCAGACGAGCAGGCCGGGGCGGCCGTCGGCGCGCCGCTTCTCCACCGCGGCGTACGCGGCGAGGTCGCCCAGGTCGTCGCCCGCGTAGACGACGGCCTCCGCGTCGACCTCGGCGAGGTATTCGGTCAGGGCGACGCCCTTGTCCGTACCCGGCGGCCGGAGCTCCAGGACGGCGCGGCCGGGCTCGACCATCAGGCCGTGCTTGCGCGCCAGCTCGTCGAGGGGTTCGCGGAGGGCCGCGAAGGCGGCGGACGGGTCCTCGGTGCGGCGGGTGTGGACGGCCAGGGCCCGGCCCTTCTCCTCGATCCAGGTGCCCTGCCAGGCGCCGATGGAGTCGAGGTAGCCGGGCAGCTCGGCGCGTACGGCGGCCACGCCGGGGTGCTCGGCGGGGGTCTGCACGTTGCCGCTGACCGCGTCCCAGCGCTCCGCCCCGTAGTGGCCGAGCACCACGAGGTGTTCCAGGCCGGGTGCCCCGGCGAAGCCGCCGTAGCGGACGGCGACCCCGGCCGGGCGGCCGGTGATCACCGCGACGGAGGCGACCTTCGGGGCCAGCTGCGACAGTGCCGGGAGGGCGCCGGGGTGGGCGCGGGCCTGGTCGGGGTCGGGAACGATGTCGGCGAGGGTGCCGTCGAAGTCGAGGGCGACGACTGATCTGCGGGGTGCGCGGAGGAGGGCGTCCAGGCCCTCGCGTCCGGCGGCGGTGACGGGCATCGGCAGGTCGTGCGGCGGCTGGCTGCGGCTCCCCATGCGGTCGACCCTACCGGGGGGCGATGGGCTCCGCCCGGGGTTCGCCGGGATGCGGTTCGCCTCCGCGCGGAGCGGGCCTCGGCTGGGCAGGGTCCGGGCTGGGGCCGGACCGGAGTGCGGGGAGGCTCGCGCGCCCGCGCGGGACCGGGGTCCCGGTGTGCCCACCTCCCCCAGACTCCGTCCGGGGGGACCCCCACCCCCACGTTCTCGACTTCGCTCGAACAGGGGGGACCCCCATCGCCCTGCGGGACGGCTGCCCACACCGGCCGGGACGGCTGCCCACACCGGGTGGGTTCAGCGGCGGGCTCGGCGGGCGTCGCGGATGCGGCGGAGGCGGTTGACGGTCGCCGGGGCGTGGGCGAGGGCACGCGGGTCGTCCATGAGGGCGTTCAGCAGCTGGTAGTACCGGACCGGGGTCATGCCGAGGCCCTCGCGTATCGCCCGCTCCTTCGCGCCCGGACCGGGCCAGCTGCGGCCCTCGTACGCGAGCACGGCGGCTTCGCGTTCCGAGAGGGGCTGCCGGTCGTCGGTGGTCATACCGTCCAACATATCGCCGGGCGCCGACACCCGGACGGCCCTGCCGGCGGGGCCGTCCGCAGGGCCGCCGGCAGCGCCGGCGGGCCCGTCAGCGGTCCCGTCAGCGGGTGCCGTCCGCCCCCCGGGCCTTGGCCGCGAGGTCCTCCAGGGTCTTGGCCGGGGAGTCGGGGGCGGGCCGCAGGGCGGAGCCGATGCTCTGCTTGACGTCCTCGCTCACCGCCGCCCAGGACTTCTTGTTCACCGGGTACAGGCGGGCGGTGGGCAGGGCGGGCAGGAAGGTGCGCAGCCGCCGGCTGTTGTCACCGGTGCCGCGTTCCATGGCGCGGTAGCCGCTGTTGGTGGCGGGCAGCAGACCGTAGGTCTCGGTGAAGCGGGTGACGTTCTCGGCCGTGAACAGGTGGTCCAGGAACTTGCCGGCCTCCTTGCGGTGGCCGTTGCGGAAGGCCATGACCCAGTCCGCGACGCCCATGGTGGAGTGCGGCTCGCCGTCCACGGTGGGCATCGGCACCATGCCGTAGTCCAGGCCCTTCGCCTCGGCCTGCTTCATCAGGGCGGGGTGCCCGTTGAGCATGCCGGCCTGGCCGTCGGTGAAGGCGTCGAAGGCGGCCTGCCGGTCCAGCTTGCCCGGCTCGACGGGCCCGGTCAGGCCCTGCCCGTAGAGCTCGTCGCGGAGCCATTCGAAGGTGCGGACGTTGGCCGTGGAGTCGATGGCGTACCGCTCCTCGGTGTCGGTGTAGCCGCCTCCGCCGGCGAGCAGCCACAGCATGGTCTCGGCCTGGGCCTCCTCGCGGCCGAGCGGCAGCGCGAAGGGGGTCTTCACGCCCTTCGCCTTGAGCTTCTTCGCGGCCGCCGCCAGGTCCGCCCAGGTCTTGGGCTGCCACCCGGCACCGCCGGCCTTGGCGGAGTCGGCCTTGGCGGTGATGCCGGCGTCGGCGAAGAGCTTCTTGTTGTAGAAGAGCAGCCGCGTGCTGGCCACGAACGGCAGGCCGTACTGGACCTTGTCGATCATGCCGGCCTCGGCGAGCGGGCCGAGGAAGTCCGCCTCGGTGCGGACGGAGAGCAGTTCGTCGGCGCGGTAGAGCTTGCCGTCGGCCGCGTAGTCGGCGTAGGCGCCGATCTGGGCGATGTCCGGGGCGTGGCCGGCCTTGACCATCTCGGCGACCTTGGCGTCCACCTGCGACCAGGAGTAGACGGAGACCTCGACCTTGACGTTCGGGTTGGCCTTCTCGAAGTCCGTGGCGAGGGTCTTCCAGTAGGCGGCGGAGGAATTCTGCGGACTGTCTCCGTAGTCGGCCGCCACGACCCGGAGGGTCACCTCGTTGTCCCCGCTGGAGCCGAGGGCTCCGCAGCCCGCCGTCAGCGTCATGGTCAGGATCAGCGCGGCAGCAGCCGCTGCCGCCTTTCGGTAACGGCCCTGCACAGCTCTCGTTCCACCCCGGGTTGTCCGTACGATGAACATAAGGTCTACACCACTTTGGCCGTTCAGCCACAACCGGAGCGTTCCTTTTGTATGGCCGCTCAACAAACCCCCTCAATGGACTAGACCTTTCCCCTTCCGGCACGCGAGACTGTCCAACGTGAAACCCGTGAAACACGTCATCGCCCTCGATGTGGGCGGCACCGGGATGAAGGCCGCCCTCGTCGCCGAGGACGGCTCCCTGCTCCACGAGGCGCGCCGCGCGACCGGCCGCGACCGGGGCCCCGACGCCGTCGTCGAGTCGATCCTCGGATTCGCCGCCGACCTGCGCACCGTGGGCGCCGAGCGGTTCGGCACGCCCGCCTCGGCGGCCGGCGTCGCCGTGCCCGGCATCGTCGACTCCGACCTCGGAATCGCCGTCTACGCCGCCAACCTCGGCTGGCGCGACGTCCCCCTGCGCGCCCTGCTGAGCGAGCGCCTCGGCGGAACGGCCGGCATCCCGGTCGCCCTCGGCCACGACGTGCGCACCGGGGGCCTCGCCGAAGGCCGCATCGGGGCCGGCCGGGACGCCGACCGCTTCCTCTTCGTGCCGCTCGGCACCGGCATCGCCGGCGCCATCGGCATCGACGGCCGCATCGAGTCCGGCGCCCACGGGTACGCCGGCGAGATCGGCCACATCGTGGTCCGCCCCGGCGGCCCCGAATGCGGCTGCGGCCAGCGCGGCTGCCTGGAGACCCTGGCCTCCGCCGCCGCCGTCTCCCGGGCCTGGGCGGCCGCCTCCGGCGCCCCCGGCGCGGACGCCGCCGACTGCGCGGAGGCCGTAGCCGCCGGCGACCCGGCGGCCGTACGGGTCTGGCAGACCGCCGTCGACGCCCTCGCCGACGGCCTGGTCACCGCCCTCACCCTGCTGGACCCGCGGACGCTGATCATCGGCGGCGGGCTCGCCGAGGCCGGCGAAACCTTGTTCACACCGCTACGGACGGCCGTCAAGGAACGCGTGACGTTCCAGCGGCTCCCCCACATCGTGCCGGCGGCCCTCGGGGACACCGCCGGATGCCTGGGCGCAGGGCTGCTCGCCTGGGACCTACTCGCCACGGAGGTACCTGCCTGATGTCCGGAAGCGCACACAGCACCGTTCTCTCCGGCGCCACGGTGGTACTGCCCACCGGGACCGTCGCGAACGGCCGGGTCATCGTCACCGGCGACCGGATCGCCGGCAGCGCACCCGAGGGCGCCGCGCTCGTCGACCTCTCCGGCCACTGGCTCGTCCCCGGCTTCGTGGACATGCACAACCACGGCGGCGGCGGCGCCTCCTTCACCTCCGGCACCGCCGAGGACGTCCTGCGGGGCGTCCGCACGCACCGCGAGCACGGCACCACCACCCTGGTCGCCTCCACCGTCACCGGCGACCTCGACGAACTCGCCCGCCGGGCCGGACTGCTGGCCGAGCTGACCCAGCAGGGCGACATCGCCGGCATCCACTTCGAGGGCCCGTTCATCAACCCCTGCCGCAAGGGCGCGCACAAGGAGTCCCTGCTCCGCGACCCCGACCCGGCCGAGGTCCGCAAACTGGTCGACGCCGCGCACGGAGCCGCCCGGATGGTCACCCTCGCCACCGAACTCCCCGGCGGCCTGGACTCCGTACGCCTCCTCGCCGAACACGGCGTGATCGCCGCGATCGGACACACCGACTCCACCTACGAGCAGACCCGGCAGGCCATCGACGCCGGCGCCACCGTCGCCACCCACCTCTACAACGCCATGCCGGGCCTCGCCCACCGCGAACCCGGACCGATCGCGGCGCTCCTGGAGGACGAGCGGGTCACCGTCGAGCTCATCAACGACGGCACCCACCTGCACCCGGCCGCCCTGGAACTGGCCTTCCACCACGCGGGCGCGCACCGCGTCGCGCTGATCACCGACGCGATGGACGCCGCCGGGTTCGGCGACGGCACCTACCACCTCGGACCGCTGGAGGTCGAGGTCAAGGACGGCGTGGCCCGCCTGGTCGAAGGCGGCTCCATCGCCGGCTCCACCCTCACCCTGGACACCGCCTTCCAACGGTCCGTCACCGTCGACCGGCTGCCCGTGGAATCGGTGGTCCAGGCGATCTCCGCGAACCCGGCCCGGCTCCTCGGCCTCTACGACCGGGTGGGCTCGCTGGAACCCGGCAAGTACGCCGACCTGGTCGTGCTGGACGCCGAATTCGCGCTGAAGGGCGTCATGCGGCGCGGCGAATGGATCGTCAGCCCCGTCGGCTGAGCGGGTAGTCGGCGAATCCGGCCGGGCCGGGGGGTGGGCGGACCGCACCCCGGTTTGGCATGATCCCGGCACCGGGCGAACCGAGCCGTGGCGCGAGCGCCGCCGCCGGCGCGCCCTGACGAGCCGACCGCCCGGGGGGTGCCGATGATCCTGACCGTCACGCTGAACACCGCACTGGACCTGACGTACCGGGTGCCGCGCCTGGCGCCGCACTCCTCGCACCGGGTCTCGGAGGTCCGCGAACGGCCCGGCGGCAAGGGCCTGAACGTGGCCCGGGTGCTGGCCGCCCTGGGACACGAGGTGACGGTCACCGGCTTCGCGGGCGGCCCCGTCGGCGAAGCGCTGCGCGCCGCGCTGGACGGCGGCCTCGACGGCCTCGTCCGGGACGCCCTGGTCCGCTGCGCCGGGAACACCCGGCGGACGGTGGCCGTGGTGGACTCCGCCTCCGGGGACACCACCCAGTTCAACGAACCCGGCCCGCTGATCTCGGCCGCCGAGTGGTCGGGCTTCCTCACCCGCTACGACGAGCTCCTCCGGGGCGCCGACGCGGTCGCGCTGTGCGGCAGCCTGCCGCCCGGCGTCCCCGTCGGCGCCTACGCGGTCCTGGTCCGGCAGGCCCGCGCGGCCGGGGTCCCGGTGCTGCTGGACACCAGCGGCGAGGCGCTGCGCCGGGGCGTCGCCGCCCGCCCGGACCTGATCAAGCCGAACACCGCCGAACTGGCGGAGCTGACGGGCGCCCGCGACCCCTACCCGGCCGCCCTGGCGGCCCGGCGCCGCGGCGCCCACGCGGTGGTCGCCTCGCTCGGCCCCGGCGGCCTCCTGGCGGCCACTCCGGAGGGCACCTGGCAGGCGGCCCCGCCGCGCGCCCTGGCGGGCAACCCCACGGGCGCGGGCGACTCGGCGGTCGCGGGGCTGCTGTCGGGGCTGGCGGAGCGCCTGGACTGGCCGGAGCGCCTGGCCCGGGCGGTGGCCCTGTCGGCGGCGACCGTCGCGGCCCCGGTGGCGGGAGAGTTCGACCCCCGCACCTACGAACGGGTGCGGGGGTCGGTGGAAGTGACCACGGGTCAGCCGGCCGGCCGCTGACGCCGGCCGGCGGTTGGCGCCGCCGGACCGTTGACGCCCGTCAACGGCCCGGCGCCGGTCAGCCGTTGGTGCCGGTCAGCCAGAACTGGTCGATGTTGGCGTTGCACTTGTTGCCGGCCTCGCAGGACAGCTTGATGGTGTTGCTGCCCTCCTTGAGCTCCACCTGGCCCCAGGTGGTCTGCCAGCCCTTCTCCCAGTCGCCCTGCGGCTGCTTGGAGAAGTTGTTCAGCCGGACCGGCGCCGAGTTGGGCGTGCCGTTGATCGTCAGCGTGCCGTTGGCGTCCTCGCCCGGGATGCCGTACCGGATGTAGAAGCGGTACTTGCCGGCCTTGGGCAGGTCCAGCGTCCAGGTCACGGCCGCGCCGACCTGGTTGAACCCGCCGACGTACTGCCCGCTCGCGGACTTCGCGCCCGGCACCGTGCCCTGCAGCCCGGCGCCGCCGGAGATGGCCATGCCGGGGCCGCCCGCGTCCCCCTTGGGCAGCTTGGCCGCGGGCTTCTCCGACGCACTGGCCTCGGGGCTCGGCGTGTTCGACTGCGGCGGGGCCGACGGGGTCTGGCCGCCGGTGCCCGCGGTGGTCTGCGGGCCGGACGTGTCGTCCTTCTTGTCGTCCAGGTTGCCGAAGGCCAGTGCCGCGCCGATGCCGATGACCACCGCACCGACCACCGCGATCGCGGCGATCAGCAGGCCGCGCCGGCTGGAACCGCCACCGCCGCCGTGCGTGGCGATCGTCTGCGTCTGGTGCTGCGGGGGCTGCTGCTGCGGGGGCACGCCGTAGCCGCCGGCGGCCATGGGCTCGGTCGCGCCGTAGTGCGGCTGGGGCTGCGGCGGGACGCCGCCGCGCTGGCCGCCGTACGTCCTCTCGCCGACCGTGCGCACCTGGTTGTACGAGGTGCGGGGCACTCCCGGCTGCGGGCCGGCCTGACCACCGGCCGACGGACCGGGGTAGCCGTACCCACCGCCCGGCGGCGGGGTGGCTCCGGCAGCCTGGCCGTCCGCGTAGAGGTAGCCGAACGGATCCTCGTCCTCGGGCTTGTTCGCGGGCGTGGTCATCGCGGGTCACTCCTTTCGACCCACGGGAGCCTACCCCGAACACGTGCACCCACGGGCTCCGGATGCACTCAGCCGGCCCGTCGATGTGCCTTGGAACGCGACCTTTTCTCGATGTACATGCGCTGGTCGGCAGAGCGCAGCACTTCCTCCGCGGACATTCCGCAGCTGGCCCAGCCGATGCCGAAACTCGCGCCCACCCGTACGGCGCGGCCGTCGACCCGGATCGGCGGGATGATCGCGTTGCGCAGCCGGACGGCGAGGTCGGCGGCGTCGGCGGCACCGAGGCCGTCGGCGAGGACGACGAATTCGTCACCACCCAGCCGGGCGACGGTGTCACCGTCCCTGACGCCCGTCGTGAGCCGCCGCGCCACCTCGATGAGGACCGCGTCCCCGGTGTGGTGGCCGAAGCGGTCGTTGATCGATTTGAAGCCGTCCAGGTCGCAGAAGAGCACGGCCAGGCCCTTGGTGCCGTCGTCCACGTCGGCGGAGGGTGCCACGGCGTGGACGTGGTGGTCGTACGGCCCGCCGCCGTGGCCGGGGGCCCCGGGCTCCCGGGGCTGCGCCTGGGCCTGTGCCTGGGCCGGGGTGAGGGTGGGTGGGAACTCGAAGGGGTCGGCGTAGCCGTCGCCCCGGTACCCCTCCCCCGGGTGCGTCTCCGTCCGGTACCCGTCCGCCGGGTACGCATCCGGTGGGTACGCGCCCGGTGGGTACGCATCCGTTGGGTAGGAGTCCGGCGGGTACGAGTCCGGCGGGGGGTACGGCTCCGTCTGGTACCCGCTCCCCTGGTAGCCGTTCGCCTGGTAGCCGTTCCCCTGGTACCCGTCGCCGGGGTGGCCGTCGGGCTGGAAGCCGTGCTCGCCGGTGTCGGGCCGGGGCGGGCGGCCCTCGAAGGCCGCGTCGAGCGCCTCCACGGCTCCGTTCCGCACGGATTGTGGCCGGCGACACAGCCGTGAGGCGAGCCGGGCGCGCAGTTCGGCGCTGTTGGGGAGGCCGGTCAGCGAGTCGTGGCTGGCCCGGTGGGCGAGCTGCAGCTCGTGCCGCTTGCGCTCCTCGATGTCCTCGACGTGCGTCAGCAGGAAACGCGGACCGTCGGCGGCGTCGGCGACCACCGAGTTGCGGAGCGAGACCCAGACGTAGGAGCCGTCGCGGCGGCCCAGCCGGAGCTCGGCGCGCCCGCCCTCGGCGGAGGTCCGCAGCAGGGTCCCGATGTCCTCGGGGTGGACCAGGTCGGAGAAGGAGTAGCGGCGCAGCACGGACGCGGGGCGGGCGAGCAGCCGGCACAGCGCGTCGTTGGTGCGCAGCAGCCGGCCGTGCTGGTCGCCGCCCATCTCGGCGATGGCCATGCCGCTGGGCGCGTACTCGAAGGCCTGCCGGAACGACTCTTCGCTGGCGCGGAGCGCCTGCTGTTCGCGCTCCAGCCGGACCAGGGCGCGCTGCATGTTCGCGCGGAGCCTGGCGTTGCTGATCGCGATGGCGGCCTGGAACGCGTACATCTGCAGGGCTTCGCGCCCCCATGCGCCGGGGCGGCGCCCGTTGCGCGGACGGTCGACCGAGATGACTCCCAGCAGCTCGCCGCCGGACGCGTACATGGGCGCGTAGAGCCGGTCCTCGGGGTGCCATTCGTCGTGGAAGCGCGGTTCGGGGCCCTCGGTGTGCCATTGCGGGACGTCGTCCTCGAACAGGACCCAGCCCTCGGTGTGCGGGATGAAGCGCAGGCCGTCCCAGCACTCGCCCATCGCGAGCCGGCGGTCCCAGGAGGCGCGGGAGCCGACGCGGCCGGTGATCAGGGCTTCGGCGGCGGGGTCCCCGGCGAACGCGGCGACGACCAGATCACCGTCGGGGCGGACGAGGTTGACACAGGCGAGTTCGTAGCCGAGGCCGACGACGATGCCGTCCACGACGGTCTGCAGGGTGTCCGCCAGGCTCCGAGCCGTGTTGAGCTCGGCCACCACCTGATGGAGCTGCCGCAGGGTCGCAAGGCGGACGTACGGCTCCGACTCGGTCTCCATTGCTCGCTCTCCCCGAGACCTCGACAGCAACTCCAGGTTCGTCATCGGCGTTTCGTTGCGGTGTCCCGTCCACTGAATCACAGTGAGCTGTGCGGCAGGTACACAGGGTCAACAAATCTTGCTCTCTGTGACTCAAGTCACATGGTATGAAAAGAAGGCCGCCTCATGGGCGGGTCACCACCGGAGCCCGGACCGTGTCCTTCGGCCTAGGTCTCGCACTCCGACCTTGGTCCCCCCACGGGTCCGCCCGGGGCCCGATGCGGGGCGCGGGAGCCCGAGACTAGCGTTCCGGACGTGCCGAACACGAGAGCTGAGACGCGAGCCGAAACCCTTCATGCTGAAGGCGTGAGCGAAGACGAGTTCCGCGCCGCCATGTCACGGCTGGCCGCGGGTGTGGTGCTGGTGACCGCACAGGAGCCGCCGTTCGGCGAGGACGTCGGCATGACCGCGACGGCCTTCATGTCCGTGTCCCTGGATCCGCCGCTGGTGCTGGTGAGCGTGCGCGAGGGATCCCGGATGGACGACCTGCTGGACGAACAGCCGCTGTGGGCGGTGTCGGTGCTGGCGGAGCACCAGCGGCAGGTGGCGGGCCGGTTCTCGATGAAGAACCGGATCAGCGACCGGCTGCTGTTCGCCGATCTCCCGTACGTGCGCGGGGAACTGAGCGGGGCTCCGCTGATCGGCGGCGCCCTGGCCACCCTGGAGTGCCGTACGGAGTCCAGGACCGCGGCCGGGGACCACACCCTGGTGGTGGGACGGGTGCTGAGCGCGTCCGTACCGCCGGGCGAGGCCGGGCCGCTGGCGTACTTCCGGGGGCGGTACCGGCAGCTGGGGGCGTAACGCACGGCACCGGGAGAGGAAACGGTCCGGCGGCCGGTGGCCGACGCTCCGGCTACCAGTCGCGGCCGGCTCGGCCCCGCTTGGTCTCGGCGCGCGCCTTCTTCTCGCGCAGGCGACGCTCGTTGATGCCCCGCGGGATCTTCGTGGCCCGGCGCGCCTTCGGCGGCGGCGCGGTGGCCTCGGCCAGCAGCGAGGCGAGACGGACCAGCGCCATCTCCCGGTTGCGCAGCTGTGAGCGGTGCTCCGAAGCGCGAACGGTGAGCACACCGTCCACCAGCCTCGGGGCCAGCCGCTCCAGCGCACGCTGCTTCCAGACCTCCGGCAGGGCGGAGGTGGCGGCGACGTCGAAGAGCAGCTCCGCCTTCGAGTCGGAGGTGTTCACGTGTTGCCCGCCGGGCCCCGAGGAACGCGAGAAGCGCCACCGGAGCTCGGCCTCGGGCACCACGACCGAACCGCGGATGACATAGGGACCAGGCATGCCCTCATGGTCGCGCCCGCGCACGGCCCCCGTCACCCCCATTTCGCCGGACGTTCCGACGGCCACTCGCCCGGCTGGAACCTTCACCTCCCCTCCCTGCGTTATGACAGTCAGCGATAGCTTGGCCACACCGGCCCCGAGGCCGGTCCCGAGGTCATGGTTCGAAGAAAGGGACATCCGATGGCGGTAAGCCTGTCCAAGGGCGGCAACGTCTCGCTCACGAAGGAGGCACCGGGCCTCAGCGCGGTCACGGTCGGCCTCGGCTGGGACGTCCGTACGACGACCGGTGTGGACTTCGACCTGGACGCGTCGGCCATCGCGGTGAACGCGATGGGCAAGGTCGTCTCCGACGGCCACTTCGTCTTCTTCAACAACAAGTCCACCCCGGACCAGACCATCGTCCACACCGGTGACAACCGGACCGGCGAGGGCTCCGGCGACGACGAGTCGATCAGCGTCAACCTGGCCGGCCTGTCCCCCGAGATCGACAAGATCGTCTTCCCGGTCTCCATCTACGACGCCGAATCCCGCAGCCAGAACTTCGGCCAGGTGCGCAACGCGTACATCCGCGTGGTCAACCAGGCCGGTGGCGCCGAGATCGCCCGCTACGACCTCTCGGAGGACGCGGCGACGGAGACCGCCATGGTCTTCGGCGAGCTCTACCGCAACGGCGCCGAGTGGAAGTTCCGCGCGGTCGGCCAGGGCTACGCCTCCGGCCTGACGGGCATCGCCCAGGACTTCGGCGTCAACGTCTGACAGGCGCCGACGGCCGACCCGGGCCGGTATGCGCCCCGGGTCGGCACCCGATCCACCAGCCGGGCACAGTGGCGGACTCCCCTTCTCAGCCGTCCGGGGAGGGGCCTCCGCCACCGAGTGCCCGGAGCGGGGCGCAAGGCGCGGGCTGCGGGCTGCGGGCTGCGGGGTCAAGGTGCGGGGCGCAAGGCCGGGCAACCGGAACCGCTCACCCCTTGGGCTTGTCCGCCCCGTACAGCCAGTTCTGCCACACCTGCTCGTCGAGGTCCTTGCCGGTCCGCTGCTCGGTGTAGGCGACGAAGTCCGCGGTGCTCGCGTTGCCGTGCCGGTGCTCCGCCGTCCAGCCGCGCACGAGGTCGAAGAACTTCCGGTCCCCGACCTCCTGCCGGATGCGGTGCAGCACCATCGCGCCCCGGTAGTACACGGGGTCGTCGGAAATCGCCTTCGCCGACGGAGGATTGGCGGGCGGGAAGGCACCCCAGTCCGCGTCCGCGGACGGATCGGCCTTCGTGTCGCCCTTCAGGAACGCCCGGAAGTGCTCCTCGGCGGTGAGCCCGCCGTGGTCCTCCGACCAGAGCCACTCCGCGTACGTCGCGAAGCCCTCGTTGAGCCACATGTCCTTCCAGGACTTCGGCGACACCGAGTTCCCGAACCACTGGTGCGCCATCTCGTGCACCACCAGGTCATCGGTCGGCGCGCCCGGATAGACCGGCCGAGTCTGCGTCTCCAGCGCGTACCCGAGGGTGTCCTCCGCCTCCACGACGGCACCCGCGGCGTCGAACGGATAGGCGCCGAACCGCCGGCTCCCCCAGTCCACGATCTCCGGGATCCTGCCCAGCGCCTCGGCGCTCGCCGCGGCCTCCTCCGGCGCGACGGCGTTGTACACCGGGATCCCGGACGCGGTCCTGCCGGTGGTGACGCGGTACTTCCCGATGGCGGCGATCGCCAGATAGCCGGCCATCGGCTGCGCGCTCCGCCAGCGGAACGCGGAGGTGCCGTTCTTCTCGGTCCGGGACTCCAGCCGCCCGTTGGACACCGCCTCGTACCCCTTGGGGACGGTCAGCGTGATGTCGTAGGTGGCCTTGTCGCTCGGGTGGTGGTTCCCGGGGAACCAGGCCATCGACCCGACCGGCTCGCCGACCGCCACGGCCCCGTCCCCGGTCGGGATCCAGCCCTCCGCGGACCCGTCCGGGTCGTTCACCGTCCTCGGCTTGCCCGAGTACGTGACGACCGTACGGAACTCCTGGCCCTTCTTCAGGTCCTCGGCCGGGCGGACGGTCAGCTCCTGGCCGGTCCGGTTGAACCGGGCGGACGCGTCCTGGACCTTCACGTCCTCCACGTCGAGCCCGGACAGGTCGAGGTTGAAGGAGCTCAGCCCCTGCGTGGCCCGGGCCGTGATGACGGCGGTGCCGGACAGCCGGCCGCTGTCGGGCCGGTAGTCGATCGCCAGGTCGTAGTGGCTGACGTCGTACCCGCCGTTCCCCGCCTTCGGGAAGAACGGGTCCCGGAGCCCGGCAGCACCGGGCCGCCCCTGCACCGTGCTCCCGGTACACCCCGTGGTGAGGGCGAGGAGAGCTGCGGTGACGGGGGCGGCGGCCCGGAAGAACGTGCGGTTGTCCACCACTTGATACTAGGACGTGCGGCGGCCCACGACGCTCAGTGATCCGGTCAGTCGTTGAGCGACTCCACACCGGCCTTCGCGTACTTCTCGTCCAGGTCGCCGCTCGGGGCGCCGGCGACACCGACGGCCGCGATCGGGGCGCCGTTCAGCTGCACCGGGGCGCCGCCGCCGAGGAAGAGCGTGCCGGGGATGTCCTTCAGGTTCGGGGTCTGGGCGAGCCGGCCCGCGAGCACGGAGGTCGGGGCGTTCCAGGACACGGCGGTGTACGCCTTGCGCTGGGCGGACTCGAACGACTGCGGGCCCGCGCCGTCACCGCGCAGGGTGACGATCGTGTTGCCGTTCCGGTCGACGACGGCGACGGTGACGCGCTGGTTCTCCTTCTGCGCGGCCTTCAGGGCGGCCTGCGCGGCCTTCGTCGCGGCATCGACGGTCAGGTGCGTGCTGGTGGTGAAGTTGTCGTTGTCGCTCTTCTTGGCCGCAGCGGCGGGCTTGGCGGCGGGAGCGGCGCTGGCACTGACGGCACCGAAGGTGCCGGCGCCGATCGCGACGGCGAGGGCGGCACCGGTGAGGACGCGGGTACGGGTGTTCATGCGGATGCTCCTTGGCGTGTGGGCGGGTCGCGCTGCGGGTACTCGCCGGCCGCGCTGCGGGGCCGGTGTCCTTCCGCACCACCCATGCTGGTCCCGCACCGGGCCCCACCCCGTCCCCGGACCGGCTCGGCCCACGACCCGAACCGGTTGACCCCGGGGTCAACCGATCGGCTGATGCGGGGGGCCGTCCAGGGGGAGTTTCCTGGTCAGAGGGTGCGCCCCGAAGCGTGCGCCGAGCACTGCGAGCGGGCGTACGGACGGGGCGCACCCTGCATCCGGGCTCTGGCTTGGCGCCGGGCGCGTGGCGCCGGGCGCCTGACGCAGGGCGCGTGACGCCAGGCGCCACGCGTCGCCCGGCGCCTTGCTGCCCGCCCACCGGTCGCGGGCGGGTCCGGTCCCGTCACGGTCGGCCGTAGGGCGGCCTCGCCCGAAGCCCGCTTCCCCGGAGCCCGACCTGGCCCGGAGGCCATCGCCGTGGCCCGGAGGCCATCGCCGTTCCGCGAAGTCGCGGCACGATGGACGTACCAGCTGACCCGAAAGGACCGCCGTGACCGCAGGTCGATCCAGCACAAGCGGCTCCGGCAGAAGCACCGGCCGGGTCCCCGGCCGCGGCCCGAGTGCCGCCACCCGCTCCCACACCCGCACCCGCGCCCTCGCCGCGGTCATGCACGCCGCCTTCTTCCTGCTGCTCACCGCGTCGGTGACCCGCTTCCTCCTGCGCCACCCCGGCGAACCCCGCACCCCCTGGGTCATCGCGCTGAGCATCACCCTGGCCCTGCTCTACGTCCTCGGCCCGGCCGTGGGCCGCACCGGCACCCCACCCGCCCCGGGCCCGGCCGGCACACCCGGCACGGCCCGGGGTACCGCCCGGGATGCGGCCCGGAGCCTCGGCCCCGCCCGCCGTCTGCTGTGGCTCGGCCTCGTCATCGCCGTCTGGGTCGTCCTCGTCCTCCTCGCCCCCAGCTTCGCCTGGTGCGCCGTCCCGCTCTTCTACACCGCCCTCCGCACCCTCCCGCCCCGCGCCGCCGTGGCCATCGTCGGCCTGCTCACCGCCCTGGTCGTGGCCGCGAACCTGCGCCTGGCCACCGGCCCCTTCGACCCCAACCTGCTGCTCGCCCCGCCCGCCGTCGCCGCCCTCGCGGCCGCGGTCTTCATCCACATGGAACGCCAGGCAGCCGATCAGCAGGCACTCATCGACGACCTGATCCGCACGCGCCGCGAACTGGCCGCCACCGAGCGCCGCGAGGGCACCCTCGCCGAACGGCAGCGGCTCTCCATGGAGATCCACGACACGCTGGCCCAGCACCTCTCCAGCCAGCAGATGCTGCTCCAGGCCGCCGACCGCACCTGGGACGCCGACCCGGGCACCGCCCGTGCCCACGTCCGCACCGCCAACGAGATCGCCGCCCGCGGCCTCGCCGCGGCCCGCCGGCTGGTCTCCGACCTCGCCCCGCCCGAACTGGACAACGGCGCGGGGCTCCCCGATGCCCTGCGCGGGCTCGACGCCGGTCCGGACATCACCGTCCGCTTCCATCTGGAGGGCACTCCGGTGCAGCTGCCCGACCGCACCCAGTCCGCCCTGCTGCGCATCGCCCAGGGCGCGCTGGCGAACGTACGGGAGCATTCCGGTGCCCGCACGGCCGCGCTGACGCTGAGCTTCCTGGGCGATCAGGTGGTCCTGGACGTCGCCGACGACGGCCGGGGGTTCACGGGGTCCCGTGCGGAGGGTCCCGGAGGTTCCGGGGACCTCGTCGGTCCCGACGGGAGGGACCGTACGGACCGCGGCCACGGCCTGCCCGCCATGCACGCCCGGGTGCGCGGGCTGGGTGGCACCCTCACCATCGAATCCGTCCCCGGCGAGGGAACGGTCCTCTCCGCCGCGCTGCCCCTGGAGCCCGCCCCATGAGCACCTCCCGTACGCCCCGTACGCCCACCACGATCCTGCTCTGCGACGACCACGTGGTCGTCCGGGCCGGGCTGCTCGCCCTCCTCGGCAGCGAACCCGACATCGAGGTGCTGGGCGAGGCCGGCAGCGGCGAGGAGGCGGTCGCACTGGCCGCCAAACTGCACCCCGACGTGGTCCTGATGGACCTCCAGCTCGGGGAGGGGATCGACGGGGTGGAGGCCACCCGCCGGCTCACCGCACTGCCCCGGCCGCCGCACGTACTGGTCCTGACGACGTACGACACGGACGCCGACATCACCCGCGCCATCGGGGCGGGGGCGACCGGGTACATGCTGAAGGCGGAACGCCCGGAAGAGCTCTTCGCGGCGATCCACTCCGCCGCCGAGGGCCGTACGACCCTCTCCCCGCCGGTCGCCAGCCGCGTGATGGCCCACATGCGGGGCTCGCGCCCCACCTTGACGGAACGTGAGCTGGACATCCTGGGCCAGCTCGCACACGGCCTCGGCAACCGCGAGATCGCCCGCGCCCTCTTCATCAGCGAGGCCACGGTCAAGACCCACCTGGGCCGCATCTACGACAAACTTGGCGTGGACACACGCGCGGGCGCGGTGGCGGTGGCCAAGGAGCGGAGGCTGCTGCCGTAGGCGCGGGGATACGGCGCCACTGCGGCGGCCCGCTACTCACCCCAGCCCCACCGGGCCCGGGCGGGGGTTGCCCACCCGCCACCCGGCACGGTGTCGCCGGGCTGCCGGACGACGCGGTGAGGCGGGTCGGGGCAGCGACCGGACTCCTGCCGGACGGAACCGGCCGGCGAGCGGGGTGGCGGCGCAGGCGTGACACCATCGGTCGCATGCTCGACATCGGCTACTCCCTCTCCCGCCGCTTCCCGGACCCGCCGCAGACCGACTACCGCACCGCGGACGTCCACACGCTGCGCCACGACCTGTTCTGCGGGGACGTCTACCTCGCCGACACCGAACAGGACCGGGAGCTGTCCACAGCCTGGGGATGGGTGCCGGTACTTGACTTCGCCTGGGCGCTCTGCGACATCGTCGAGCAGCTCGACCAGGACCCCCGGGGCAGCCGGTCGTCGAGCAGCCGGTACGCCGAGCTCGACTTCACCGAGTCCACGGACCGGATGCTGTTCGAGCGCCGGTTCGGGTGGGTGGACGTCGAGGCCGACTGGATGCCCGCCGAAGAGGCCCCGCTGACCTTCGGCCACAAGCTGCTGCGCCGCGAGGCCCGCGACTTCCTGCACGACCTGATCGCCGATCTCGTCGACATGCACGAAGGGCTCGCCGACAACCCGGCCATCTGGAGCCTGCAGTCCCGGTTCCCCCGCGTCCCTGCCTGACCGCCGCGGGCGCTAGCTCGTCGGTTCCACCCGGATGCCCAGCTCGGCGGCCAGCGCCGGTGCCAGGTCCAACAGCTGTGGCGGGCTGATCACCGCACCCGACAGGCGGTCCAGGCCGCGTACGACGTCCAGTTCGACCGCGCCCCGCAGGTCCACCTCGGCCAGCCGCGCCCCGGAGAAGTCCGCCCCGCGCAGCACGCAGTCCCGGAACTCCACCCGCTCCAGTTCCGCGCCCCCGAAGTCCGGTTCGGCCAGCACCACGCCCTCGAACACCACGTCCGTCAGCCGGGCTCCCCGCAGGTTCAGGTAGTCGATCTTGCCGCCGCGGACCAGGACGCGCTCCAGCACGGCACCGTGCGCCTGGATCCCGCCCAGCCGGGCCTCGATCAGCTCCACGTCCCGGAGACCGGCCCCCGCCAGGTCCGTGCCCACGCCGCGCACCCGTTCCAGAACGCAGTCCGTGAAGCGGGCGCTCCGCAGGTGCGTCTCGGCCAGGGCGCAGTCGGCCAGCCGGCAGTCCAGGAACCGGGCCCCCGTCCCGTCCTGCCCGTCCAGCTCCAGCCCCGCGAACTCCAGGCCGTCGTAGTCGCCCTCCGGCTCCAGACCGCCGCCCCCGTACGGCTCCAGTTCCGGCAGGTGGATGGTCGGCCGTGTCGCTGTGCGTCGTGCTGTCGGTCTTGCCTTTCGCGCCATTCCCCCATGCTGGACCACGCCTCTGACATCCGTCCGGCAGGTGCTTGCCGCTCAGGCCGTGCCCAGGGCCGTCAGTGGCGCGTCCGTCAGGCGGTAGACGGACCACTCGTCCTGCGGGCGCGCACCCAGTGATTCGTAGAAGTCGATCGCCGGGGCGTTCCAGTTCAGCACCGACCACTCCAGGCGCTGGTAGCCCCGCTCCACGCAGGTCCGGGCCAGCTCCGCCAACAGGGCCTTGCCGTGGCCGCCGCCCCGCGCCGAGGGGCGCACGTACAGGTCCTCCAGGTAGATGCCGTGCACCCCGCGCCAGGTCGAGAAGTTCAGGAACCAGATCGCGTACCCGACCACCTCGCCCGCGTCCGTCTCGGCGATGTGCGCGAACGCCGCGGGCCGCTCCCCGAACAGCGCCTCGCGCAGCTGCTCCTCGTCGGCGCGCACTTCGTGCAGGGCCTTCTCGTACTCCGCGAGCTCGCGGATCATGGCGTGGATGGCGGGAACGTCGGCTTCGGTCGCAGTCCTGATCATGTACGCAGCCTAGGACGGCCGGATGGTCAGACGGTCAGACGGCCCTTCCGTTCTTTCGTCTTCCCGTCCTCTTGTCCGCCGGTCCTCTTGTCCGCCGGTCCGGCTGCCCCCTGTCCCCTGCCCCCTGCCGCCCGCGGGCTCCCTCAGCGGCCCAGGAGACGTTCCGCCGCCGTGCGCTGTTGCGGGTCCAGGGAGCGTTCGCCGTCCTCCACGTCCCACAGCGCGTTCTGCACCAGCCGTCCCAGCGTCCAGCAGCGCGCGCGGTCCCGGTCCAGCCCCATGACCTCCGTCATCAGGTCGAAGCGCCACCGCACGTCGTCCGCGTCGAACAGGTTCCCCAGGGCCGGCCACAGCTCGAAGGCCGGGTCCCCGGCGAGCGGCTTCGGGTCGATCGCCAGCCACGGCTCGCGGGCGCCGGCCAGGACGTTGTCGAAGTGGAGGTCCCAGTGCAGGAGCCGGTCCCCGGGCTCCCCCGCGACCTCCGCCAGGGCGGCCGCGCAGTCCCGGAGCAGGTTCCGGTCCCGGTCATCCGCCAGGCGTGCGGCCGCCTCCGGTACGGCCGCCAGCAGGTCCGCGGCCATGTCGCCCAGGCGCCGCAGGCCCGGTGGCGCCGGTACGGACGTCAGGCGGGCCAGCAGCTCCGCGATCACCCGCACCGCCCGCCGGGGGTCCGCCCCCGCGACCGCCGAGAGCGGGCGGTTCTCGTCGAGGCGTTCCAGCAACAGCGTCCCGGTCTCCGGGTCGTGCCGCAGCAGCCGTACGCAGCCGTGCCCGTCCCAGGCGCGCAGCGCGACCGGCTCGCCCGCCGTCTCCTCGTCCACCGCCTGCAGCTTCAGCACGGCCGGCGTGCCGTCGGCACGGTCCACCGGGAGCACCAGCGCGGCCACGCCGTGCATCGCCGGACCCGACCGGCGCAGCCGCCAGCGGTCCAGGAACTCCGCCGTGCGGCGGGGCAGCGCCTCGATGAAGGCCCGGCCGGCCTCCCCGTTCCATTCCAGCTGTGATTCGACCAGAGCCGGAGGGATGTCCACCATTTCCACCATGCGCCGACGCTAGCCGTCGCGCGGGCGCCGTCCGTTTCCCGCGCCGTCCGGCTGCCGCGCAGCTGCCGGCCGGCTGCCGGGCGACTGCCGGGCGGCCACCGAACATTCGTCCCGGACCTGGACACGCATCCGGAACGCGGTGTAGCAACTCCCCCATGACCAGCGCGAGCGCGACGATCAACGGTGGAATCTCCTTCTGGTACGCGACCCACGGCACCCCGCCGCCCCGCGCACCCCTCACCTCCGACGCCACCGCCGACGTCGTCATCGTCGGCGGCGGATACACCGGTCTGTGGACGGCGTACTACCTCAAGCAGGCCGCCCCCTTCCTCCGGGTCACCGTGCTGGAACGGAAGTTCTGCGGCTACGGGGCCTCCGGCCGCAACGGCGGCTGGCTCTACAACGGCATCGCCGGCCGCGACCGCTACGCCGCACTCCACGGCCGGGACGCCGCCGTGCGGCTCCAGCAGGCCATGAACGACACCGTCACCGAGGTCATCGACGTCGCGGGGAAGGAGTCGATCGACGCCGACATCCACCGGGGCGGCGTCCTGGAGGTGGCCCGCACCCCCGCCCAGCTGGCCCGTCTCAAAGCCTTCCACGAGGCGGAGGCCGGGTTCGGCGAGACCGACCGGGTGCTGCTCGGCGCCACGGAGACCCGGGCCCGCATCGACATCGCCGACGCCGTCGGCTCCTCCTGGACCCCCCACGGCGCCCGGATCCACCCCGCCAAACTGGTCACCGGCCTCGCCGATGCCTGCGAACGGCTCGGCGTCACCATCCACGAGTCCACGCCGGTCACCGAGATCGCCCCGAAGCGCGCCGTCACCCCGTACGGAACCGTCCGCGCGCCCTACGTCCTGCGCTGCACCGAAGGCTTCACCGCCGGGCTGAAGGGCCAGAAGCGGTCGTGGCTCCCCATGAACTCCTCCATGATCGTCACCGCCCCGCTCCCCCCGGAGACCTGGGAACGGATCGGCTGGGACTGCCGCGCCACCCTCGGCGACATGGCCCACGCCTACATGTACGCCCAGCGCACCGCCGACGACCGCATCGCCATCGGCGGCCGGGGCGTCCCCTACCGCTTCGGCTCCCGCACCGACAACGACGGCCGTACGCAGCCGGAGACCATCACCGCGCTCACCCGGCTCCTCACCGGGTTCTTCCCCCTGCTGACCGGCGTGGAGATCACCCACGCCTGGTCCGGCGTACTCGGCGTCCCCCGCGACTGGTGCGCCACCGTCACCCTCGACCGCACCACCGGCCTCGGCTGGGCCGGCGGCTACGTCGGCTCCGGCGTCGCCACCGCCAACCTCGCCGCCCGCACCCTCCGCGACCTGGTCCAGCAGGACTCCGGCCAGGCCGGACCCACCGACCTGACCACCCTCCCCTGGGTCAACCACCGCGTCCGCCGCTGGGAACCCGAACCCCTGCGCTGGCTCGGCGTACACGCCCTCTACGCCGCCTACCGCGAGGCCGACCGCCGCGAAGGCATCCACCAGAGCGCGTCCACCGCACCCCTGGCACGGCTCGCCGACCGGATCTCCGGCCGCCACTAGGGCCCGTCAGCCCGTGGCCCGGCGGGCCGCGTTCGCCTGCCACTCCCGGCCGATCGAGCGCACCAGCGCCGGGTACACCCCCAGGTACCGGAAGGGCTTGATGCCGAGCATGTAGAGGGAGCCGAGGCGGCCGTTGGGCTTCACCAGGACGGCCATCTGGCCGCGGTGGCCGCCGTTCCCGTCGGGGACCCAGCCGATGTGCAGCACCCCGTGCATGGTCTTGTTGGCGCACTCGGCGGCCCACTCGTCGTGCGTCTCGAAGACCGAGGTGAAGGGCGCCGAGCCGAGGTCGGGCCCCCGCGGTCCCTCGCGCAGGTCGTCCGGCAGCCGGTCGCGCAGCGACGCCACGCGGCCGCCGATGCCCGAGCCGGGCTCGTCCCAGCCGAGCAGCGCTCCCAGCTTCCAGCGCACCGCGAAGAGGAAGCGGCCCACCGGGTTGCCGCCGTCCGGGCCGCCCTTGCCGTCGGCCATCTGCCGGACCAGGTGGTGCAGGTCGTCCGGACCTCCCGGCGTCGGCAGCGCCCACACGTCCTCCAGCCTGAAGTCGCCGGCGACCTCGTGGATCCGCCAGGGCCTGGACGTGTGGTCGGTTGGGGCAAGGCGCAGATCGCTCATCACGGACCCCTGTCTATACGGTGGCGTATAGATCGAGCATAGACCGATCCATACGGCGCCGTATACTTCGATTTCCGGGACAGGTGATCCGGGACAGGTGAGGGGAGACGCGGCATGGGCGCGATCCGTACGCCGCGGGCCACGTGGATCGAGCAGGGACTGCGGGCGCTCGCCGCCGGCGGACCCGAGGCCGTCCGCGTGGAGGTGCTCGCCCAGGAACTGGGAGTCAGCAAGGGCGGTTTCTACGGCTACTTCCGCAACCGGGCCGCCCTGCTGGAGGAGATGCTCGACACCTGGGAACGCGGGGTCACCGAGGACGTCATCGAGCAGATCGAGCGCGACGGGGGCGACGCCCGCGAGCGGCTCGGACGTCTCTTCGACTTCGTGGGGTCCGCCGACACCCCCGTGACCGGCCCCGGGGTCGAGCTCGCCATCCGCGACTGGGCCCGGCGCGACGAAGCGGTCGCACACCGCCTCCGGCGCGCCGACAACCGGCGCATGGACTATCTCCGGGAGCTCTACGGGGCCTTCTGCCCCGACGAGGGCGATGTCGAGGCCCGGTGCCTGATCACCTTCTCCCTCCGCATCGGCGACCACCTCATCGCGGCCGACAACGGCCCCCGCAGCCGTACGGAAGTCCTCGCCGCAGTCAGGAACCGGCTGTTCGACTAGCCGGGCCGGGACCGGTGGGACCGGCCTGGCAGCGCCCCCGCTCCTCCCCGAACTCCAGCCCCTCGATCACCCGCGCCGTCGCCACCGCCGGCAACACCAGCCGCCACATCCCCTCCACCCGCCGCGGCAGGTCCACCCGGCCCGACTCCACGTGCGAATGCATCTGCGCCCCCGCACACGCATCGACCACCAGCCGCGCCAGCGCCTCCACGTCCACCGAGCGCCGCAGCTCCCGCCGCCTCACCGCCAGCCGGAAATCCCCCGACAGGACCTCGGTCCACAGCCGGTGCACGTTCTCCCCCGGCTCGATGAACCGGTCCGCCTCCAGCACCAGCCGCGCCCCCGCGAACAGCAACGCGTCCGTCAACAGCCGGTACGCCCAAGTGAGCGTCAGGTCGACGGCGTGCTGCAGCCCCTCCGAGGGCAACGGCGGACTCACCAGCTCCGGCTGCGCACGCACGATCTCCCGGGCCAGGGCCTCCTTGGACGGGAAGTGGAAGTACATCGCCCCCAGCGTCATCCCCGCCCGGTCGGCGATCCGCGTCACGCTCGCCCCGGCGAACCCCTCCTCGCCGAAGACCTCGGCCCCCGCCTGGATGAGCGCCGCCCTCGTCCGCAGGGCGCGGTCCTGCTTCACGGTCCGCGGCACGGATCCCACCTCTCTCGGCACCTCGACGGAGAACAAAAGTACCGCTCGATTTTTTTCCGGCCGGTCCACCCGACACCACGTTCACGCACCGGCAACAGCAGCCCGGCCCCGCCACCACCCCACTCGACTCGCGCCCGGCCGCCACCCGGCGCGAGCCATGGCCGTGGGGCACACCCCCTGGCGGGTGCGCCCTTCCCGTCGAGCCGTTCGGCCGGGCCAGAGGAGGGCCGGTGAACCCGTGCCATCAAGCGCGGTCTCGACGGCTACACCCGTCGACGAAGGGCAGAGCTGCGAACCGGGGACAACGCCTGATCCGCAGCTCCGGCCGGATCGGCGCACAACCCGCAGGCCGGCTGCCGGACTCTGCCGACACCGACCTGACGGCCGGCCGGCCGGCCATGGTCATGCGAAAGGGCCGGCGCCGGGGAAACACGCCCCTGCGCCGGCCCTTCGCGTCGAGCCCCCTGTCGGGTTCGAACCGACGACCCCCGCTTTACAAGAGCGGTGCTCTGGCCAGCTGAGCTAAGGAGGCGTAACCGCCCTCACTCTACACAGCAGCCGATTCCCCGAGCCATCAGATTGACCACGGGTGCTGACAAGAAGCGAACCGCCGGGTAGCGTCACCGGGAAGTCCGTCATGGACTAGACCAACAACACTCCTTTACTCGGATCGTCCGGCACGTTCCTGCCGGTGAAGGGATGCATCACCATGGCTTCTGTCACCTTCGACAAGGCGACCCGGCTGTACCCCGGCGGCGACAAGCCCGCCGTCGACGCGCTCGACCTGCAGATCGAGGACGGCGAGTTCCTCGTCCTCGTCGGCCCCTCCGGCTGCGGCAAGTCCACCTCGCTCCGGATGCTCGCCGGCCTGGAGGACGTCAACGGCGGAGCGATCCGCATCGGCGACCGCGACGTCACCCACCTGCCGCCCAAGGACCGGGACATCGCGATGGTGTTCCAGAACTACGCGCTCTACCCGCACATGACCGTCGCCGACAACATGGGCTTCGCCCTGAAGATCGCCGGCGTGGACAAGGCCACCATCCGCCGGAAGGTGGAAGAGGCCGCGAAGATGCTGGACCTCACCCAGTACCTCGACCGGAAGCCGAAGGCGCTGTCCGGCGGCCAGCGCCAGCGCGTGGCGATGGGCCGCGCCATCGTCCGCAAGCCGCAGGTCTTCCTCATGGACGAGCCGCTGTCCAACCTGGACGCCAAGCTCCGCGTGTCCACCCGTACGCAGATCGCCGCCCTGCAGCGCGACCTGGCGATCACCACCGTCTACGTCACCCACGACCAGGTCGAGGCCATGACCATGGGCGACCGGGTGGCGGTCCTCAAGGACGGTCTGCTCCAGCAGGTCGACACCCCGCGGAACATGTACGACCGCCCGGCGAACCTGTTCGTCGCCGGCTTCATCGGCTCGCCCGCCATGAACCTGGTCGAGGTGCCCCTCACCGACGGCGGCGTGAAGTTCGGCGACTCCGTCATCCCCGTCTCCCGGGAAGCGCTCTCCACCGCCGCCGACGCGGGCGACCGCACGGTCACCGTCGGCGTGCGCCCCGAGCACTTCGACATCAGTGACGAGGGCGGCCTGACGATGACCGTGAACGTGGTCGAGGAGCTCGGCGCCGACGGCTACGTCTACGGCACGGCGCAGGTCGGCGGGAAGGCCCAGGACCTGGTGGTCCGCGTGGGCGGCCGGCAGGTGCCGGAGAAGGGCTCGAAGCTGCACGTGGTGCCGCGCGGCGGCGAGACCCACGTGTTCTCGACCTCCTCGGGCGAGCGCCTCTCCGACTGACGGGGGAACCCGTCGGGTACGTGGCGGAGGCGCTCGGATCCGTCCGGGCGCCTCCGGCCGTTCCGGGGGACAGGTCGTCGGAGTCCACTGCAGACCGGACCTTTTCGAGCGGTGTGCGTCAACACGGGATTCGAAAAACCACGTCGAACCGTCCCTCGACAGGGTGACTGAATGTCGCCAAATCCTCACCGAGCGCTACTCTCGCCCTCGTGACCCACACCGCCCGCCGTATCGGCCGTTCCCTCGCCCTCGTCCTGCCCGTCGTCCTGGTCCTGTCCGGGACCCTCGCGGTCACCATGGTTCCCTGGGCCGACAACTCCCCGTCCCAGATCCTCACCGCCTCCGCCGAGGACGTCTCCGTCCCCGCGAAGCCGCTCGCGGCGCAGGAGGTGCTGCGCGACAAGCTCCTCGGGGAGCTGCAGCAGGGTGCGCAGCCGGGCGAGGTCCTGACCCACCTCCAGCAGGCGGTCGACAAGCGGCCCTCACTGGCGGACCACTGCGTGGGCATCGCGCGCGCGCTGGGCCGGGCGGCCGTCGAGAAGTACGGGCCCACGAAGGCCCAGTCGTACTCCCGCCCCGTGTGCGACACCTCGTACGCGGCAGGTGTCGCGTCCTCCGTCCAGTAGTGACCGGCAGCGGCCTGCATAGGCTGCCGTCATGACGGAACCTTCCGACGCTCTTTCCGGCGCCGTCTCCGGCGCCTCCCGCTCCGCGGCCGCGCACCCGGCCACGCCCCGCCAGGCCGTCGTCCTGGCGGGCGGCCAGGGTTCGCGGCTGCGCCCGTATACGGACGACCGTCCCAAGCCGATGGTGGAGATCCCCGGCACGGGGATGCCGATCATCGGGCACCAGCTTGCCTGGCTGGCGTCCGAGGGCGTCACCGACGTGGTGATCTCCTGCGGTCATCTCGCGGAGGTGCTCCAGGAGTGGCTGGAGCGGGCGGACCTGCCGCTGCGGGTGGCCACGGTGGTGGAGAAGGAGCCGCTGGGCCGGGGCGGCGGGCTGAAGTTCGCCGCCGCCCGGCTGCCGCACCCGGGTGAGGCCTGGTACGCGACCAACGGGGACATCTGGACCCGGTTCTCGCTGCGGGAGATGGCGGAGTTCCACACCGAGCGGGCGGCGACCGCCACGCTGGCGCTGGCCCGGCCGCGCATCCCGTGGGGCGTGGTGGAGACCAACGAGTTCGGGCAGATCCTCGACTTCATCGAGGCCCCTCCCTCGCCGTACCTCATCAATGCCGGCGTGTACGTCTTTTCGGGTGAATTCGCTTCCCTGCTGCCGGATTTCGGGGATCACGAGCGGACGACGTTCCCGCACCTGGCGCGAGAGCGCCGGCTGGCCGGCTTTCCGCTGCCCCAGGGGGCGTACTGGCGGGCCATCGACACGGCGAAGGACCTGACCGAGGCGGCACGGGAACTGGCGGCGCAGGCGCGCCCCTGAGCCCGCGGGCCGCGCCCTGAGCCCGCGGGCAGTCGGGCGGACACGTAGATGCGCAGTCACGCAGATGCGCAGGCACACGGAAGAGGGGCCCGGCGCATGGTGCGCGCCGGGCCCCTCCTGTGTGCCGGGCCTGCCCTGCCCGCCGTCAGCCGAGGAGGCTGCCGACCAGGCCGGGCTTGCGGGTCGTGGGGGTGTCCGAGCCGCCGCCGCTGCCGCCCGTGCTGCCGCCGCCGCTGCCGCCGCTGCCGGAGGACGAGGAGGACGGCCGCTGCTGGGTGGTCGACTGGCGGGGGCTCTGCGAGCGGGGGGTCTGCTTGCCGGTGGCGCCCCGGGTGGCCGAGGGCGATCCGGACGAGGAGGTGCCGCCGGTGCCCGTGGTGGCCTTGGCGCCCGTTCCGGGGGTGGTGCGGCCGGACTTGGTGGGCTGTGAGGGCTTCACCGAGGGGTTGGTGTGGGAGGGGGCCTGCCGGGCGGGGGTGCGGGAGGTACCGGGTTCCTGCGGGAGCGGGGAGCCGGGGAGGTAGTTGCTCGGGGCGTCGCCGGGGCCCGGGACGGTGACGACGGTGCTGGAGCGGACGGCGCTGCCGAGCAGGGAGCCGACGAGCAGGGTGAGGCCGACGACCACGGAGGCCACGACGGTTCCGCGGCGGAGGACCCGGCGGCGGAGCTGCCAGACCTCGGAGCGCGGGCCGAGGGTCCGCCACGCCTCGCCGGAGATGCGGGCGTCGAGGGAGTAGACGGGAGCGCCGGCGATGACCAGGGGGCTCCAGGCGGCCAGGTAGATGATGTCGGGGGCGTCGTAGGCGGGAACGGTCTTCCAGCTGACGGTCATGAGCAGCGCGGCCGACAGCAGTGCGCCGAAGCAGGCGGCGAAGCGCTGCCACAGGCCGAAGACGGTGAGTACGCCGACGATGACCTGGAGGAAGGCGACGGTGAGGCCGGCGCCGACGGGGTGGGAGAGCGCGAAGTCGCGGAGCGGCTCGGCGAGGGCCCAGGGGTGCAGGGTGTGCAGCCAGGTCACCATGGAGCCGCGTTCGCCGCCGTCGAAGTAGACGGGGTCGCAGAGCTTGCCCATGCCGGCGTAGATGGAGATGAATCCGAGGAAGACGCGCAGCGGGAGCAGGACGACGCCGAGGTTCATCCGGCGGTCGGGGTAGTACGAGGCGTTGCCGGGGCGGCCTTCGCCCTGGGGGCGGCGGATGTCGGCGACGGGCTCGTCGGGGGTGCCGTAGCCGGTTCCGGCCCGGTGGGACGGGTCGCGTACGGCGGACAGCGGGCGGGTTTCGAAGGCGTCGGCGTCGCTGTCGGCGGTGCCGACGTAGCTGCGCTGGCCGATGACGGTCGGTGTGGGGAGGGTGTCCTCGGAGAGGTCCCGGTCGAGGTCGACTCGGGGGATCACCTGGGTGGCCCCGCCGTCGAACGCGTCGCGGCCGCGGCCGGCTTCGCGTACGGCCTGGAGCAGCCCGCCGGTGGCGGCCGCGGCGTCGCCGCCGGGGCCGGCCTTGCCGCTCCACACCACGGGGGCCCGGCGGGGGCGGCGGCCTGCGGCGGCTGCGGCGACGGCCGCGCCGAGTGCGGGGACGCGGGCCGGGCCGGCGGGCAGGGAGCCGGACTTGGGACGCGCGCTCGGGCTCGGTGCGAGCCGCACGCGGAAGCTGGCGTGGTTGACGATGACCTGTGCGGGGTCGCACGGCACCTTGACCATGCTCAGCGCGGGCTGGTCGTCGAACCTGGGCGTTCTTGTGTCCACACTCATCTAACCGAGTGATCAATGTTTAGGACACTGCCTTGACATCACGGATCTGTCCGAGACCCGTCAAGGCGCCACATTTCGGCCATCGGGGTGACCCGCCGCGGGACGGACGCACGGCGGGTGGATGCACGGCGGGTGGATGCACGGCGGGACGGGGCGGGGTGATCCCGCTCCGTCCCGCCGGGGTGCTCAGGCGCGGCGGCGGGCCGCTTCGTAGAGGACCACGCCGGCCGCGACACCGGCGTTGAGGGATTCGGCGCCGCCCGGCATCGGGATGCGCACGAGGAAGTCGCAGGTCTCGCCGACGAGCCGGCCGAGTCCCTTGCCCTCGGAGCCGACGACGATCACGACGGGGCCGCCGAGCGCCTCCAGGTCCTGGACCTCGTGCTCGCCTTCGGCGGCGAGGCCGACGACGGTGATGCCGGCCTTCTTGTAGTCCTGGAGGGCGCGGGTCAGGTTGGTGACGCGGGCGACCGGGGTGCGGGCGGCGGTGCCCGCCGAGGTCTTCCAGGCGCCGGCGGTCATGCCGGCCGCGCGGCGCTCGGGGATGACCACGCCGTGGCCGCCGAAGGCGGAGACGGAGCGGACGATGGCGCCGAGGTTGCGCGGGTCGGTGACGCCGTCCAGGGCGACGATGAGCGGGTCCTGGCCCTCGTCGTAGGCCTCGGCGGTGAGGTCCTCCGGGTGGGCGTACTCGTACGGCGGGACCTGCAGGACGAGGCCCTGGTGGTTGAGGCCGCCGGTCATGCGGTCCAGCTCGGGCCGCGGCGCCTCCATCAGGTTGATGTTGCCGCGGTCCTGGGCGAGCGCGAGGGCCTCGCGGACCCGCTCGTCGTTGTCGATGAACTGCTGGACGTAGAGGGTGGTGGCGGGCACGCCGTCGCGCAGGGCCTCGAAGACCGGGTTGCGGCCGACGACCATCTCGCTGGTGCCCTTGGGGCCGCCGCGGCGCGGGGCGGGGCGGCGCTTGGCCGCCTGCCGGGCCTTGGCGTTGGAGATGCGGAAGGCCTTGTGGCCCTTGCGGTCCTCGGCCTTGGGCGTGGGGCCCTTGCCCTCCAGGCCCTTGCGCCGCTGGCCACCGCTGCCGACCGTCGCGCCCTTCTTGTTGGACGTGCGGCGGTTCCTGCGCTGGCTGTTCCCGGCCATGACCTCTACCTGTTTCGTTGGCAATGCAATACGTACGTATGAAGAGTGTGCCGCCCGGAGCGCCGGGCGGCCACCAATCCCGGCTGCCCGGGGCTCACCGGCTGTCCGGGGCTCAGCGCGTGCCGAGGCTCCACCGCGGCCCGGTGGGGCCGTCCTCGATGGCCAGCCCGGACTGCTGCAGCTGGTCGCGGATGGCGTCGGCGGTGGCCCAGTCCTTGCGGGCCCGAGCGGACTCGCGCTGTTCCAGGACCATGCGGACCAGGCTGTCCACGACGCCGTGGAGGTCCTCGCCGCGGTCGGTCTCGCCGGCCCACTGCGGGTCCAGGGGGTCCAGGCCGAGGACACCGAGCATGGCCCGGACCTCGGAGAGCCGGGCGATGGCGCTGTCCTTGTCGTCGGCGGCCAGGGCGCTGTTGCCCTGCCGGACCGTGGTGTGGACGATGGCGAGCGCCTGGGGGACGCCGAGGTCGTCGTCCATGGCCTCGGCGAACGCGAGCGGCACCTCGGCGGCGGGCTCGACCGGCCCGCCCGCCTTCTCCACCACCCGCTGGACGAAGCCCTCGATGCGGGCGAAGGCCGATTCGGCCTCGCGCAGCGCCTCTTCGCTGTACTCGATCATCGACCGGTAGTGCGGGGTGCCCAGGTAGTACCGGAGGACGATGGGGCGCCAGTTCTTGACCATCTCGGAGACGAGCACCGAGTTGCCGAGGGACTTGGACATCTTCTCGCCGGACATGGTGACCCAGGCGTTGTGCACCCAGTACGAGGCGAAGTCGTCGCCGAAGGCCTTGGCCTGGGCGATCTCGTTCTCGTGGTGCGGGAAGATCAGGTCGAGGCCGCCGCCGTGGATGTCGAAGGCGGTGCCCAGGTACTTGTGCGCCATGGCGGAGCACTCCAGGTGCCAGCCGGGGCGGCCGCGGCCCCACGGGGTCTCCCAGGAGGGCTCGCCGGGCTTGGTGGCCTTCCACATGGCGAAGTCGCGGGGGTCTCGCTTGCCGGTCTCGCCCTCGCCGGACGGCTGGAGCAGGTTGTCCAGTTCCTGGTTGGAGAGCCCCAGGTAGCCCGGGAAGGAGCGCACGTCGAAGTAGACGTTGCCGTCGGCCTCGTAGGCGTGGCCGCGCTCGATCAGGCCGCGCATCATCTCGACCATCTCGGTGACGTGTCCGGTGGCGCGCGGCTCGTAGGTGGGCGGCTCGCAACCGAGGGCGGCGTAGCCGTCGTTGAAGGCGCGCTCGTTCTCGTAGCCGATGGACCACCAGGGGCGGCCCTGCTCGCCGGACTTGATGATGATCTTGTCGTCGATGTCCGTGACGTTCCGGACGAAGGTGACGTCGTAGCCGCGGTACTCGAACCAGCGGCGCATGATGTCGAAGTTCAGGCCGGAGCGGATGTGCCCGATGTGCGGGGCGGCCTGCACGGTCGCACCACAGAGGTAGATCGAGACGCAGCCCGGCACGAGCGGGGTGAAGTCGCGGATCTGCCGGGCGCTGGTGTCGTACAGGCGAATAGTCACGGCATCCAGGGTAGTGCCCGTGAGCCAGTGCCCCGCGACCCTGTGGAAAGGGGCGCGGGGCCGGTGTCGGCGGGTGCCGCGGCCCGGGCCGGGCCGGTGCGGGCCCTCAGCCCCGGTCGGTGCGGTACACCAGCGCGGTGGCGATGGCGGCCAGACCCTCGGCGCGGCCGGTGAGCCCGAGGCCGTCGGTGGTGGTGCCGGAGACCGAGACGGGCGCGCCGGCCGCGGCCCCGAGCGCCTTCTGGGCCTCGTCCCGCCGCTTGCCGACCTTCGGCCGTACGCCGATGACCTGCACGGCCACGTTCCCGATCTCGAATCCGGCGGCGCGGACGATACGGGCGGCCTCGGCGAGCAGGGTGACTCCGGAGGCGCCGGACCATTCGGGGCGGTCGGTGCCGAAGTGGGCGCCGAGGTCGCCGAGGCCGGCCGCGGAGAAGAGGGCGTCGCAGGCGGCGTGGGCGGCGACGTCTCCGTCGGAGTGGCCGGCCAGTCCGTACTCCTCGCCTTCCCAGAGGAGGCCGGCGCACCACAGCTCGCGGCCCCGTTCGAAGGCGTGCACGTCGGTTCCGATGCCGACGAGGGGCAGCGGCACGGCGGGGGCGGTGGGATCAGTAGGCATCGGTGGCCCTCCTGCGGGCGAGTACGGCTTCGGCGAGTACGAGGTCCAGCGGGCGGGTCACCTTGAAGGCTTCCTCGTGGCCGGGGACCAGGACCACGGGGACGCCGAGCTTTTCCACCATTCCGGCGTCGTCGGTGGCGCCCTCGCCGTTGACGGCGATGGTCTCGTGCGCCCGGACCAGGGTGGCCCGGTCGAAGCCCTGGGGGGTCTGGACGGCGCGCAGCCGGGACCGCTCGGGGGTGGCGACGACGGGCTCGGCCTCGCCGGGCCCGCCCGGCTCGACCTCCTTGACGGTGTCGGAGAGCGGCATCGCGGGGACGACGGCGGGCGCGCCGTCGCGGACGGCCTCGACGACGGTGTCCACGGTGTCGACGGGGACCAGCGGGCGGGCGGCGTCGTGGATGAGGACGGCGGTGATGTCGTCCGGGAGGGCGTCGAGGCCGGCCCGGACGGACTCCTGGCGGGTGTCGCCGCCGGGGACGACCAGGACATCGGTGCGCTCGGGCAGGGCGTGCTCGTCGAGCAGGTTCCTGACCTCGCCGGCGCCGTCGGGCGGGGCGACGACGACCACGAGGGAGACGGCCCGCGAGCGGGCCATCGCGCGGACGGCGTGGATCAGCATGGGCGTGCCGCCGAGCGTGCGCAGGGCTTTGGGTGCGCCGGGGCCCAGCCGGACGCCGCGGCCCGCGGCGGGGATGACGGCGGCGGTGCGGTGGGCGCGCGCGGGAGTCGCGGGGCGCGAATCGTCAGACATCGTTGCTCCGGGCAGAGACATCGGTCGGCGGCCAGGTTTGTGGCTTCGGCCGACATGGGTATGGCCTGAAGCGTGCCGGGTGCGATGCCCTCGCCCCTTCCGTGACGACCGGTCGAGCCGGCTGCCCGGACCCGGCACGCCAGAGGTGCAAGGTGTAGCCAGACGTACGTGTACGTGTGCGTATGAGTGTGTGCGTGGTGCGTGCGCGGGTGTTGCCGTGCGTTCGCGCGGTTGCGGTGCGTGTGCAGGCTGTGGTGCGTGTGCAGGCTGTGGTGCGTATGCCGGGCCTTCGCCTGCACAGGGCTTTGCGTGTGCAGGGCTTTGCGTGTGCAGGGCTTTTGCGTGTGCAGCCGGACATGCCGCAGCGCCCGGCAACGGGCCCTCTCGAAAATGAGAGGCGCCGTCATCGGGCACCGCGGCACACTGTGTCAAGCGGTCCGTGCTGTTCGCGTCAGGACGCGAGGACCTCGTCGAGGAGGGCCTCGGCCTTGTCCTCGTTGGTGTTCTCGGCGAGCGCGAGCTCGCTCACCAGGATCTGACGCGCCTTGGCGAGCATGCGCTTCTCGCCCGCGGACAGTCCGCGCTCGCGCTCACGACGCCACAGGTCGCGCACCACTTCGGCGACCTTGATGACATCGCCGGACGCGAGCTTCTCCAGATTTGCCTTGTAGCGACGGGACCAGTTCGTCGGCTCTTCGGCATACGGCGCGCGCAGCACCTCGAAGACCCGGTCCAGCCCGTCCTGGCCGACCACATCGCGAACGCCGACGAACTCCGCATTGTCCGCAGGCACACGAACCGTCAGGTCGCCCTGAGCGACCTTGAGCACCAAGTAGGTCTTGTCCACGCCTTTGATCTGGCGAGTTTCGATGGCCTCGATCAGCGCGGCCCCGTGATGGGGATAGACCACGGTGTCGCCAACCTTGAACGTCATGTGACAGGTACCCCTTCCGTGGCTATCCAGGGTAACACGAGAACGGACCGTTATGAATGGCGTTTTCGCAGGTCAGGGCCTATCTCGGGGCTTGACAACAGCGGCGGGGACGTGCTGCGGAAGGCTTCCGGAGGGGGGTATTCGCAGGTCGGAGGCGCTGTGGGGGCACGCAGAAACGACCACGTTACACCTGGCGGGGGACCCTCACCGTGTGATGTACGTCCCGTTTTGCCTGGTTCGAAGGCGCGAAACCGAACTACTCCGTTCGACTGGCGGACACCCCTGCGGAGCGGGTTCCGGCCCAATCCCGAATTGATCGGCAGCGGGTCCCGATGGAATCCGGAAATTGATCACCGGCGATTTCCGGGCGCGGCCGGAACGGCCCCCCGGAGAAGAGGACCGGAGAGCGGGCACGCCCCACTCCGAATGCAAGATCGTGCGCCCGGTCCGGCACCCCGGAGCCCGGCCCGGAGGGTCGGGTGCGGGGCCGGGGCGGGGGCTCGGTAACCTAAGCCCGCTGACACACCCTTAGGGCGGCTTTACCTCGCCGCTCACCGCCCCTCCGTCCGTACGTCCAAGGAGTTGCCGCCGCCGTGAGCCGCAGCCTTCGACGCGGCGCCCTCGCCGCCGCCGCCATCGTTCTCTCGATCGGATCGCTCGCCGCATGCGGTGCGGGCAACGACGCACAGACGCTCCAGGTCAAGCCGGACAACGCGTCGGTCACCAAGGGCGACATCGAGGTCCAGAACGCCCTGGTCATCACGGGTGCCGAGGAGAACCGGAAGGGCAAGGGCCCGGCCGTCGTCTCCGCCACGATCTTCAACTCCGGCACCGAGGACCAGACCCTCGACGGGATCACCCTTCCGGGTGGCGAGGGCAAGGTGGCGCTGAAGCCCGCCACGGGCAGCGGCAAGATCAGCGTGCCAGCCGGCGGCTCGGTCGTCCTCGGCGGCGAGGGCAACGCCTCCGCCGTGATCGAGGGCGGCGACGCGGCGGTGAAGGACGGCGACGCCCAGGCCGTCGTCTTCCAGCTGAGCAGCACCGGTGACGTCGGCCTGGAGGCCTTCGTCGTCCCGGCCACCGGCTACTACGCGAAGTTCGGCCCGAGCGAGGCCCCGGCCGCCGTGACCCCGTCCGGCACCCCTTCGGGCTCTCCCGGCGCCACCCCGTCGGGCTCCCCCTCGGGCACCCCCGGCGCCACCCCGGCCGCCAACACCTCGGGCGCGCCCTCGGGCAAGCCGTCCGGCAGCGCCTCCGGCTCCCCGGCCGCCGGCGCCACCCCGTCGGGCTCGGCCTCGCACGCCGCCGGCCACTGACGCACGTATGACGGAGGGCCCCACCCGGTACGTCCGGGTGGGGCCCTCCGTCATGTCCGCCGGCCTGCGGGCCGGACCGGGGCGGGCCGGCCGTTGCGGCTCGCCCGGGCGGGGCCGGCGCGCTGCCGCCCGCCTGCGGCTTACGGCTCGAACTTGTAGCCCAGGCCGCGCACCGTCACCAGGTAGCGGGGCGCACCCGGGTCGGGCTCGATCTTGGCGCGGAGGCGCTTGACGTGGACGTCGAGGGTCTTGGTGTCGCCGACGTAGTCCGCGCCCCAGACCCGGTCGATCAGCTGCATGCGGGTGAGCACCCGGCCCGCGTTGCGGAGCAGCATCTCCAGCAGGTCGAACTCCTTGAGCGGCAGGTCGACCTTCGCCCCGGCGACCGTCACCACGTGGCGGTCGACGTCCATCCGGACCGGGCCGGCCTCCAGCGCGGCCGGGGTGACCTCCTCCGGCTCACCGCGGCGGCGCAGGACCGCGCGGATGCGGGCGACCAGCTCCCGCGAGGAGAAGGGCTTGGTCACGTAGTCGTCGGCTCCTATCTCCAGCCCGACGACCTTGTCGATCTCGCTGTCCTTGGCGGTCACCATGATCACGGGCACGTTGGAGCGGCCGCGCAGCTGCCGGCAGACCTCGGTGCCGGGCAGGCCGGGGAGCATCAGGTCGAGGAGCACGAGATCGGCGCCGTTGCGCTCGAACTCGTCCAGGCCATCGGGTCCGGTCGCGGCGATCGCGACCTCGAAGCCCTCCTTGCGGAGCATGTAGGACAGGGCGTCGCTGAAGGATTCCTCATCCTCTACGACGAGCACTCGGGTCACGGAAGGACCTCCGGGGCAGGGGTGGTGGCTGGTTCACGGTCGGGCACGGAAGTCCGGGCGGTGGCGGCCTCCGGAAGTCTGAGGGTGAAGGTGGAGCCCTGGCCCTCGGAGCTCCACACGGTGACCTCCCCGCCGTGCGAGGCGGCCACGTGCTTGACGATCGCGAGGCCGAGGCCGGTTCCGCCGGTGGCCCGGGAGCGGGCCGGGTCGACGCGGTAGAACCGTTCGAAGATGCGCTCGCGGTCCTTCTCCGGGATGCCGATGCCCTGGTCGGTCACGGCGATCTCGATGAAGTCTCCGCCGGGCGCGGAGACGCGGCGCCCGGCTATGCCGACCCTGGTGCGGGCCGGGCTGTAGTTGACGGCGTTCTCCACCAGGTTGCCCAGGGCCGCGGCGAGCTGGCCGCGGTGTCCCCAGACGCGCAGGTCGGCGGTGCCGCCGGCGGCCATGGTGATCTGCTTGGCGGAAGCCGGGTGGCGGCAGCGGTCGATGGCTTCGGCCACCAGCGTGTCCACCCGGACGGGCTCGGCGTCCTCCAGGCGTTCGTCGTTCTGGACCCGGGAGAGGTCGATGAGCTCCTGCACCAGGTTGGTCAGCCGGGTGGCCTCGATCTGCATCCGGCCCGCGAAGCGCATGACCGCCTCGGGGTCGTCGGAGGCGTCCATGACGGCCTCCGAGAGCAGGGAGAGCGCTCCCACGGGCGTCTTCAGCTCGTGGGAGACGTTCGCGACGAAGTCCCGGCGGACCGCTTCGATGCGGCGGGCCTCGGTGAGGTCCTCGACGAGCAGCAGGACCAGCCGGGAGCCCAGCGGGGCGACCCGCGCGGAGACCGCGAGGGCCTCACCGCGTCCGGTGCCGCGCCGGGGCAGGTCCAGCTCGACCTGACGTATCTCGCCGTCCCTCCGGGTGTCGCGGGCCATGTGGAGCATCGGCTCCACGGCCAGCTTCCCGCCGCGGACCAGCCCGAGGGCGTAGGCGGCGGAACTCGCCTTGACGACGGCATCGCCCTCGTCGAGGACGACCGCCGAGGACCGGAGCACCGAGAGCACGGTGTCGACCCCGGGGGGCAGCACCGCGTTGATGTCCGGGCGCATGGCGCTCCGGGTGGGGCGGGCCTGGTCGCGCTCGCTCCAGCGGAACGCCAGCATGGCGATCACGCCGGTGCACAACCCGGCGATCGCAGCCACTGCGGCGACCGCCGCGTTCACGTCCATGCATCCAGGTTAAGCAGGCACGACGACAGTTCCACAGCCGTTCGGGTGGCGCCTCGAACAGTCGTCGCCCAGAGTTCACCGTGGCGATGGTGTTGATTCACTTGTGGTGCCGGAGTCCGACGCGTGGCGCGCGCACCGTGAGAGCGTGGGGGCCGGAACCGAACGGATCCCCCCGGCTCCCCTGTTGACGTAAGAGAGGGAACACCCATGCGGGACGCGTACCACGAGGAACTGGACTCGATCGGAGACGGCCTGGTCGAGATGGCCCGGCTGGTCGGTTCCGCGATCGGGCGGGCCACGACCGCCATGCTCGACGCCGACCTCAAGCTCGCCGAGAGCGTCATCGCGGCCGACCAGAAGGTCGACGACCTGCAGCACGACCTGGAGGCCCGGGCCATCGCGCTGCTGGCCCGCCAGCAGCCCGTCGCCACGGACCTCCGCATCGTGGTCACCTCGCTCCGGATGAGCGCCGACCTGGAGCGTTCCGGTGACCTGGCCCAGCACGTGGCGAAGCTGGCCCGGCTGCGCTTCCCGGAGACGGCGGTCCCGCGCGACCTGCACGCCACCATCCTGGAGATGGGGCAGCTGGCGCAGCGCCTGATGGCGAAGGCCGCCGAAGTGATCATCACCAAGGACGTCGACCTGGCCATGCAGCTGGAGACGGACGACGACGAGATGGACCAGCTGCACCGGACGCTGTTCCAGCACCTGATGGACGACCGCTGGAAGCACGGCATCGAGACCGCGGTGGACGTGACCCTGCTGGGCCGCTACTACGAGCGGTTCGCCGACCACGCCGTGTCGGTGGCCAAGCGCGTGGTCTACCTGGTGACCGGCGAGCACGCCGACGAGCTGCAGCCGCCGACGGTGGTCGAGGGCGTGTGAGCCGGGGCGGGTGAACCGGGGCGGGTGAGCTCGGGCGCGTGGACTCGGGCGCGTGGACTCGGGGCGTGTGGGCTCGGGGTTCTGCACCGGTGCGCCGTTGACGCGCCGCCCGTGCCGGGCATGAATGAGGCGAAAGGCAGTACGACCCAGTACGACCGAGTCCCGTACGACGTACGCCTGCGAGGAGGATCCATGACCGATTCCCCCGTCCCCATCACCCCCGAGCACGAGCAGCCGCCGAAGCAGCAGCCGGACGTGATCCGTCTGCCGCTGCTCGCGGCCTGCGGCTGCGGTTCGGGGTGCGGCTGCGGCTGCCAGTCCGGCGCCCCGTGCCAGTGCGGCGGCTGAACGCCGCGCCACCGCACGCACACGAGCCGGCAGGGCCCCGTCCGACCCCGGACGGGGCCCTGCCGTACGCGGGCGGCCGCGTCGGCACGTCTCCCGAGCACGTCTCCCGGGTGCGTCGCCCCGGTACGGCTCCCCCGTACGGCCCTCAGTACGTCTCCACGACGGGCGGGGGCGACCAGTGCGCGGGCAGTCGCTGCCCCTCCCCCTGCAGGCAGCGCGCCGGGAACCGGCGCTGCCACCAGGCGCCGCCCCGCTCGCCCATCCCGGCGTCGTCCACGGTCATGGGCAGGGTGGCGGCGAAGAACCGGTCGTCCCACCGGTCCAGCTCCGGCTGCCGCAGCGCCCGCACCCGCTCGGTGAGCAGCGGCCAGGCGGCGCGCAGCCAGTCCCGGCAGCGCAGCTCGTGGCCGTACTCCCAGGCGAACTCCAGGTCGAACCCGGCCTCGATGTCGACGACCACCAGCCGCCAGCGGGCCAGGGCCTCGTCCATGCCCGCGAACGCCGGCCCGGCCTCCGCGACGGCCGCGTGCACGGAGGCGTAGTCCTCGGCGCACAGCGCCCCGACGGCACCGGCGGCCCCGGCCGGTCCGGCGCCTCCGGCCGGTCCGGCTGCTCCGTCCTCAGTCATCGAGGTCGAGCACTCCGACGATCTGGCCGCCGCTGGTCTCGCCGGTGAGCCGGAAGCCGAGCTTCAGATAGAAGTCCCCGGTCCCGCCCTCGCCGGACTCCCAGGTCGTGAACAGCTGCCTCCCGCCGCGCCGGCGGATCTCCGCTGCCACTTCCCGCACTGCGTACCGCCCGTATCCGCGGCTCTGCGCGCCGGCGTCGATGTTCAGCCGCCACAGTCCGCTGCGCCGGTCCTCGGGGTCCTTCTCCGGATTCCACCGGATGTCGAGGAAGGCCATCAGGAAGCCGACCGTGTCGTCCCCGTCGACGATCAGCCGCGGCCAGGCCGTGTCCCCCCACGCGTACGCCTCGGCGAGCGAGTGCGCGACGGACTCGACGTTCTTCTCCTGCTCGGGCCGTATCCGGATGCCCAGGCCGGCTTCGACGTTGGCGGGCGTGATCTTTTCAAGGCGGAGACTCATCCGCGCACGTTAACAACGCACGGCGCCCCTGCCCACGGAATATCCGCACGGGCGGACGAGCGCACGCGCGTACGGGTGCACGGGCGTGCGCGTGCGCGCCCGCGGGCGCTCGCGCGCGGGGGCCCCGGCCCGCGCCGGCGGCCGGCGGGGCAGGGGCTTCGCGCGCGGGTCAGGCGCCCGGTATGCCGATGAGGTTCGGCCCGTTGTCGATCAGCGGGGCCTCCTGGCCGGCCTCCTTGGCCGTGGCGGCCTTGGCCTCGGCGCGCTGCGCCGGGGTGACGCAGAGCGTGTCGCCGTCGTAGCTCTCGCGCCAGACGTAGCCGGGCTTGCAGGTGTGCGGGCCGTACGCGCCGCCGCCGGGCTGCCGGTTGGGGTTGGCGGCGTGGGCCGCGTCGCGTTCGGCCGGGGTCACGCACTGGTTGTCGCCGTCGAAGGAGTCGCGCCAGACGTAGCCGGACTTGCAGTAGATGCTGCCGGGCTGGCGGAAGGGGTTGCTGTCGTCCGTGACGACGCCGGGCGAGCTCCGGGGCGTGGACGAGGTCGCCGCGGACGCCGGCAGCGCGATGGCTCCGGAGATGACGGCGGCCGAGCCGAGGAGCAGGGCGAGGCGGGAGATCCGCCCCCGGGAACGGGCGGGGGACGGGGTGTGCGGGGCGCGGGTCATGGGGACTCCTGGGGGTGTCGTCCGGCGGGCCGGTACCGCCGGTTCCGTACGGGGTGAGGAGTCCAGTAGGCGCGACGACCGCCGCCCCGGTCATGCCCCTGGAAGGCGTGGCTTGACACCCGCCCGTGACACCCGCCCGTCACGCACCGGCGCCCACGACGAAGCCCCCCGCCTGCGGAGGATCCGCGGGCGGGGGGCTTCTGCGAACCAGGGGGTTCAGGGCTGCGGGGTTACTTCTTGCCCTGGTTCTTGACGGCCTCGATGGCGGCCGCGGCGGCCTCCGGGTCGAGGTAGGTGCCGCCCGGGTTGAGGGGCTTGAAGTCGGCGTCCAGCTCGTAGGAGAGCGGGATGCCGGTGGGGATGTTCAGGCCCGCGATGTCGGCGTCGGAGATGCCGTCGAGGTGCTTGACCAGGGCGCGCAGCGAGTTGCCGTGGGCGGCGACCAGGACGGTGCGGCCGGCCAGCAGGTCCGGGACGATGCCGTCGTACCAGTACGGGAGCATGCGCAGGACAACGTCCTTCAGGCACTCCGTCTTCGGGCGCAGCTCCGGCGGGATGGCCGAGTAGCGCGCGTCCCCGGACTGCGAGAACTCCGAGCCGTCCTCAAGGACCGGCGGCGGGGTGTCGTAGGAGCGGCGCCACAGCATGAACTGCTCCTCGCCGAACTCGGCGAGGGTCTGGGCCTTGTCCTTGCCCTGGAGCGCACCGTAGTGGCGCTCGTTCAGACGCCAGGAGCGGTGGACCGGGATCCAGTGGCGGTCGGCGGCCTCCAGCGCGAGCTGGGCGGTGCGGATCGCGCGCTTCTGGAGGGACGTGTGGACCACGTCGGGCAGCAGGCCGGCGTCCTTGAGCAGCTCACCGCCGCGGACCGCCTCCTTCTCGCCCTTCTCGTTGAGGTTGACGTCCACCCAGCCGGTGAACAGGTTCTTCGCGTTCCACTCGCTCTCGCCGTGGCGGAGGAGGATCAGCTTGTACGGTGCGTCGGCCATGCGTACGAGCCTAATGGACGCCGGGTGGCGCGTCGCGCGCCTCCGGGGGAGCCGCCCGGGGCCCCCGGAGGGGCCTCCGGCGAACCCCGGCCGGGGTCCGGTCGATTGACACAGGGCGTCAATTCGATGGCGCCGGCGAACCCCGCAAACGTAATGTGCCCCACGGCCTGCCACCTCTTACACCACCTGTCGCGCCGCGTCGCGTACGGGCCATCTGCCGCCGGGGGATTCCTTATGTCCGTTGCCTCACTGAGACGAGCCGCGCGCGAAAGCGTGTCCGGGCTGCCGCGCGCCTTCTGGTGGCTCTGGACGAGCACCCTGGTGAACCGGCTCGGGGCCTTCGTCGCGACCTTCATGGCCCTGTACCTGACGCAGCAGCGGGGCTACTCGGCCTCCTTCGCGGGACTGGTCGCCGCCCTGCACGGCCTGGGCGGGGTGGTCTCCACCCTGGCCGCCGGGGTGCTGACCGACCGTCTGGGGCGTCGGCCGACGATGCTCGCGGCGCAGGCGTCGACGGCCTTCTCGGTGGCCCTGCTCGGGTTCATGGAACACCCGGCGGCGATCGCGGCGGTGGCGCTGCTGGTGGGCATGACCTCCAATGCCTCGCGCCCGGCGGTGCAGGCGATGATGGCCGACATCGTGCGGCCGGAGGACCGGGTCCGGGCCTTCGCGCTGAACTACTGGGCGATCAACCTGGGCTTCGCGGTCAGTGCCGTGGCGGCCGGCGTGATCGCGGAGTACAGCTATCTGGCCGGCTTCCTCGGCGAGGCGGCGCTCACCCTGGTCTGTGCGGTGCTCGTCTACGTCAAGCTGCCGGAGTCCCGGCCGGAGCGGACGGGTGCGGCGGCGGCCGGGGAGCCGGCGATCGGGCTGGGGACGGTCCTGCGGGACCGGCGGTTCATGGGCGTGGTCGGGCTGTCCTTCCTCATCTCGCTGATCTTCACCCAGGGGTCGGTGGGGCTGCCGGTGGCGATGGGCGCGGCGGGCTTCTCGCCGGGGGACTACGGGCTGGTCATCGCGGTGAACGGGGTGCTGATCGTGGCGCTCCAGATCCCGGTCACCCGCTTCATCGAGCACCGGGACCCGCAGCGGCTGCTGGTGGTCTCGGCGCTGCTGGCCGGCTACGGCTTCGCGCTGACTGCGTTCGCCGGGTCGATCGGGGTGTACGCGCTGACGGTGTGCGTGTGGACGCTGGCGGAGATCGTGAACTCGCCGACCCAGATGAGCCTGGTCGTCCGGCTCTCGCCGGTGCACGGGCGGGGGCGGTACCAGGGCATGTACTCGATGTCGTGGTCGGTGGCGGCGCTGGTCGCTCCGCTGATGGCCGGGTACGTGATCGACGCCTGGGGGGCGGCGTGGCTGTGGGGGTCCACGGGTGTTCTGGGCACGGGTGCGGCGCTGGGCTACTGGTTCCTCATGCGGAGCCTGCCCCGCGAAACCCCGCCCCTCGCGGGCTCGACCCCGGCAACCCCGACCCCGGCGAAGACCGCCGAGGTCCCGGCCCCGCCGAAGACCGCCGAGGCCCCGGCCCCCGCGCCGACGTCCTGACCTCGGCCGGGGTGCGGGCGCCGGCTCCGCCGAGGTGTCGGGCCGGCCTCAGGTGAGGTGGCCGAAGACGGCGGCCAGGAGGACGCCGGCGGCGAGGAAGAGGACCGTGAGGGTCGCCATGGCGGTCTTCTGTTCCACGGTGACCTCGCCCTCTCCCATCGCCATCCCCCCGTGGGCCGGCGACGGCGTCGGAGGGAGGGGCCCGCCGCCCTCGCCCAGGGCGCGTACCGTGCCCATGCCGTGCTTCAGGTGGTTCGCCACCAGCCATACGTTGACCGGGTACGCGCATGCCAGGCCCGCCAGCACCGCCAGCGAGAAGGTCGCCCAGAACCGCACGTCCGCGACGTCGCGCGCCCCCGGAACATGGCTGCGGACGATCACGTTGACCGCCACCATCGCGCCCATCACGCAGTTCATCGACAGCCACTCCGCGAACACCGTCGACCGGACGGCCCGGACGTAGCTGCCGCCGAGCATGTCCCGCATGAACAGTGCCTGGAAGACCAGCAGCCCGAAGCCGAAGCCGACGGCGTACTCCAGCAGCGCGTCGGCCCACGGGGCGAGGCCGATCAGCGAGGCGGCGACGGCCGCGACCATGATGCCGGTGGCGTCGCCGGCCACGCAGTGGATGGTGGAGCCGAACGCCTGCTTCCACAGCGGTGCCGTGAACCGCTCGTGGGTCCCGGGCCGCGGTTCCTTGCAGGAGAGGACGTAGAGCGCGGCGCCGATCGGGCCGGTGTAGAGGGTCACCAGCACCCAGCCCCACTTCATCACCGTGAGTTCGGGGTTCTTGGTGTACGCGTCGTACGCGACGTAGCCGGTGGACAGGAGCGCCAGGGCGAACCAGGCGTACATGAGTGCTTCGGCCGTCGTCCCGTACGGCCCGCCCGGCGCGCTCAGCCCACCCAGTGCGTTCGGCCCACCCGGCCCGTTCAGCCCGTTCATGCCGCCACGGTGCTCGGCCGCGCGCCGTGTGGCGGGGCGACATGCCCGTTCGGGCCGGCGCGTCAGTCGGTCGGCGGCGTCGTCGTCGTGGGGGCGGGCCGTGGGCGGGTCAGGTGGCGGAAGGCGTCCAGGTTGTGGGTGGGCTCGCCGCGGGAGACCCGCCACTCGTACTCGCGGCGGATCGCGCCGGCGAAGCCGAGCTCCAGGAGGGTGTTGAAGGCGCCGTCGGCCGCTTCCAGGACCGAGCCGAGGAGCCGGTCCAGCTCCTCGGGGGTGATCACCGACAGCGGGAGCCGTCCCGAGAGGTAGACGTCGCCGAGGCCGTCCACGGCGTAGGCGAGGCCGCCGTACAGCTTCAGGTTGCGTTCCAGCAGCCAGCGGTGGACGGCGGCGTCGTTCTCGTCGGGGTGGCGGATGACGAACGCGTTGACCGACAGCGAGTGCCGGCCGACCAGCAGCGAGCAGGTGGTGGACAGCTTGCGGGTGCCGGGCAGCTTGACGGCGTAGGAACCGGGTTCGGGGGATTCCCACTCCAGTTCCGCGTCGTTCAGGGTGCTCTCGATGATCGCCGCGTGATCAGCCATGGTGGGAGCGTACGCGACGGCGGTGATCATGCATGGCGGCCGTGTAGACGTCGGCCGTGCCGCTCGCGGCCGTGTCCCAGCCGAAGAACTGGGCGTGCCGGGCCGCCTCGCGGCCCATGCGCTCCGTCAGCGCCGGGTCGTCCACGAAGCGCCGCAGTTCGGCGGCGTAGGCGGCCGGTTCGTGGCCGGGTACGAGGATGCCCGTCACCCCGTCGTTGACGGCGACGGGGAGGCCGCCGACCTCGGCGGCGAGCACCGGCGTGCCGGTGGCCTGGGCCTCGATCGCGACGAGGCCGAAGGACTCGCTGTACGAGGGCATGACCAGCACCGATGCCGCCCTGAACCAGTCGGCCAGCCGGTCCTGGGCGACCGGCGGGTGGAAGTGCACCAGGTCGGCGATGCCCAGCCGGGCGGCGAGCTTCTGCAGTCCTTCGGGCTTGGCCAGGCCGCTGCCGCTGGGGCCCCCGACGACGGGGACGAACAGCCGGGACCGCAAGGCGGGGTCGCGGTCCACGAGCACGGCGATCGCGCGGAGCAGGACGTCGGGGGCCTTGAGCGGCTGGATGCGACCGGCGAACAGCGGGATCAGCGCGTCCTGCGGCAGCCCGAGGCGGGCGCGGGCGGCGGCCCGGCCGTCGCCGACGGTGAAGCGTTCGAGGTTCACGCCGGGGTGGACCACCGCGACCTTGCCGGGGTCGGCTTCGTAGTGGCGGACGAGTTCCTCGGCCTCTTCGGAGGTGTTGGCGATGAGCCGGTCGGCGGCGGACACGATCTGCGTCTCGCCGATGACCCGGGCGGCCGGCTCGGGGGTGTCGCCCTCGGCCAGCGCCGCGTTCTTGACCTTGGCCATGGTGTGCATGGCGTGCACCAGGGGGACGCCCCAGCGCTCGGCGGCGAGCCAGCCGACGTGGCCGGAGAGCCAGTAGTGGGAGTGCACGAGGTCGTAGTGGCCGGGGCGGTGGCCGGCCCATGCCTGCATCACGCCGTGCGTGAAGGCGCAGAGCTGGGCGGGCAGCTCCTCCTTGGCCAGTCCCTCGTACGGGCCCGCGTCCACGTGCCGGACCAGGACGCCCGGGGCGAGCTCCACGGCGGGCGGGAGGCCGCCCTCGGTGGCCCGGGTGAAGATCTCGACCTCGATGTCGATGGCGGCGAGCCGCTTGGCCAGCTCGACGATGTACACGTTCATGCCGCCGGCGTCGCCGGTGCCCGGCTGGTGCAGCGGGGAGGTGTGCACGCTGAGCATGGCCACCCTGCGCGGCTTGCGGGACTGGTGGCCGAACTCGGGCAGCCGGAACCGGGGCACGTCGTGGCGGGTCAGGCGGCCGGCGGCGCGCCTGCCGCCTCGCCGGGACACGTACTGGCTCAAGGAGCAGTCCTCTCTCGGTCGGGCGGGGGCGTACTGCGGCGGGCCGGGCGGGGCCGGGCCCGCCCGTCGGAGCGCGGGCTGCGCCCTTCAAGGGATGCAAACCACGCACCCCTGCCCGGCATTCCGTGGCGGCCCGGCCCGTCCAGCGGGTTTGCCGGATTTTTAGCCGTGCGGGCCGTTCCGCTTACTCTCGGTGCATGACCCCGCGCACGCCCCCGCCGAGCCGCCCCGTGGGCACGGTGACCCGCGGGACCACCAATCCGAACCGGCTGCGCCGGATGGACCGCTGGATCGCGGCGGTGCACGGGCCCGCGCTGCGCCGTGCGGACGGGGTGCCGGTCGCCGTCGACCTGGGGTACGGGGCGGCGCCGTGGACAGCGGTGGAGCTGCTGGAGCGGCTGCGGACGGCCGACCCGCGGGTGCGGGTGGTGGGCATCGAGATCGAGCCGGCCCGGGTGGCGGGCGCCAGGCCGTACGAGCGGGAGGGGCTGAGCTTCCGGCACGGCGGGTTCGAGGTGCCGCTGGAGCGTGGGGAGCGGCCGGCGCTGATCCGGGCGGCGAACGTGCTGCGGCAGTACGACGAGGAGCAGGTCGCCGAGGTGTGGGCGCGGCTGTGCGGGCGGCTGGCGCCGGGCGGGCTGCTGGTGGAGGGGACCTGCGACGAGATCGGGCGGCGTCACGTGTGGGTGGCGCTGGGGCCCGAGGGGGCGCGCACGGTGACGTTCGCGACCCGGCTGGGCTCCCTGGAGCGCCCCTCCGATCTGGCGGAGCGGCTGCCGAAGGCGCTGATCCACCGCAATGTGCCGGGTGAGCCGGTGCACGCCTTCCTGCGGGACTTCGACCGGGCGTGGGCGGCGGCCGCGCCGTACGCCTCCTACGGTGCCCGGCAGCGGTGGATCCGTACGGCGCGGGCGCTGGCCGGGGACTGGCCGGTGGTGGACGGGCCGCGGCGGTGGCGGCAGGGGGAACTGACCGTGCGGTGGGACGCGTTGCGTCCGGCGGGGTGAAATCGGGCCGCCGGTCGGCCGGTTGTGGCCAAGGGGGAACCCCCCGCCGGTGTGTCCGCGGGGGCATGTGTGCATGATCGGAGCGCTCGTGCACAGGGGTGTCGGATTTCCCCGAGCCGTGCCACCATCCGGTGGAAAGTGCAAAGTTACTGATGAATAGTCAGATCTGATGCGCCCGTGCGCGCGACGGATCTGCCGGTGTTCGGGGGGACGCGACCATGAACCGACGACGCGGCGGAATGACGCTCGGGCTGCTGTGCGCCATGGCCGTACTCGGCGCCCCGGGGCTCGCCGGCACCGCCTACGCCGCGCCGGAGCCACCGGCCGCCCGGACCGCGCCGGGGAAGTCCCTGGAGCAGGTCCGCAAGGAGATCGAGGACCTGTACCGCCAGGCCGGGACGGCGACGGACGCGTACAACCAGGCGGTCGCCGACACCAAACGGCAGTCCGACCAGATCGTGGCGCTCGCCAAGCAGATCGCCGCCGGCCAGGACCGGATCACCGTCCTGAAGAACCGGGCGGGCGCGGCGGCCCGCGCCCAGTACCGGTCGGGCGGCCTGCCGCCGGCGGCGCAGCTGGCGATGAGCGAGGACCCGACCCGTTTCCTGGACGGCGCCGACCGGCTGCGCCAGGGCGAGAAGGCCACGGCCGACACCCTCTCCGAACTGAACAAGACGCAGGCCGACTTGGAGCAGTACTCCAAGGACGCGACGGCGCACTGGCAGGAGCTGGAGGCCAACCGCGTCAAGCAGGAGACCGCGAAGAACGAGATCGAGAAGAAGATCAAGGCCGCGGAGGAGCTGGAGAACAAGCTGGAGGCCGAGGAGAAGGCCCGGCTGCTGCAGCTCGAACAGGAGGCCCAGTACCAGGCACAGAAGGCGTGGCTGAACACGGGCGCGCTCAAGGACGTCAAGGGCGCGGCCACGGACGCGGGCCGGAAGGCCGTGCAGTACGCCACCGCGCAGATCGGCAAGCCGTACGTGTGGGGGGCCGAGGGCCCGGACGGGTTCGACTGCTCGGGGCTGACCTCCCAGGCGTGGCTGGCCGCCGGCAAGGGCATCCCTCGGACCTCTCAGGAGCAGCTGCGACTGCTGAAGAAGGTGCCGCTGAAGGAGATGCGGCCGGGCGATCTGATCATCTACTTCGACGACGCGAGCCATGTGGCGATGTACGTGGGGGACGGCGCGATGGTGCACGCCCCCCGGCCGGGCCGGAAGGTCACCATGGCGGGCGCGGGCTCGATGCCGATCAAGGCGGTGGTCCGGCCGGACGCGTAGCCGGACGCCCGGTGGTGACGCAGTGGTGTCCGGGCGGACACCCAGCGCTCGGGACCGGAGGCGCCGGACGTTCCGAGGGCCGAGACGACGGGACCGGACCGGGTGAGGTATCTCATCCCCTGACCTGGCACTTCGCACACGATGAGGGCATATGCCGGGGGCGCGCGCCGCCGTCGGCATTCCGTCCGTGCGCCCCCTGCCGCTAGGGTCGGCAGGCAGCCAGCACAGCCTCGGGGGACGGAAGGACCGAGAAGAATGACCGTACCCGTCCCGCGGCAGAGGGACATCCCGGCCGCGGAGGCCGGTCAGCCCGGCCCGCCGCAGCAGATCCCGACGCCGCCCCAGACGCCCGTCCGGACCCAGGCGCCGTTCCAGACGCCCCTCCAGACCCAGGCGCCGTTCCAGACCCAGGCACCGTTCCAGAGCCAGGCACCGGTCCAGGCGCCGGTCCAGACACAGGCCCAGATCCAGCCGCAGTCGCAGACGATGACGCTCCTGGTGATCCAGGACGACCCGTCGGACGGACTCACCGTCCCGGAGATCCTCGACACCGACGGCCAGCGCATACGGATCCGCACCGCCCGCAACCTCACCGAGGCGGCCCGGCTGCTCACGCACGACGTCCACTGCATCCTGCTCGACCTCAGCCTGCCCGGCAGCGGCCGCGCCGTCCACGGCGGCCCGGCCGGCCATGCGGCGGGCCCCGGCGCGGGAAGCGGAGCGGGCAACGGGCCCGGCACCGGCGGCACCTCCGGGACCGCCGTCGGAGCCGACACCGACGAGCTCGCCGCACTCCGCGAGGTGCTCCGCCTGGCCCCGCGGCACGCCGTGCTCGTGCTGACCGCCGAGGCGGACGCCGAGCGGGCCGCCGAGGCGGTCCGGGTCGGCGCCCAGGACTTCCTCTTCCGGGACGAGCTGGACGGCCGCCTGCTGAGCCGCGCCATCCGCTACGCCGTCGAACGCAAGCGGGCCGACATAGCCCAGTACAAGCTCGCCGAGTCCCGGCTGCGCGCCCAGGAGAACGCCCGCCTGGAACGCGGCCTGCTGCCCACCCCGCTGCTGGACGGCTCCGCCCTGCGGTTCGCCGCCCGGTACCGGCCGGGCCGCAGCCGGGCCCTGCTGGGCGGGGACTTCTACGACGCCGTACGCACCCCGGACGGCACGGTCCACGCGATGATCGGCGACGTCTGCGGCCACGGCCCGGACGAGGCCGCCCTCGGCGTCGAGCTGCGCATCGCCTGGCGGGCGCTGACCCTGGCCGGTCTGTGCGGGGACGACCTGCTCTCCACCCTCCAGGAGGTGCTGGAGGTCGAGCGGCCGTGCGAGGAGATCTTCGCGACCCTGTGCACCGTCGACATCTCCCCCGACGGCCGCCGCGCCGGCCTCTGCCTGGCCGGCCACCCCGCACCCCTGCTGATCACCGGGCAGGGCCGGCCCGCGCGGCTGCTGCCGTACGAGAACAGCGGCCCGGCCCTGGGCCTGCTGCCGGGCGCCCGCTGGCCCCGCCGGCAGGTGGAGCTCGGCGGCGCCTGGAGCCTGATGCTCTACACCGACGGGCTGATCGAGGGCCGGATCGGTGAGGGCCGGGAACGGCTCGGACAGGACGGCATGGTCTCGATGATCAACCGGCACCTGGAGCGCGGCCTGCACGGCGAGGGGCTGCTGGAGGCGGCCGTCACCGAGGCCCGCCGCCTGAACGGCGGCGAGCTGACCGACGACGTCGCGGTGGTCATGCTGGGCCGCACGGGCGGCTGAGCCGACCCACCGACTGCCCGTCCTGACGGCTGAGCCGACCCACCGGCCGCCCAGCCTGACCGGCTGTCCGACCCACGGCCGCCCGGCCTGAAGGCTGCCCGGCCTGAAGGCTGCCCGGCCTGAAGGTTGTCCGGCCTACCGGCCGCCCGCCCTACCGATTGCCGTTGTAGGGCCCGTACGGCCCGTCGCTGCTGCTGCCGCGCTTGCCCCCGCCGGACACCTGCCTGAGCGCAGGCCGGACGTCGACCATGAACACGATCGAGGCGATGAGCCCCGCGATCTGCAGGAACAGCATCCCCAGGAACAGGTCCACCAGGACCGTGATGCCGAGGATCACCAGCCAGAAGGTCTTCGTCTGCTTGTCGGCCGCGCGGTAGGCGTCCTCCCTCGCCACCAGCGCGAAGACGAAGGCGACGACGGCCAGCACCAACATGGCGAGCCCGAGCAGCCCGACGAAGGATTCGAACCCCTTGATCAACATGCCCCTCTACCGCCTCACCACATCGGACGATCCCGGACGATCCCGGCTCTGACCTCTTCCCCCTCCACGCTACAGACGGAACGGGCGGGCCACCGGAAAGGTGCCCCGCCCGTCGCGCGCCGAACGTCCCGGGGGAAACCCCGGCCGCTCAGGCCTCGGCGCCCTCGGCGGCCGCGGCCGTCTTCCTGGCGGCGGGCTTGCGCGCCGCGCCCCGCTTGGCGGCCTTCTCCTCCGCCGCGCCCTCCGCGGGCTCGGCAGCGGCTTCGGCCGGCTCGGCCGCCGGCTCGGCGACCGGCGCCGCCGACTCCGCCTCGACGGCCGCGGCGACCTCGACGATCTCCTCGGCCACCTCGCCGCGCCAGGTGCGGACGGCCTGCTCACCGTGCTCGGCCACCCGGTCGTACGTCTCCTTGGCCCGGACCGCGTACTCGGCGGCCACGCCGACCCCGCGCAGCGCCAGGTCCTGGGCGGTCTCGCCGAGCTTCTTCGCGTCGATCTTCGTCCGGTCGATCGAGCCGATCACGCCGACCACCTCGACGACCTTGGCGGCGACCGCCTCCAGGTCCTCCTTGGCCCGCTCCTGCACGGCCTTGGGGTCGGTGTTCCGCACCGCGTCGATACGGGCCGGGGCCTCGGCCCGCAGCTGTTCGATCAGCCCCGGCACCTTCCTGGCCTGCTGCACGGCCAGGTCGGCCGTACCGGCGGCGAAGTAGAGCGGGGTCGGGTCGGTCAGGGTCTTCTTGAGGTCGTCGACGATGGCCATGCTTCTGATCCTCCGGGATCGCGATTCAGTTCATGGGCGGCATCTCGTCGTGCCGCTCGCTCGCGTCGGCCGCGTTCTCCTTGCGGAACGACTCGTAGATCTGCAGCAGTACCTGCTTCTGCCGCTCGTTGATGGACGGATCTGCCAGGATCACGGCACGCGTCTCGACCTCGTCCCGGTCCCGCTCGTCGAGGATCCCGGCCTGTACGTACAGCGTCTCGGCCGAGATCCGAAGGGCCTTGGCCAGCTGCTGCAGGATCTCCGCGCTCGGCTTCCGCAGTCCGCGCTCGATCTGGCTGAGGTACGGATTCGACACCCCCGCGGCGTCGGCGAGCTGACGCAGCGAAAGCTGCGCCTGCCTGCGCTGCTCGCGCAGGTATTCGCCGAGATTGCCGACATTGAGGGATGCCATGTCCCGAATCCTCCCCCACCCCGCTAACTTTTGCAAGCGCACCGCTTGCACCATCTCCCACGCGGCCTGTCGTACGCATTTGCTAGCGTCGGGGCGGCGATCATCCGAAGATGGCCTGCTCCGGGGGAGGAACACCATGAACGCCGGTCCTGAGGCGGCGAGTTCAGGCGGTACGAATGCGAACGGTGCGGCCGCGGCGGACCTCACCGTCGACGGCGACAAGCTCAAGACGCTCGCCGGCGACCTGGACACCATGCAGGGAGAGCTGAAGAAGCAGCTCCTGCGGATGGACGAGATCGTCGACCTCATCGAGGCGCGGTGGCGGGGCCCGGCCTCGGATGCCTACCGGGCCAGGCACCGCGCGGCGGCGGAGGACGCCGTCCACATCCGGGAGACGATGAAGCTGCTGGCCAAGGCGGTCCGGCTGAGCAGGGACGGGTTCTCGGCGCAGGATCTGGAAACCCTGGAGCAGTTCCGGCGCGTGCAGTCCTACACGGACGTACAGGCCGAGACCGACGCCCTGTCCACGCCGAACACCGGGTCCGCACCGGAGACCGGCCCGCGCAGCCGCATCGCCGACCTGTAAACGGATCAACAAGGGGGACACATGCCGTCCGGAGACGACCACATATCCGTCGACTTCGCCACGCTGCAGGGCTTGGCGGGGGACCTGGAGGACATCCTCAAGACGCTCAACGAGCAGCTGGACCTGCTCTACCGGCGCGTCGAGAAGGTCGTCCTCACCTGGGACGGCGAGGCCCGCCAGACCTTCGTCGACCAGCTCGACAAGTGGGACCGGTCCGCCGAGGACCTGCAGGCCACCCAGGCGTGGCTGCACGAGATCGTGGTCACCGGCCACGCCGGCTACGCCTCGGTCCACCAGGCCGTGCTGCGCGGATGGGGGGCGGCCTGATGGCAGGCACACCCCCGCCCTCCCCCTCGGCCAACGGTGGGTTCGACGTCCAGCCGGTGCACGTCCACCACGCGGCCGACCTGGTGAAGGAAGCACAGTTCGCCCACGCCGAACGGGCGTTCGTGCTGGTCGACGTACTGAACAAGTACAGCCAGTCCGCGGGCACGGGCTGGGGTGCGGACGCGTTCGCGAGCAAGTACGCCGAGGTCGTCGAGAAGTTCCTGGATGCGTGGGGCCGCAGCGTGGTCAGCGCCGGCGGCGCCTCCGTCGGCCTGAACCACACGGCCAACAGCTACGTCCTCGCCGACTGGGAGGCCAGCGGCCGCAAGGGCCCGCAGCCGGCGCAGCAGCCGGAGCCGGTGGTCATCAACAAGCCCCCGCGCTACGGGCCGGTCAACGCCGTCAAGTGGTCGGGCACCGGCGAGGACGCCGACTCCTGGTGGATCTCCGGCGTGATCGGCGAGTTCCCCGACTTCCTGGCCGACGTCATCCGGCCCGCCATCGAGCACGGCCTCCGCCTGGGCAAGGTCCACGAGATCACCCCGGGCATCAAGGAGGACGAGACCCGGGACATGGCCAAGGCCTGGAGGAAGCTCGGCTCCGAGGCCGTGAAGGCATCGGACGACTTCAACGCCGCCATCGCGGGCCTCACGAACCCCAAGGACAAGGGCGAGTGGCAGGCCGCGATGCGGACCTTCGGCCAGAGCATCTGGGGCGCCACGGCGTGGGGCCGGCAGCTGGACGACAGCGGCAACCGGGTCGAGAAGGACGGCCGCCAGTGGCGGTTCAGCAAGGACGTCACCCCCGACCGCCGCCGCCCCCTGATCGACGTGCTGAAGGAGTCGGCGGACAAGATCGCGGACGTCCTGGACCACGTCTCCGACGTCGGCGAGAAGACCACCAAGTTCACCGAGCAGGCCGGCATCAACGCGGCGAAGGCCACGGCCGCGGAGCTCACCGACCTGAGCCTGTCGAAGCTGACCAAGCTGGCGGTCGGCGGCGTCGTGGGCCGGATCGTCCTGATCTTCCGGTCCCACATGGACAAGTCGGGCGTGGACCGGGTGGTCGAGAACTACCACAAGGAGTTCGTCGACGCCGCGAACAAGCTCAACGCCCTCGTCTGGGAGCTGGAATTCGCCGCCCAGAGCGCCCCGACCTACCAGGCGGAGATCGCCCGCGCCCAGGGCTTCGGCGCGCGCTCGCTCAACGAGTTCAAGAAGGAACACCGCTGGCAGATCGGCGGGGAGAGCCCCTTCCCGTACATGTACTCGCTGGACCTGGCGACGAACGAGGGGATGAACGGCGCGCACACCCTCGACAAGCACGTCGGCAAGACCGACGAACAGCTCCTCCAGCGGATCAAGGACGAACAGCGCGCGAACGGAAAGTTCGACATCCTGACGTCCTCGTCCTTCTCGGACATCAATTCCGCCCAGAAATACACTCAGTACAACATCCGCGAGAACACCGCGAAGATCCAGGACTGGCTCAAGAACCCGCCACCGGCGAAGAAGGACCTGGTCGTCGACGTTCCCTCGGTCCAGGGCGAGGGCCCGCTCACCTCTCCAGCCGTCACCGGACGGTCGGTGCGGGTCGACGGCACCGACATCCTGCCCGCCGAGAACACCCACGGCGTCCGCACCAAGCTGAAGTACGACCCGGGCCTCAACCCACCGTTCGTGGTCCTGACCTCACAGCCCGAATAGGGGAACACGATGGAAACCGTGACTGCGGAGACCTGGCGGGAAGCGCTCGGGCTGTACGAGTGGCTGAGCACGTTCGTCGCCGTCGCTCCCCGCGAGCACGAGGAGTGGTGGCTCGACGTCGGGGCGGTGATGCGGCTGGAGACGCGGGACCCGCGGGGCTGGGAGTCCGTCGACCCCTTCGAGGGCGAGGAGGAGCGCCGGGAGGATCCGCTGTTCCCGTGGCTGGAGACGCCCTCCACGCCTGCGGACGCGGAACGCTTCCGGGGGCGGGTGCAGGAAGTGCCCCGGCACGCGGTGCGGTCGCTGATCGTGCGGCTCGGCTCGGCACCGGTCTCGGACCTGAGCCGGTGGCCGGGCTGGGAGGAGGGCCTGCCGGAGAGCGAACGCCGGGCCGACGTGATCCTGTCGCGCTTCCCGGACGGCACCCGCTTCCACACCAACCTCGACCCGAAGGGCGACCTTCCGGACTTCTACCGGTGGTCCGCCGTGGCCTACGACGCGTTCAGCCGGTACGACTGGGACGCCGGGCTGATCGCCGTGAACGACGAGGAAGTCGCCGTCCTCTGGAACTTCCAGAACACCTGACCCGACCCGCACGACCTGCACGACCCGACCAGCACGACCCGCCGACGTGCACGACCCGCCGACCGAGGAACGCCACGTGCTCACCAGATCCGCCACCTACCCCGACCGGGAAACCGCCCAGTGGGCCGCCCAGCAGGTCGTCACCCGCAACGAGCAGGCCGTCCACCGCTGGCTCGCCCAGGGCACCCGTCCCCGGCTCACCATCGAGGCCTCCTGGCCCTCCCGCGAGGAGCCCGTCGGGCGGGTGCTGATCCAGGCCATGGCGCTCGCCGGGCGCGGGGCCGTGGACGTACGGGCGGCCCGGGTGGTGCTGCGGCGCGAGCCGTCCAGCCCGCTCGGGTTCGTCGTGCACAGCACCTTCCCGATCTACGTCTAGAGGGACCGGCACATGTCCATGAAGCCAATGGAGTTCGACCGGCGCTACGGCGAACTGGACCAGGTCATCAGCGCGTACGTCGGCCAGCCCGCGGACGACACTCCCGAGGCCCCCGGCACCGCCCTGACCGCCTACCTCCGCCACACCTGGCACACCCGTCCCTGGGCGCTGGCCGTCGCCGAGCAGCAGCTCCGCACGTACGCGCAGAACCCGCCCGGCCGGCTGCGACAGCGCCTCGGCGAGTACTACCCGGTGCCGGACATCGGCCTGCCCGAGGACGGGATCCGGGACTGGCTCCTCCTGCTCGCCGACCACATCCGGCGGAGCATCGAGGAGGGGCGGGTCCCGCCGCCCGCCGCCGTGCCGGCGACGCACTGGGAGTGGCACGCCCGCTTCCCCGAGCTCGGCCAGCTCCTCGGGGGCTGGTTCTCCCAGGACATGCCCGACGAGTTCGAGGACCACGAGGCCGCCGTCGGCGACTACGCGGAGACGGTCCACCCGGCACTCGTCGCCCGGGTCGTCGGCGAGCTGGGCGAGCTGCTGGCCCTGGGCCTGGAGGAGGTCGACCACGCGCTCGGCGTGGCCGAGCTGGGCATGGAGGTCGATCCGCCGGCTCCCTACACGGCGGGCGCCTGGCTCACCGAGGTCGCCCGGCAGCTGGCCGGCCCCCGCGCCGAGTACGCGTAGGGGACGGCCCGGCACGGGTCCCGCTCAGCGCGGGGCGGTGCCGACCACCACCGTCGCCGACCACTCCTCCGAGGACGCCGCCCGCACCGCCAGGCCCGCCCCGGTCATCGCCGACGCGGTGTCCGGGGACTGGCGGGCGCTGGTCTCGATCAGCAGGTGGCCGCCGGGGGCCAGCCACCCCGCCGCCTCCGCGCAGACCCGGCGCTGGACCGACAGGCCGTCCGGGCCGCCGTCCAGCGCGGTCACCGGCTCGTGCTCACGGGCCTCCACCGGGAGCAGCGGGATGGAACCCGTCGGCACGTACGGGGCGTTGACCACCAGCAGCCCGATCCGCCCGCGCAGTTCCGCCGGGAGGGCCGCGTACAGGTCGCCCTGGTGGACGTGGCCGCCGTACGGGGCGACATTGCGGCGCGCGTAGCCGAGCGCGACCGGGTCGATGTCCGCCGCGTGCAGCTCCACGCCCGGTACGGCGTCCGCCACCGCCGCGCCCAGCGCGCCGACCCCGCAGCACAGGTCGACCACCACCATGCCCGGCCGGGCCAGTACGGCGGCCTCCTCGACCAGGAACTCGGTGCGCCGGCGCGGCACGAACGCGCCCTCGCCCACGGCCATCCGCAGTCCGCGGAACTCCGCCCAGCCCACCACGTGTTCGAGCGGTTCGCCGCCGGCCCGGCGGGCCACCAGCACCCGCAGGTCGCCGCCATCGGCGGCCGCCGCCCGCAGGAGTCCTGCCTCCTCCTCCGCGAACACGCAGCCCGCCGCCCGCAGGGCGTCCACCACCCAGACGTCGTCCATGCCGTCGCTCCCCGTTCCGCCCGTACCCATCGCGCCCGTACCCATCGCGCCCGTACCCATCGCGCCCGTCCCCATTCCGCCCGTCCTCCGCACTCTCTCCGTCCCCCGTCCCCCGTTCAGAAGATGTCCGGGCACCACGGGCGGCGGGCCGTACGGAACACCGGGTCGGCCAGGGCCGCGGCGCCCGCCCGGTGCTCCCGCACCCCGCCCAGCGCCACCAGCCGCGTCACCGACGCGTCGCCCAGGCAGAGGCTGCCCAGCTCGGACACGCCCAGGGTCAGGTCGGGCGCGTCGTCCGTGCGGACGCAGTGGCGCGCGCCCGCGTCCAGCCGGTAGCGTCCGCCGGCCGGGCCGTCCGGGTCCTCGACCTCCAGCACGAGCTCGCCGGGCACGTCGTACGTCCGCGCCCGGAGGACCCGTACGACGTCCAGCACGCGCACCCACAGCTGGTCGGCGGCGGTCACCGTACGGGCGGCCCGCGGGTCGGGCAGCAGCTCCGGGAGGAGGTCGTCGGGGGCCCGGTAGCCGGTGCGGACCTTCATCACCCAGTCGATCGAGCACAGGTAGTGCCACAGCGCCCGCTCGGCGGCCGGGGTGACCGCGAGGAGTTCGTTCACCTGCACCGTGTTCAGCGGGACCTTGGCGTCCGTCCAGTGGTCGTCCGACCGGTACGCGACGATGCCCTGGACCTCGCCGTCGGCCGACCGGTACACGGCGAAGTACTGCTCCCTGTACGGCCGGAAGTCCATGCGCTCCAGGCCGAGGGCCAGGTTCCAGAAGCGTTCGTTGCGGCTGACCATGCCGGCGCCGCCGGCGGAGCGCCGGAGCCGCTCGTGCAGCTCCGGTGCGAACCGCCCGGCCTCGGCCGTGTCCACCAGCTCGATCCGGCCGCCGTCGCCGGGCCCCGACCAGCGCGGGTCCAGCCCGGTGCGCGGGACGTCGATCTCCCACTCCACCAGGCCGGCGGCGGGACCGAACCCGTAGCGGCCGTAGATCGGGTACTCGGCGGCGATCAGGGTCGCGAAGGCGTCCCCGCGCTCCTCGGCCTCCGCCAGCCCGGCCGCCATCATCCGGGTCAGCAGGCCCTGGCGGCGGTGCGTGGGCAGCACGGTCACATTGGTGACGGCGGACGACGGGAGGACCGCGCCGCCCGGCACCGTCAGCTCCTGCGCGAAGGTCCGGAAGGTGCCGACGCAGCGGCCGCTGTCCGCGTCGTAGGCGCCGGTGGTGCGGGAGAGGTCGGTGTACTTGAGGCGCTGGGCGAGGTCCCCGTCCGTCACGACGGGCGAGTTGAGGAAGGCGGTCTGGACGGTGCGCAGCCAGGCGGCGAATTCGGCTTCGGCGACAGGACGGATCTCAGCGGTCATTCGGCCCACGCTAGACGCCGACCGGCCGGCCGGTCGCGCCAATTATGCGGAGCCGGTGCGCGCCGTCCGGCGGGGGCTTTCGGGCACCCGCCGGCCGGGCCCGCCGGCCCGCGGCCTCACACCGTCAGGCGGTCACGCCATCACGCCGTCACGCCATCACGCCGTCACGCCGTCACGTCAGCAGGTCGTCGACCTGGGCCTCGCCCTCCCGGTAGCGCCGGGTGATCTCCGCGCTGCAGTCGTCCGCCGTGCGCTGCAGCTGCTGCCGGCGCCGCGAGACCTGCTGCTCGTACCCGACGAGCCGGCCCATCGCGTCGTGCAGTTCACCGTCGGTCCGCGCCGCCAGGTCGGACAGCTCCACGTCGGCCAGCATCTCCGCCGCCAGCAGCCTGAACTCCTCGCTGTGCGGTGTGCCCAGGGTGACGTGGCGGGCGGAGGCACTGCGGCTGGAGGGCGCGTCGGCGAGGATCTCGGAGAGCCGGTCGACGACCACCACCGGGGCCTCCGGGTCGGTGCGCCGGGCCAGTTCGGCCCGGAGGATGTCGATGCGGCCCTGCAGGAGTCTGCGGATGTAGCTGAGGTCGGCCTCGTCGCGCTGGGAGTCCCGGCGCAGCGCCCGCAGCTCGGGCAGGCCGAGCCCGTGCACACCGGGCGCCCGCTGGGGCACCTGGCCGGGCGCCTGGGCGTCCGTGTTGCGCTGCGCGGGCGGCCGTACCGCCGACACGGAGCCTGCGCCTGCAGAGGTACCAGAAGTATTCATACGAACGTGTCCGTCCCCTCGACCGGTGCATGGGGCACCGCCTCCCGTGCATCGTCCCACTGAGGGCGGTGCCGGACGGGCGCACTCCACCCGATCGGCCCCGGACGGGTGCACGCCTGATACACAGGTGGTATGCGAGCAGTGGTGCAGAGGGTGGACGGCGCGAGCGTCGTGGTCGCCGGTGAGACCGTGGGCGAGATCGTCGGCGAGGGCTTGTGCGTGCTGGTCGGGGTGACCCACGAGGACACCCCGGAGCAGGCCGCGCAGCTGGCGCGCAAATTGTGGTCGCTGCGGATCCTGGAGGGCGAGAAGTCCTGCAGTGACACCGGGGCGCCGCTGCTGGTGATCTCCCAGTTCACGCTCTACGGGGACGCCCGCAAGGGCCGGCGGCCCACCTGGAACGCGGCCGCCCCCGGCGGGGTGGCGGAGCCGCTGGTCGACGAGGTGGTCGCGCGGCTGCGGGAGCTGGGCGCGACGGTGGAGACGGGCCGGTTCGGCGCGGACATGCGGGTCTCGCTGACGAACCACGGCCCGTTCACCGTGCTCCTGGACATGTGACGGCGGGGCCTGCGACGCCCCGCGGGACGCCGGGCGCCACGACGACCCGCGGGACGCCGGCGACCACGGCGGCCCGCGGGACTCGGTGCGCTACGGCGCGACCACGACCTCCTGCGCGGCCGCCGTGGTCCCGGCGATCAGCGCCGCGTCCACCGGTACGTTCCGCTTGACCAGCGCGAGCGCGATCGGCCCGAGCTCGTGGTGCCGCACCGCGGTGGTGACGAAGCCCAGCTGACGCCCTTCGGGGCCGTCCGCGGCCAGCCGTACGGGCGCCCCGTGCGGCGGCAGCAGCACCTCCGAGCCGTCCAGGTGCAGGAAGACCAGCCGGCGCGGCGGCTTCCCCAGGTTGTGGACGCGGGCGACCGTCTCCTGACCCCGGTAGCAGCCCTTCTGCAGGTGCACGGCGGTACCGATCCAGCCGAGCTCGTGCGGGATGGTCCGGTGGTCGGTCTCCAGGCCGAGCCGCGGCCGGTGCGCCTCCACGCGCAGCGCCTCGTAGGCGAGCAGTCCGGCGGCGGGTCCGTGCGCGGCGGCGAACTCGCGCAGCCGCTCGCGCGGCAGGAAGACGTCCCGGCCGCCCGGGGTCTCCCGTACGACGAGCTCCTTGTCGAGCTCGTCGATGGACCCGGCGGGCAGGTGCACGACGGCGAAGTCGGCGGTGCGGTCGGCGACGTCCACGCGGTAGAAGAACTTCATCGACTCCAGGTAGCCGATCAGCGCCTCCTGGGTGCCGGGCTCCACGTGCGCCCAGACCGTCTCTCCGTCGTCGACGAGGTACAGAGCGTGCTCGATGTGCCCGTTCGCGGAGAGGATCAGTGCCTCGGTGGCCTGTCCGGGGGGCAGTTCGGTGAGGTGCTGGGTGAGCAGCAGGTGCAGCCAGCTCAGCCGTTCCGGTCCGGTGACGGTGACGACACCGCGGTGCGAGAGGTCGACGAAGCCGCGGCCGTCGGCGAGGGCGCGCTGCTCGCCGTACAGCTCGCCGTAGTGGGCGGCGACTCCTTCGTCACGGCCTTCGGCCGCCACGGCGCCGGGCAGATCAAGCAAAGGGCTGGTCATGTGCCAAGCCTACGACTGGTCCTCGCCGTGCTTGGCGGCGTCCTTCCGGCAACGGCCGAAGATCGCGAAGTGCTTCATGTCGGTCTCGAAGCCGAAGGTGGTGCGGAGCTTGGCGATGAACTCGTCGGCGACGTGCTGGTCGGCCTCGATGATGTCGCCGCAGTCGCGGCACACCAGGTGGATGTGGTGGTGCCGGTCGGCGAGGTGGTACGTGGGCGCGCCGTGGCCCAGATGGGCGTGCGAGACCAGCTTGAGCTCCTCCAGGAGCTCCAGGGTCCGGTAGACGGTGGAGATGTTCACGCCGGACGCCGTCTTGCGCACCTCGACGAGGATCTCGTCGGGGGTGGCGTGCTCCAGCGTGTCGACGGCCTCCAGCACGAGCTGGCGCTGAGGGGTCAGCCGGTAGCCACGCTGCCGCAGGTCACTCTTCCAGTCGGTGGTCGCCACCCGGCCAGTGTAAGGGCGGGAAGGGGATCACGGAGGGCCCGCGATCCCCTTCTTCGGCCGTACGGGCCGTGCTTCCCGCTCGCGCGGATCAGCGGAAGAAGGCGATGCCGTCGTCCGGCATGTCGGGGAGGTTGCGCGCCATCTCGGCGACCTCCTCGGGGGTGACGACCTTCTTCAGCTGGGCCGACATGTAGGGGCGCAGCTCGACCTCGGGCGTGGCCTTCTCGCCGACCCACATCAGGTCGCTCTTGACGTAGCCGTAGAGGCGCTTGCCGCCGCTGTACGGGCCGGAGGCCGCGGTACGGGCGACCGCGTCGGTGATGACGTCGATCTGCGGCTTGCCCTCGGCGAGCTCGCCGTACCAGACCTCGACGACACCGGCGTCGCGGACCATGACGATCTCGACCTTGCGGTCCTTGTCGATGCGCCAGTAACCGGACTCCGACTCCAGCGGGCGCACCTTGTTGCCCTCGGCGTCGAGCACCCAGGTGTGCGAGGTGTACTCCAGGAAGTCCCGGCCGTCGTGGCCGAAGACGACCTCCTGGCCGAAGTTGCACTTCTCCTCACCGGGGAAGTCGAAGACGCCCGCGCCCTCCCAGGTACCGAGGAGGAAGGCGAGGGGGACGAGGCCCGGGTTCAGGTCGGACGGGATCTGGATCATGGGTGGCAGCTCAGCTCAGGCGATCTGTGGGAGGGGTGGTGGGTGGACCGAGGGTCAGCGCTGGCCCTGGTAGAGCTTCGACACGGCCAGCACGGTGAAGGCGAGGACGCCGACGCAGACCAGGACCAGCAGGGAGGTGAAGACTGCCTCAAGCACGGGGTGCTCCTCGATGAGGGGTTCGGTTCGGTTGGCGCGGTGGGCCGGTCCACAAGCCTACTGTCCCGGGGACCGGCGCACTCCGTGAGGTAGGCCGTACGCCGACCGACGCCGGCCGAGCAGCCGGTCCTGGAGGATCACCGTCCGGTGGAAGGGGACGGCGGCGGGCTCGGCCCCGTACGCCCGTCCGCGACCGCCGCGGCGTCACGGTTCGGCATCCCCGCGGTGGCGGGGCTTGCCGTCCAGCTCGTCCCACCACTCGTCGGACTTCGGGTCGCCCGTGGGGTCGTCCCACCAGCGGTCGTCGGGACCGCGGCGGTTCGCGAGGATCGCCGCGACCGGCGGGATGACCATCGCCACGACGCACAGGGCCACGGCCGCCTCCACCGACCAGAGCCGTACGAAGGCCCAGGCGGAGACGAAGAGGACCAGGCATCCGCCCATGAGCAGGAAGTACACGCGTCGGCGTCGGGCGTACATGCTTCCAGGGTAGAGCGGTGGGCAGGCCCCATGAAGGCGGCGCGGGGAGGGCGCGGAGGCGGCACGGAGAGGGCGCGGAGCCTGTGCGGGGGTGTGCGGAGACGGCGCGAAGGGCCGCACCCCGATCCAGTGGCGTCCAACCCCCTGGGGTGCGGCCCTCCGGCCGTTCTGCGTGCCGCCGGGCGGACGGCAGGTGCCGTGCGCCCGGCGGCGGGTGCCGTTCGTCAGACGGCGATGGCGACGTCCGTCACTCCGCCGGCCTCGGCGACGACGACGGCGCGGTCCGCCTGGCCGCCCGGGACCAGCGCCCGGAGCGTCCAGCTGCCGGTCGCGGCGTAGAAGCGGAACTGGCCGGTGGCCGAGGTCGGGACCTCGGCGGTGAACTCACCGGTCGAGTCCAGCAGTCGGACGTAGCCGGTCACCGGCTCGCCGTTCTTGGTGACCTGGCCCTGGATGGCCGTCTCGCCCGGCTTGAGCGTCGAGAGGTCGGGGCCGCCGATCTGAGCTCCACACATGTTCTCTGTCCTGTCCTGGAGAAGTCTTGCTTCGGGTCGCGCTTACCCGGGGGATTACTTGCCGGTGCCGAGCTCGATCGGCACGCCGACGAGGGAGCCGTACTCGGTCCACGAGCCGTCGTAGTTCTTGACGTTCTCCTGGCCGAGCAGCTCGTGCAGCACGAACCAGGTCAGCGCGGAGCGCTCGCCGATGCGGCAGTAGGCGATGGTGTCCTTCGCCAGGTCCACCTGCTCGGACTCGTAGAGGGCGGTGAGCTCCTCGTCGGACTTGAAGGTGCCGTCGTCGTTGGCGTTCTTCGACCACGGGATGTTGCGGGCGCTCGGCACGTGGCCGGGGCGCTGCGACTGCTCCTGCGGGAGGTGCGCCGGGGCGAGCAGCTTGCCGCTGAACTCGTCGGGCGAACGGACGTCGACCAGGTTCCGGGCGCCGATGGCCGCCACGACGTCGTCGCGGAAGGCGCGGATCGAGGTGTCCTGGGCCTTGGCCTTGTACTCGGTGGCCGCGCGCTGCGGGACGTCCTTGCCGTCGACCAGGTCGCGGGAGTCCAGCTCCCACTTCTTGCGGCCGCCGTCGAGGAGCTTGACGTCCTGGTGGCCGTAGAGCTTGAAGTACCAGTACGCGTAGGAGGCGAACCAGTTGTTGTTGCCGCCGTAGAGGACGACGGTGTCGTCGTTGCCGATGCCCTTGGCGGAGAGGAGCTTCTCGAAGCCCTCCTGGTCCACGAAGTCGCGGCGCACCGGGTCCTGGAGGTCCTGCTTCCAGTCGATCCGGACGGCGTTGCGGATGTGGTTCTTGTCGTAGGCGGACGTGTCCTCGTCCACCTCCACGATGACGACCTTCGGGTCGTCCAGGTGGGCCTCGACCCAGTCGGCGTCGACGAGGACGTCGCTGCGGCTCATGGTGTTCTCCTCCGGGGCAGTGTTCGGCGGGGCTGTGCAGTGTGCTGCGGGTACTGCGGGTGCTGCGTGTGGTGCGTGGCTCCGGGGCGCTCGGGTGCTCCTGCGCGGGGAGGCGTAGGGAAGGCGGCGGCTGCGGGCACGCGGGGAAGGGGCCGGTGTGGCCGTCGTGTCGTACGGCCGGCCGTGCGGCACCGGGAGCGACGGTGTGCGTCGCGCTCGGTCAGCGACAGAGCATGGCGGCGACGCGACACAGGTCTACTGCCCGCCGCTTCGTGAGGTCCGCCTGCATTCGCTTCATGGGCATGGATCGTAGGGACGAACCGCCCGCGCTGTCACCGGTGTGTCATATATCGAGACAGGATTGTCCGCATTGCGGGATGCGGGCCGCCGTGCGACGGGGCCGGAAGGGCCGTGGGCTGCACCGGAGGGCCGTTGCTTCTACAGATCGGACCGGGGCGTCTCAGCATTCGGCCACGGCCCTGTAGCGGCACGAAAAAACGGGGCTCCGCCGAAGCGGGGCCCCGTCCCGGGTGTGACCCACCCGCCCGGAGGGATCAGCGCGAGGTGAGGGAGACCGCCGCGCCGGTCAGGGTGAGGGCGAGGCCGTCCTTGTCCGAGGTCAGGGACGAGAGCGTCAGCCCGGCCGGGAGGCCCTCCAGATCGCGGTCGAAGTCCGTCTTCTCCCGCACCAGCTCCTCGACGCCCGGGATCCCCTCCCCCGGCACCGCATCGGCCCGCACCCGCACCGTGTCGCCGTCGACCAGGGTGATGGTCGAGATCACGCTGCGCGTGATCGTCCGGCCCAGCAGGCTCACCCCGGCGGTCACCTTCAGCTTGCCCGGCGACCCTCCGTACGCGACCGTGGCCCCGCTCTGCGAGGCCCGGTCCAGGTCCCCGTACGTCACGCGGGCCGTGCCGTCGGCGCGGCTCGCGGTGCCGCCGGAGTAGTCGTCGGACAGCTTCACGTCGTGGAAACGGGTCTCCAGCTGCGAGATGCTCATCCGGTGGCCGTCGGAGGTGGTGGTCCGCACGCCCTTGAGCCGGACGTCCACCCGCTCCAGCCGGTGGTCCAGGGCCTGCGTCAGGAACGGGAAGCCGGAGATCTCCACCTCCGTGCCGTCGGCCCCGCCGTGGCCGGAGGAATCGATCCGGTCGGCGATCCGGTCCTCCGCGTACCCGACGGCCAGCCGGTCGGCGGCCACGAACAGGCCGCCGAGCACCACCCCGGCGATCACCAGGGCCCTTACGACGCGCAGCCCCCGCCGCGGCCGGCCCGGCCGGCCCGAGGGCCCCGCGTCGCTGCCGGTCCCGGCCCCGGCCCCGGGCGCGGGCCCGAAGCCGGACCCGAAGCCGGAGCCGTTCCCGGGCCCGGACCCGTTCCCGGACCCGTTCCCGGGCCCTGGAACGCCGGTTCCTGCCGGGACGGGGCCGGATATCGGTCCCGGGGCAGCGCCCGAGCCCGAGCCCCCGCCCGGTCCCGGGACCTTGCCTGCCGGTGTCGCCGTGTCCATCCGTTCCCCCTCGTGATCATTTACGTACGGGTGGCTAGTTGACCACGCGTCCCATCAGGTAAACCGCAGGGGCGGCGGCGGCCAGCGGGAGCGCGACCCCCGCTGTCATGTGGACGAACTTCGAGGGGTAGTCGTATGCAGCCACGCGCAAACCGATCAGCGCGCACACCCCCGCGGCCAGGCCGACCAGGGCGCCGCCGGCACCGATCGAGGTCAGTCCGCCCACGGCCAGGCCCGCGCCGGCCGCTGCGGCGAGCGAGAGCCCCACGGACGCGACGGGCGGCAGCGGCAGCGCACGGGTGAACACGGCCACCGCGACGGCGGCCGCACCGGTGGTCACCGCCGCCGGGTCCGCGGCCAGGAAGCCGGCGCAGATGATCGCCAGGGCTGCGGAGGTCACCGAGGCCATCAGGCCGTACATGCGCTCGTCCGGGTCGGCGTGGCTGCGCAGCTGGAGCACCAGCGTGAGCAGCACCCACGCGCCCAGGGTGCCGATGACGGCGCCCGGGCCGTGGGACCCGTCCACGGCGAACACCGCGACATCGGCGACGAGCGCCCCGGCGAAGGCCAGCGCGATGCCCTGCCGGGCGGGCCACATGCCGTTGAGGCGGAACCAGCCGGCCGCGGTGAGGCCCTGGAGCAGCACCAGCGGCACCGCCAGTGCCAGGTCCCCTATCGCGGCGGCACCGGCGAGCAGCAGCCCCAGCACGGCGGTGAGCAGGGCGGACTGCGGGCCGGGGTCGATGATCGGCGACCGGCCCTCGGCCCGGGCCTGGCGCGGGTCCCGGATGGGGCGCGTGGTGCCGGCGAGGGTGGGCGTGGAGTACGCCTCGGCCGGGGCGGCGGGCGCGGAGCCGGCGGCTGCTGCCTGCCCGGCCACGGCTCCCGCTCCGGCTGCCGCTGCCGCTCCGGCTGCCGTGCCGGTGGCGGGCGGGACCGGGTCGGCGACCGGCTCGGGGGCGTCGTAGGTCGGGAAGGGCGGCAGGTACGCCGTCCGCTCGCCCGCGGTCTCTGCACCCGCACCCGGGTCCGTACCCGGGTCCTCGCCCGTGCCCGGGTACGGCGGGAGGTACGCCGTCTCGGCGGCGGCGTGGGCCGCGTGACCGGGGGCCTCCTGCCGGGACTCGGCCTGCGGCTCCCGGTACGGCGGCAGATAGGCGGTCTCCGCAGCGGCCGCAGCCGGTGCGGGGGCCTGCGGCGGCACGGCGGCGGCGTCCGCCGCCTGCACGGGCGGCAGGTACGCGGTCCGGGCGGCGGCGGGATCGGCAGCCGGTACGGCGCCGGGCGCCGGGTCCCGGAACCAGTCGTCCGGAGCCGCGGGGGCCGGGGCCCCGGGGGCCGCGGACTGCTGCGCCGGACCGGCCTGGGGCTCCTGGTAGGGCGGGAGGTAGGCGGTCTCCGCGGCCGCGCCGTGTGGTCCGCCGTGGGTCCCGCCCGGCACCGCGTACGGCTCCCCGTACGACGCCCCGTACTGCGCCGGGTCCGGGGCGGGCACCGTACCGGCGCCCTGGTACGGGTCGGCGTACGCGGGCTGCGCCCCGTCGGGCGCCCGGTGCTGCGGCGGCACCGGGGCCGGGTCCCGGAACCAGTCGTCCGGGGCCACGGGGGCCGCGGACTGCTGCGGGCCCGGCTGCGCCGGGGTCCCGCCGTGTCCCACGGCCTCCGGCCGGTACGGCCGGGCGGACCACGGGTCGGGCTGCGGAACGGGCTGCGGGGCCGGCTGCACGCCGTGCTGCGGGACCGGCGGTCCGGCGGGCTGCCCGGTCGCGTGCCCGGCCGCCGGCTCCTCGCGGAACCAGCTGTCCGGCGCGGCCAGCAGCCGGTCCTCGGCGCCGGGAACCGGCTCCTGGCCCTGGCCGGGCAGGGCGTCGAGCGCCGGCTGGTAGGTGGTGTCCCAGGTCTGGCTCTGCCAGGTCTGGGTGGCGTACGGGTCCTGCGGCAGCGGGTACTGCTGCGGCATCGGCTGCTGCTGCGGCATCGGCTGGTGCCCCGGCTGCCGAGGCGACTGGGGCTGCTCCGGGTACTGGGGCTGCTCCGGGTACTGAGGCTGCTCCGCGTGCTGAGGCTGCTGCGGGTGGCCGTACTGCTCGGGGTGCTGCTGGTCGGGACTGCTCATGGCCGGCCGGTCACCCGCCCGCGAACGGCGGGAGCACCTCGACGGTGCCGCCCTCGGTCAGCAGGACCTCGTCATGGCCGCGCTTGCCCACCTGGTGCCCGTCCACCAGGAAGGAGCAGCGCCGGAGCACCTGGGCCAGTTCCCCGGGGTGCGCGACGCGCACGGCGTCGAGTGCCTCCGCCAGTGTCCGTGCCGCGTACGGCTCCTCCGCCGTCCCGGCCGCGGCCTTCGCCGCCGCCCAGTAGCGGATGGTTCCCGCTGCCACTGCGACTCCTCTCGTCGGCCCCGTGCCGTCGGGCTCCATCATGACGCCTCGCGCCCCCGGCCCGGGCGTGCCTCCGCGCGCCCCCCGTGCGCCGACGCGCTCCGGCGTTCCCGGGCGGGGGGCCGCCGAACCGGTGAAACCGGTCGCGAGCAGGGCCGGAACCCTCCGGAACGGCCTCGGGGGGTGGCGCGAACCACAGAACTGGTGGTCCGAACGCCCTCGGCCGGACCAGGCCCGGCGGGCTATTCTGGGCGGGAAGAGGATCCGGGCAACGTAGCCCCCCGGGTCCTTTTGTGCTTTCTGCACGTTGAACACGGGGCGAACAGTGGAACCCATGCGGGCCTCAGGGCGCGGGGCCCGCAGCCGTAGAGAGTCAAGAGCAAGAACAAGAGCACGTCCTCGACGGGACCGAGGAGGAACCGACGTGATGGGCCAGCCATTCCTGCACGACGAACGTGGGATCACCCCGGTTGGGGGGTCGGCGCGATGAGCTCCCTTCTGCTGCTGACGAACGCGCTGCAGCCGTCCACCGAGGTGCTGCCCGCCCTCGGGCTGCTGCTGCACAGCGTCCGGGTGGCGCCCGCCGAGGGGCCGGCCCTGGTGGACACCCCGGGTGCCGACGTGATCCTCGTCGACGGCCGGCGCGACCTGCCGCAGGTCCGCTCCCTCTGCCAGCTGCTCCGCTCCACCGGGCCCGGGTGCCCGCTGATCCTGGTCGTCACCGAGGGCGGCCTGGCGGCCGTCACCGCCGACTGGGGGATCGACGACGTGCTCCTCGACACCGCCGGCCCGGCCGAGGTGGAGGCGCGGCTGAGGCTGGCCACCGGCCGGCAGCAGCTCGGCTCGGACGACTCCCCCATGGAGATCCGCAACGGCGACCTGTCGGTCGACGAGGCGACGTACTCGGCGAAGCTAAAGGGCCGGGTGCTGGACCTGACCTTCAAGGAGTTCGAGCTGCTGAAGTACCTCGCGCAGCACCCCGGCCGGGTGTTCACCAGGGCGCAGCTGCTGCAGGAGGTCTGGGGCTACGACTACTTCGGCGGCACCCGGACGGTGGACGTCCACGTACGGCGGCTGCGCGCGAAGCTCGGCCCCGAGCACGAGTCCCTGATCGGCACCGTGCGGAACGTCGGATACCGTTTCGTCTCGTCGCCCGAGAAGGTCGAACGCGCTGCCGAGGACGCGCGGAAGGCCGCCGCGGCCGGTGCCCCGAAGGCCGTCCCCCGGATGGCGGACGAGGACCTCGACGCCCCGGTGGGGGTCCAGTCGGCAGGACGGCCTGCCCAGAGGTAGGTCACCCCGCGTAGACTTCGCGCGTGGCCAAGGTGACGCGGGATGACGTAGCGCGACTGGCGGGTACTTCCACCGCCGTCGTTTCGTACGTCATCAACAACGGACCCAGGCCGGTTGCCCCGGCCACGCGCGAGCGTGTCCTCGCCGCGATCAAGGACCTGGGCTACCGCCCGGACCGGGTCGCCCAGGCGATGGCCTCGCGGCGCACCGACCTCATAGGCATGATCGTCCCCGACGCCCGCCAGCCGTTCTTCGCGGAGATGGCGCACGCGGTCGAGCAGGCCGCGGCCGAGCGCGGAAAGATGGTGCTGGTCGGCAACTCCGACTACCGCACCGAGCGCGAGGTCCACTACCTGCGGGCCTTCCTCGGGATGCGGGTCTCCGGCCTGATCCTGGTCAGCCAGGGCATGAGCGAGCAGGCGGCCAGCGAGATCGAGGCCTGGGACGCCCGTGTGGTGCTGCTGCACGAGCGCCCGGAGGCGATCGACGACGTCGCGGTCGTCACGGACGACATCGGCGGCGCCCAGCTCGCCACCCGCCACCTGCTGGAACACGGGCACGAGTACGTGGCCTGCATAGGCGGCATCGAGAACACCCCGTCGGTCGGCGACCCGGTCGCCGACCACGTCGAGGGCTGGCGGCGGGCCATGGTGGAGTCCGGGCGGTCGGTCGAGGGCCGGCTGATCGAGGCCCCGTACAACCGGTACGACGCCTACCGGGTCGCCCTGGAGGTACTGGCCCGGCCGGACCGCCCCACGGCGGTCTTCTGCGCCACGGACGACCAGGCCATCGGTGTGCTGCGGGCCGCACGCGAGCTGCGGATCGACGTGCCGGGGGAGCTGGCGGTGGCCGGCTTCGACGACGTGAAGGAGGCGGCGCTCACCGATCCGCCGCTGACCACGATCGCCTCGGACCGGCCGGCGATGGCCCGCGCGGCGGTGGACCTGGTGCTGGACGACGCCATCCGGGTGACCGGCTCCCGCCGCGAGCGCCTGAAGCAGTTCCCGTCGGCGCTGGTGGTCCGCCGCAGCTGCGGCTGCGCGTAGACGTCACCCCCTGCGGGCTCCGTCCGGCTTCTGCGGGCTCCGCCCCCCGGAGTCCACAACGGGTACCGCCCCGGGCCCGGCCCGGGGTCGGCCGGGCTTGCCCCTGCCCCGTCCCGCCCCACCCCGTCCCAGGCCCCTTACCGGGCCGTCGGGTCTGGACATGCGGCCCCTGTCGTAACAGAATCAGTTGCGACACAGGAAACGCGCGACACCCTGAACGCACGGCGCGGAACGGCCGGCGTGGATCGGCCGGCGCGGAACGGGCGGCGCGGAACGGGGAGCGGAGGCGCCATGGGCGCGAGCAGTCGCATGACGGTGGCCACGCACACGCTGACGTGGATGACCCGGGTCTGCCCCAAGCGCCCCGACGGGATCGTGACCTCCGACGAGATCGCCGCCAGCGTCAACACCAACCCCGTCGTCATCCGCCGCATCCTCGGCAGCCTGCGCGATGCGGGCCTGGTGGAGTCGCGGCGCGGCCAGGGTGCGGGCTGGCAGCTGGCCCGCACCCCGGAGTCGATCACCCTGAGGGACGTCTACCTCGCCGTCGAGCCCGACCCGCTCATCGCACTGCACTCCTCGCCCCCCAACCAGGCGTGCCCCGTCGCCAGGGGCATCCCGCCCGTACTCCGGGAGGTGTACGGCCGCGCGGAGGAGTCGATGAAGGCCGAACTCGCGGCCGTGACCGTCGCCGACGTGGCGAGGGAGACCGTTCCCGAGTTCTGAGTCCGGGCCCTCGACCCGTGGCGCAGGCCGGTCCTGGTGGACCGGCCCCTCTTCGGACCTGAGTCGTAACCATTTCTGTTACAGCAAAATCCTGGAGGCCCCCGCACCGTGTACCGATCACTCGTCGTCCTCGCCGCCGGAATGTTCGCCATCGGCACCGACAGCTTCGTCATCGCCGGCATCCTGCCGGACGCGGCGGACTCCCTCGGCGTACCCGTCGGCACCGCAGGCGGGCTGCTGACCGCCTACGCCCTCACCTATGCGGTCCTCGGACCCGTCATGGCGGCGCTCACCACCCGCTGGCCGCGCCGCTCGCTCTTCCTCACCGGGTTCGCCGTCTTCACCGCGGGCAACCTCGTCACCGCCTTCGTTCCCCTCTTCGGCGTCGCCCTGGCCGCGCGGGCCCTCGCCGGAATCGGCGGGGCCATGGTCACCCCCGCCGCCGTCGCCGCGGCCGCCGCGCTCGCTCCGCCGGAGCAGCGCGGCCGCGCCATCGCCACCGTGATGACCGGCCTCAGCGCCGCGACCGCGCTGGGCGCGCCCATCGGCACGGCCCTCGGCAGCCTCACCGGCAACTGGCGCGCCACGATGCTGTTCGTCTCCGCACTCGGGATCGCGGCGGCCGCGGGCATCGCCCTGCTCCTGCCCCCGGTCCCCACGCCCCCGGCCGTCCCGCTGCGCGCCCGCGTCGCCCCTCTCGCCGACCGCCGCATCGGCCTGACCCTGCTGACCACCCTCCTCGTCTACACCGGCCTGTACACCGTGTACTCCTTCATCGGCGAGGGCCTCGACCGCGCCACCGGCGGCAGCGGCACCACCCTCGCCGCCCTCCTGTGCGTGTGGGGTCTGGCCGCCACCGCCGGAACCCTCGGCTCGGGCGCCCTGATCGACCGCTTCGGCAGCCGGCGCATCATCAACACCGCGATCACCGTCGCCGCGATCGACTTCGCACTGCTGCCCTGGTCGAGTGCACATCTGCCCTCCACCGTCGCGGCACTGATCATCTGGGGCGTGTGCGGATGGGGGCTCCTGGCCCCGCAGACCCACCGCCTGATCAGCGCCCTGCCGACGGCAGCGCCCCTGCTCACCGGCCTGGCCTCGGCCACGGTCTACGTCGGCGTCTCGGTGGCACCCCTGGTCGGGCAGGCGGGGATGGCACGGTTCGGCGCCCACTGGCTCGGTGCCGTGGGCGCGGCGTTCATCGTGCTCGGCCTCGGCGCGGCAGAAGCGGCGCACGTCGTCATCCGGCGACACCCGACCCGGAACACACCCCCGGGACGGCCCCGGCCCGCCCCGGCGCAGACCCCCGCCTCTCCCTCGGCGCCCTGATTCGTGCCTCACGGATCAGGCCCCGGCAGCCCCGGCGGCCCCGCCGCCACCCCCGACACCTCCGACACCCCCGACACCTCCGACACCTCCGACACCCCCGACCGCCCACAGACAGCAAGGACCGCACAGCAGTGATCACCACACAACGCCTCCGACTGCGCCCGCTCACCGAAGCCGACGCCGACTGGTGGGTGCACCTGCACGCAGACGACGAGGTCAACCGCTTCGTCGGGGGCTACACCCCCGAGCAGGCCTCGGCACGCCTGCGCGACATCCGGCAGCAGTGGACGCAACGCGGCCACGGACTGTGCGCCGTGGAACTGCGCGACACCGGCGAGGCCGTCGGACGCTGCGGCCTGAACTGGTGGGAGCAGTTCGAGGAGACGGAGATCGGCTGGACCTTCGCCCGTACCCACTGGGGGAGGGGCTACGCCACGGAAGCGGCCCGAGCCGTTCTCGCGTGGGGCTTCGACACCCTGGGACTCCGGCAGATCACCGCCATGATCCACCACGGCAACACCGCGTCATCCGCCGTCGCCGGGCGCCTCGGGTTCACGCCCCTGCGCGAGGATTCGGTCCTCGGCCGCCCCTGCACCGTCTACGCCCTGGCCCGGGAGGACTTCCTCTCCCCCTCGCCCTCCCTCTCCCCCTCCGCCTCCTCCGACGAGCGCTGACCGCGGTCGTCGGCCGGCGCGCCGTACAGGGCCGTGAGCTCCGCCGCCAGGCCGGCCAGGTGGGCCCGGGCCGACGGCGGAGCCAGGACCTCGACCCGTGCTCCCAACCCGGCCAGCCGGGCCGCCACCACCTCCGGTGACGGGCCGTCCACCTCGGCGGACAGCCCGTCCGGGCCCGTCGCCGCGATGCGCAGGCGGTTCCCGAACAGCCGCCGCAGCAGACCCTCCGCGTCCGGATCCGCCCGCACCCGGACCGTCGCCGCGGCCAGCCGCTCCTCCATCCGGCCGGCCAGCTCCCGCCAGGCCGCGGCGAGGTCGAAGCCTTCGGGGCGGTCCACCGGTTCGCCGGTGGGCTCGGCCGAGGTGACCCGGTCCAGCCGGTACATCCGCAGCTCCGGACCGGCGGGCCCCTCCGCCACCCGTGCCACCAGGTAGCGGGCGCCCGCCTTGGTGACCAGGCCCAGCGGGTGCACCGTACGGACGCGGACCGGCCGGCCGGGACCCGCGTAACCGAGCCGGACCCCTACGCCGTCCACCACCGCGCGCTCCAGCGCCTCCGCCGCAGCCGGAGCCGGCCCTGCCGGAGCCGGACCGGCCGCGTCCGGCACCGCCCCGGTATCGGCCCCCGACCAGTCCCTGCTGTCACCGGCCCGGACCCGGGACGCCGCCTCCGCGCCCGACCGCAGCGGTGCCGGCAGCGCCCGGACCAGCTTCCGCAAGGCCGTACGCAGCTCCGGCGAGTCCGACCACGGTCCGGTGACCAGGAACAACGCCCGGATCTCGGGCTCGGTCAGGCCGGTGAGGTCGGTGCGGGCGCCCCCGACGAGAGCCCAGCCACCACCCCGCCCCCTGGTCGCGTAGACGGGCACGCCCGCCACGGCCAGGGCCTCCAGGTCACGCCGCGCGGTCCGCTCGGAGACCTCCAGTTCCGCCGCCACCTCGGCCACCGTCACGCGCCCGCGCGTCTGCAGGAACAGCAGCGCCGCCATCAGCCGATCCGCTCGCATGCGAACGATCCTCCCCCGAATCCCCCGGAAAAGTGGCCAGAAGACGGCCACTTCACCACCCAGTCTTGATCACGTCGAACGAACCGCACGAATCGAATGGAGACGAGCATGATCGTGATCACCGGAGCCACGGGCAACGTCGGACGCCCGCTCGTGGAGGCGCTCACCGCCGGCGGCGAAGAGGTCACCGCAGTGTCCCGCCACGCCACCGCCGACGTACGCCACCGCGCCGCCGACCTCACCGCCCCCGACAGCCTGCGGCCCGTACTGGAGGGCGCCGACGCCCTCTACCTGCTGATCGCCGGCGGCGGTGAGGGACTCGATCCGCGGGCCCTCCTCGGTACCGCCAGGGCGGCCGGCGTACGGCACGTGGTACTGCAGTCCTCCCAGGCCACCGGCACCCGCCCCACAGCCCCTTCGCACGCCGGCCTGCGCGGCTTCGAGGCCGCCGTACGGGAATCCGGGCTCGACTGGACCGTGCTGCGCCCCGGGGGCTTCGCGTCCAACGCCCACGCGTGGGCGGAACCGGTCCGGACGGGACGTACGGTCGCCGCGCCCTTCGGCGACACCGGACTGCCGGTCGTCGACCCGCAGGACATCGCCGAGGTCGCCGCCGCGGTACTGCGCGACCGGGCGCACCATGCCGGCCGTACGTACGAGCTCACCGGCCCGGAAACGATCACTCCGCGGGAGCAGGCCCGGGCCATCGGCGCGGCGATCGGCGAGGAGGTGCGCTTCACCGAGCTGAGCCGCGAACAGGCCCGGGAACAGCTGCTGGCGTTCATGCCGGCGCCGGTGGCCGACGGCACGCTCGACATCCTGGGCGGGCCCTCGGCGGAGGAGCAGCGGGTGAGCGGCGATGTGGAGCGGGTGCTGGGGCGTCCGGCCCGGCCGTTCGGCCTGTGGGCGGCGCGGAACGCCGCCGTCTTCCGCTGAGCCGCTCCCTTATATCGGGCATACAACCTTCTGTCGGGCTTCTCAGGCCGTCCTCAGGAACCTCTCATCTATGGCGGACAGAGTCATCACCATGACCGAGAGCCACCGCCGCGAAGGCGGGTATCCGCAGGAGAACAGCCCGTCCCAGGCCGCGCCGTTCGGCGGCGGCACGTACTTCGCCGACGCGGCGGGGGCACCGGCCGCCGGGGCGTACGCGTACCCGCCCCGGCCCGCGCACGCTCCGTACGACCCGCCGGCCGCCCCCGGCTGGTACGAGGCGCACCAGTCGCCCGCCCCCCAGCAGGAGCCGGCCGCCGCCGACCCCGCGTACGCCGGCCCCGGGCACGCCGCGCGCGCCAGGCGGCCGGTGGGGCTGCTCGTCGCGGTGGCGCTGGCCGCCGCGATGGTGGGCGGCGGCACCGCCACCGCCGTACAGCACCTGCTGGACCGCTCGTCCGCCTCCGGCGGCGGTTTCGCCGGCAGCCCGATCTCCCAGTCCTCGTTCGGCACGGTCGCAGGGGTGGCCGAGGCGGTCAGCCCCTCCGTCGTACGGATCGACACCCGCAGCGGCAGCGGCCAGGGCACCGGCTCCGGCGTGGTCATCACGGCGGACGGCGAGATCGTCACCAACAACCACGTGATCAGCGGCGCGAGCCGGATACAGGTCACGATGAGCGACGGGAAGCAGTACGACGCGAAGGTGGTCGGCACCGACCCGGACAAGGACCTGGCCCTGATCAAGGTGCAGGGAGCGAAGGGCCTGAGGCCGGCGAAGCTCGGGAACTCGGACGGCCTGAAGGTCGGCGAGTCGGTCGTCGCGATCGGCTCGCCGGACCGGCTGACCGGCACTGTGACCAGCGGGATCGTCTCGGCGCTGAACCGCGAGGTGAACGTGCCGAAGTCGGAGACCCCGCAGCAGCGGCCGCAGGGGGACGGCTGGCCGTTCTCCTTCGAGGGCCGGCAGTTCAACGGCGGCACCGGCGCGAACACGACCTCCTACAAGGCGATCCAGACGGATGCGTCCCTCAACCCGGGCAACTCGGGCGGCGCGCTGGTCAACATGAACGGGGAGATCGTGGGCATGCCGTCGGCGATCTACTCGCCGTCGAGCGACAGCTCCACCGCCGGCAGCGTCGGCCTCGGCTTCGCGATCCCGGTCAACACGATCAAGGCCGACCTCTCCTCCCTCCGCAACGGCGGCCCCGGCAACACCGGCGGCTCCGGGGATTCCGGCGACACCGGGAACTCCCCCGACGACAACGCCTACGGCACCGCTTTCTGACCCTCCCGCCCGGTGTGGGCAGGCGTCCCGCAGGGCGGGACGGGTGGGCACACCGGGACACCCCCGCCCAGCGGCGCACCCCCGCCCACCCGGAGCCCGCTCCTCCCCCCGGAGCGGGCTCCGCCCCGCCGGCCCCGCCCGGGGCGCAGCCCCGCGCCACCCGCCCAGCCCGCCCAGCCCGCCCGGCAGGGCAAAGCACCGGCCCCACCCATGGCACGCTGGAACGTGGCGGCCGCACCGACCCGCCACAGCCACAGCCACAGCCACAGCCACAGCCACAGCCACAGCCACACGAGACCCGATCCACACCCCAGGGGGGCCCAGTCATGACCACCGCAGGCGACCGCGTCCTCATCGTCGACGACGAGCCCGCCGTCCGCGAGGCCCTCCGCCGCAGCCTCGCCTTCGAGGGCTACGGCACCGAGACCGCCGTCGACGGCCTCGACGCCCTCGACAAGGTCACCGCGTACGAGCCCGGCCTGATCGTGCTCGACATCCAGATGCCCCGCATGGACGGCCTGACCGCCGCCCGCCGCCTGCGCGCCTCCGGCTCCCTCACCCCGATCCTGATGCTCACCGCCCGCGACACCGTCGGCGACCGCGTCACCGGCCTCGACGCCGGCGCCGACGACTACCTGGTCAAGCCGTTCGAGCTGGACGAGCTGTTCGCCCGGGTGCGCGCCCTGCTGCGCCGCAGCGCCTACGCCGCGGCGGTCGCCGGACCGGACCGGGCCCCCGAGGACGTCCTCTCCTTCGGCGACCTCCGGATGGACCTGACGACCCGCGAGGTCACCCGGTCCGGCCGCCCGGTGGAGCTGACCCGGACCGAGTTCACCCTGCTGGAGATGTTCCTCGCGCACCCCCGCCAGGTCCTCACCCGCGAGCAGATCCTCAAGACCGTCTGGGGCTTCGACTTCGAGCCCAGCTCCAACTCCCTGGACGTGTACGTGATGTACCTGCGCCGGAAGACCGAGGCCTCCGGGGAGCCCCGCCTGGTGCACACGGTGCGCGGGGTGGGCTACGTACTGCGCGCGGGCGAGAACGGCGGTCCCGAGTGACCGCGCCGCCCCCACCGGTGAACCCCCCGGCGCCCGGCTCGGCGCGCCCCTCCGCACGCCCCGGCGCCCGGCTCCGCGCCCTCCCGCTCCGTTCCCGGCTCGCCCTGCTGGTGGCCGTGGCCGTCGCCGCGGCCGTCGCCACGGTGGCCGCCGTCTGCTGGGTCATGGTCCGGGCCCAGCTGCGCGACCAGCTGGACACCTCCCTCCAGGCGACCAATCCCGACTTCCAGGTGGCCCGCCGGCTGAACGACGGCTGTACGAGCCCGCCCCGGCCGCAGCCCAACCAGCAGCTCGCGGGCAGGCTGAACGCGACGGTGCAGATCGTCACCGCCGACGGCGACAACTGCTGGGTGGCCGGCCTGACCACCCTCCCCGTCACCACCGCCGACCGGGTGGTCGCGGCCGGCGGGGCCGCCGTCCTGCACGACGCGACCACCACCGACGGCACCGCCATGCGGGTGTACACCATCCCGTCGGGCACCAATCCGCACTTCGCGATCTCCATCGCCAAACCGCTGGCCGACATAGACAAGCCGCTCTCCACCCTGGCCTGGGTGCTGCTGCTGGTCGGCGGGATCGGTGTGGTCGGGGCGGGCGCGGCCGGTCTGGTCGTCGCCCGCACCGGCCTGGCGCCCGTGGACCGGCTGGCCGAGGCCGTCGAGCACGTCGCCCGCACCGAGGACCTGACCGTCCGCATCCCCGACGAGGGCGAGGACGAGATCGCCCGGCTGTCCCGCTCCTTCAACGCGATGACCGCCGCACTCGCCTCCTCCCGGGACCGGCAGGCGCAGCTCATCGCGGACGCCGGGCACGAGCTGCGCACCCCGCTGACCTCGCTCCGTACGAACATCGAGCTGCTGGTGCGGAGCGAGCGGACCGGCCGGGCCATTCCGGCCGAGGACCGCAGGGAGCTGCTGGAGTCGGTCAAGGCCCAGATGACCGAGCTGGCCTCGCTGATCGGCGATCTGCAGGAGCTGTCCCGGCCGGATGCGGCGATGCCGGGCCCGCTGCAGGTGGTGCCGCTGCACGAGATCACCGAGACGGCGCTGTCCCGGGCCCGGCTGCGCGGCCCGGAGCTGTCCTTCGGCTCCGAGATCCGGCCCTGGTACGTACGCGGCGAGGCGGCGGCGCTGGAGCGGGCGGTGATGAACGTCCTGGACAACGCGGTGAAGTTCAGCCCGGCCGGCGGCACGGTCGAGGTGGCGCTGCGGTCCGGCGAGCTGACCGTACGGGACCACGGGCCGGGCGTTCCGGCCGAGGAACTCCCGCACGTGTTCGACCGGTTCTGGCGGTCGCCGACGGCCCGCGCGCTGCCGGGCAGCGGTCTGGGCCTGTCGATCGTGGCCCGTACGGTGCAGCGCGCGGGCGGTACGGCGGAACTGCGGGCCCCGGCCGACGGCGGCTCCGGCACGGAGGCGGTGCTCCGGGTGCCGGGCGCACCGACCCCGCCGCCGGGGAAGCCGGCGGGCCCGGGCGGTCCGGGGAGTCCGGGCGGCCCCAAGAACCCGGGCGGCCCGTCAGTTGTGGGCGATCAGTGACTCGATGAAGCCGCCGCGGGTGTTGGGGAAGTCCATGGGAACCACCCCGAGGCCCGTACGTCCGGCCGGCTCGGCGCCCGTGACGAAGGAGTGGATCTGCGGGTTGAGGCGGTCGGCGTTCCACCGCGGGGGCATGTAGGCGGCCGTGGAGACGTAGTTGACGAACAGCTTTCCCGGCTGGGCCAGCGCCTTGCGGAAGTGGTTCTCGATCTTGCCCCGCTTGGCGAAGGGCTCGGCGTTCCAGTCGTCCTGGATGTCGAAGTGGGTGCCGTCGCCGTAGCGGATGCCGGGCAGACCGCCGTTGTCCGCGAGCAGGACCACCTTGCCGCGGGCCTGCCCGAGGGAGGGCAGCGCGGAGCCGATGTGGAAGAGCGGCCGCCAGCCGCGGTTGTCCAGGTAGTCGTCGAAGACGGCGCGGAAGGTGGCGTCGCTCTCGCCCGAGTACTCCTGCTTGACCCGCATGAGGACGGTCTCGGAGGGGTGTGCGGCCAGGAAGTTCCAGCAGGCGACGAGCACGTCGCCGAACATCAGGTTCTGGTAGAACGCCGCGTGGTGGATGGCGAAGGATCCGCCGGTGACCCGGCAGCGTACGTCCAGGAAGCGGATCCCTGCGTCCAGCTGCTGGGCGACCGTGATGTTCTGGCAGGCGACGTAGAGGCCGCCGTAGCGGGCGCCCGAGTCGTGCGTCCCGGGAATGGTCATCCCCTGGAGGGCCGTGGAGTCACCGAGACCGGCCATCCAGTCCGCGGTGCCGAGGGTCCTCGCGCCGGCGGGGGCGGCCGCGGCGGCCCCGAGCCCCGCAGCGGCTCCCGCCGCCATCGCGCCGACCAGAAACGTTCGCCTGTCCAGTGCCATGCCCCTGCCCGCCCCTTCGCCGGCTGCCGCGCGCCACGGCGCGGCGCGTGCGCCGCAGCGCACGCGCCGCATCGCATGCGGCGCGTCGCACCGCGCGCAGCACGACGCATCGCGCGCATCGCAGCGCATCACGTGACCGGATTATGACGTGTACAGAACAGATCTGACTACCCGTCGGTAGTCACCGGTCCGGACCCTCCAGCAGGTCCGCCAGCGCGCGCAGTCCGGCCACGATGTCCCGCCCGTCCGGCGCCTGCCCGGGATCGGTCAGCCACTGGGTCATCACCCCGGTCATGACCGCCATCTGCACCGACGCCAGGCCGCGCACGTCCTCCTCGGCCACCTCCGCCTCCGGCACCTTCCGCAGCTGCGCCGCGATCTGCCGGCGGCTGGCCCGCTGCCCGGCGGCGAGGACGGCCAGCAGGTCCGGCGAGGTCTGCGCGTGCACGAACGCCTCCACCGAAGCCGCCCACAGCCACCGCTGCTCCGAGAAGGAGCGGACCTTCCGGGTCCAGACGTCGACGTACCGCTCCTCGGCCGTCGCCCCGGCACCGGCCAGACTGCCGATCTCGGCACCCCACTCGTCGAGCGCCGCGAACAGGGCCTGGTTGAGCAACGCCTCGCGGGACCCGAAGTGGTAGCCGATGGCCGCGCTGCTCACCCCGGCCGCGGCGGCGATGTCGCGCACGGTGGTGCGCAGGTAGCCCTTCTCCTCCAGGCAGCGGCGCGCGCCGGAGAGGAGGTCCTCACGATTTCCCATGCCCGGATCGTATGCCGAAGCACCCCTCCCGCATACATTCGTATAGATCGTTCGCGCTATACGAAGGTCTTGTGCAAGTGAGCAATACGCGCCTACGGTGATCACGAACGCCCCGGACGGGACGCACCGCCCGCCGGGACAACGAGGGGAGACCACCATGACCAGCACCGAGTCGTCCGTCGCCGACGCCGCCGTCGCCGCGGCCATGGACCGGGACCTCCGCCACTCGCTCACCATCGGCGACCGGACCCTCTCCTACCTGGACTTCGGCGGGCCCGGACGCCCGCTGCTCGCCGTCCACGGCGGCCTCTCCGAAGCCCTGATCTGGGCCGACCTGGCCGCCCGCCTGGGCAGCGAGTGGCGGGTCATCGCCCCCGACCAGCGCGGCCACGGCGAGTCCGACCGCGCCGCCTCGTACGAGCGCGCGGACTACGTCGCCGACCTCGTGGCCCTGCTCGACCACCTCGGCCTCGGCCCGGTCCCGGTGATCGGCCACTCCCTGGGCGGCCTCAACGCCCTGTACCTGGCCGCCGAGCACCCCGAGCTGGTGAGCGCGCTGGTGAACGTCGACGCCGGCGTGGTGTTCCCGCACGGGGCGCCGAACCCGTTCGCCTTCATCGGCGCGTTCCCCTACACCGCCCCCACCCGCGAGGAACTCATCGCCGCCTGCGGCCCGATGGGCCCGATGGTCGCGCCGGCGCTCCGCCCGCTGCCCGGCGGAGCCGGGTGGCGGCTGCCGTTCCACCCGCAGGACACCATCGCCACCGTGGAGGCCGCGCGCGGCGACAGCCTCCCGGTGTGGTTCGCGAGCACCTGCCCCGCCCTGCTCGTCCACGGCCGCACCAGCGAGGCGCTGCCGCAGGAGCTCGCCGACGCGATGGTCGCCGCGCGCCCCGGCACCTCGTACGCCGGCCTGGACACCGGCCACGTCGTACCGGTCGAGGACCCGGCGGGCCTGGCCACCGCGGTGTCGGGCTTCCTCGGCGGCCTCTGACCGCCCCTCCGACCGGCGCCTCTGAGCGTCCGCGGACCGGAGACAACGGGGGACGGCCCGCGGACATACGAGTGGGGGCGGCGGACCGTCGAAACGACCCGCCGCCCCCACCGGGAACTGCCGGAACTACCGGAACTGCCGGAACTGCCGGACCATCGGCACTGCCGGAACCACCGGAACTACTTGATGACCGTGATCCGGTCGGCCGCCGGCGGCGCGATCGGGTTCGCCGGCGAGGAGTTCTTGCTCAGGTAGGCGTTGAAGACGTCCAGGTCGGACACGCCCACCAGCTTGTTCTTGTGCTCCTTCAGGACGGTGAAGCCGTCACCGCCGCCCGCGAGGAACTCGTTCATCGCGACGCGGTAGGTCTTCGCCGGGTCGATCGCCTGGCCGTTCAGCTTGACGGAGCCCACGACGATGCGGTCCGCACCGGTCTTGGTCATGTCCAGGGTGTAGGTGAAGCCCTTGGAGACCTGCAGGATCTTCGGGTTCAGGCCGTTGACCGGGCCGGTCACCTGCTGCTGCAGCGCCGTGACCAGCTGGGCGCCGGTCAGGTCCACCACGTTCATCATGTTGGTGAACGGCTGCACGGTGAACGCCTCGCCGTAGGTCACCACGCCGTCGCCCTCACCGCCGGCGGCCTTGTAGGCCAGGTCGGAGCGGATGCCACCCGGGTTCATGATGGCCAGCTGCGCGCCGCCCTTGTCGGCCGGGGACAGGGCCTCCAGCTGCGCGTCGGCGATCAGGTCGCCGAGCGGCTTCTCGTACGCCTCGGAACCCCGGCCGGGGATGTCCGCCGAGATGTGGCCCTGCGGGGCGCCGGCTATCGGAGCGGCCAGCGCGTTCCAGCGGCCGATCAGCTCGGTCATGTCCGGGGCCTTGGGCACGTCGCGGCGCACCACGTGGTTGGCGGCCACCGGCGACTTCACCGCGGTCCGGACGATGTCCTTGGTCGCGCGGTCGTAGGTCAGCGTGGTCTCGGTGAACAGCCGGCCGATGGAGGCCGCCGAGGTGACCGTGCGCGGGTTGCCGGCCGGGTCCGGGATGCTGCAGGCGTAGGCCTGGTGCGTGTGGCCGGTCACCAGGGCGTCGACCTTCGGGTCGACGTTCTTCGCGATGTCGACGATGGCACCGGAGATGCCCGCGCCGGCACCCGGCACGTTGCAGTCGTAGTTGTAGGCGCCGGAGGCGGGCAGGCCGCCCTCGTGGATGAGCGCGACGATCGACTTCACGCCCTGCTTGTTCAGCTCGGCGGCGTACTTGTTGATCGTCTCGACCTCGTCGCCGAACTTCAGGCCCTTGACGCCCGCGGCGGTGACGACGTCCGGAGTGCCCTCCAGGGTCACGCCGATGAAGCCGATCTTGATCCCGTCCTTCTTCCACACGAAGGTGGGCGAAAGCATCGGGCGCTTGGTCTTCTCGTCCGTCACGTTGGCGGCGAGGTACGGGAACTTCGCACCCTCGAAGGTCTTGCCGTACTCGAAGCAGCCCTCGGTGGGGTGGCAGCCGCCGTACTGCATGCGGCGGAGCTCCTGACGGCCCTCGTCGAACTCGTGGTTGCCGACGCTGGTCACGTCGAGACCCATCTTGTTGAGGGCCTCGACGGTGGGCTCGTCGTGGAACAGACCGGACAGCATCGGGCTGCCGCCGATCATGTCACCGGCCGCGGCGGTGACGCTGTACTGCTTGCCCTTGCGCGCTTCGCGCAGGCTGGTGGCCAGGTACTCGGCACCGCCGGCGGGGACCGCCTTGGTGGTGCCGTCGGCCTGGAGCTCGGTCACGGTGCCGGAGGAGCCCTGCGGCGGCTCCAGGGTGCCGTGGAGGTCGTTGAAGGACAGCAGCTGCACGTCGACGGTGCGGCCGCTGCTGTCCTGACCGCCACCACTGGCGGCCCCCGCCGGCAGAGCGGCGGCGACCAGCGCGCCGGCACCCGCCGTGACGGCGATTGCGGCGAGGGTCAACCGGCGGGCTCGGCGGTGCCGTTGTGGTGTCGCTGACATCAGTTCCCCTTTGCGGACAGCGAACGGTATGGGAGGTGCCCGCAGACTATGGTCAACGCGCGTAGCGCGACAGGGGGTAGCGGGTTGCGAGGTGGTTACGCACGAGTAGATCCCGCCTCACAGTCACCTCAATCCGGGGCATTCACCGGCTTTTCGACGGCCCGAAGGGCCTCGTCCGGGCCCCCGCCGACGCGCCTCCGGGGCGCGACGGCGGGGCGGGAGCAGGGCGGGTGGACGGAGGACGGGCGTGGAGAGGACCTGAGACGGCCCGGGGACGCGCTGGGGACGGGCCGGGGACGGGCCTGGGACGGGCCTGGGTGGACACATCGGGCGACCCGCCTACGCCGCCTCGGCACGATGACGAGCAACCCCGGCCGGTGAGGGCACCGCGGCACGAGGTCCCGGCCGTAGGCTCGTCGCATGACTGACGCAGCAGCGGCCGTGGAGCCGGGACGGCAGATTCTGACGTGCGAGGAACTGACGGAAGAGCAGGTCGAAGCCGTACTCGGCCTGCTGGACGAGGCGGCCCGGGCGGACGGCACGTCCGCGGTCTCGGAACAGGGCCGGCTCCAGCTCCGCGGTGGGCCCCGCCCCGGCATCAAGCACTTCCTGTTGACCGAGGGCGGGCGCCTGGCCGGTTACGCCCAACTCGAGGACACCGACCCGGTGGAGGCGCCTGCGGCGGAACTCGTCGTCCACCCCGCGCTGCGCGGCCGCGGGCACGGCCGGGCCCTCGGCTCGGCCCTGCTGGCCGAGACCGGCAAGCGGATCCGGGTGTGGGCGCACGGCGGCAAGTCCGCGGCCCGCCACCTCGCCCAGGTGCTCGGACTGACCCTCTTCCGCGAACTCCGCCAGCTGCGCCGCCCGCTCGGCCCGGAGGCGCCCGAGCTCCCCTCCCCTGCACTGCCGGCGGGCGTGACGATCCGTACGTTCGTCCCCGGAGCGGACGACGCGGCCTGGCTCACCGCCAACGCGGCGGCCTTCGCCCACCACCCCGAGCAGGGCTCACTGACCCAGCGCGACCTGGACGACCGCATGGCGCAGCCGTGGTTCGACCCGAAGGGCTTCTTCCTGGCGGAGCGCGACGGAGCGCTGGTCGGCTTCCACTGGACGAAGATCCATGACGCGGAGCAGCTGGGCGAGGTCTACGTGGTCGGCGTCCTCCCCGGCGCCCAGGGCGGCGGCCTCGGCAAGGCCCTGACCGCCGTCGGCCTCCGCCACCTCGCGGCCGCGGGCCTCCCGACGGCGATGCTCTACGTGGACGCCGACAACCCGGCCGCCCTGGCGGTCTACGAGGGCCTGGGCTTCTCCACGCACGAGGTGGACCTGATGTACCGAACGGAAAGCTGACACAAGGCTGCGGCGGGTGGGGCGGGTCTACGGCGCTACGGCCGCGGCCCGCTCCACCCCCCGAGCCCAGCCGGGCCCGGTCGGGGGTTGCCCACCCACCCTCCCGGCACCGTGCCGCCGGGCCGGACGACGCGGTGGGGCGGGTCGGGGGCAGCGAGCGGACTCCGCCGGAGGCCGATCGGATGGCGGGCGGGGC
>NZ_JBFBGR010000020.1:20289-157926 GCF_040684755.1 Streptomyces sp. NPDC089799 | reverse complement strand
GCCCGGTTACATTTCGAACCCGGAAGCTAAGCCTTTCAGCGCCGATGGTACTGCAGGGGGGACCCTGTGGGAGAGTAGGACGCCGCCGAACAATCTTTCAAAGGACCCTTGGTCCTCAGCGTTCACGCTGAGGACCAAGGGTCCTTTTTGTATTTGCACGCTTTACGCCGAAGCGCGGCCATGGGCTGGTTGCGCGAGAATGACTAGCGGTACCCCGAAGACAGGAGTCACACCCATGTCCAACTCTCCCGACGATCGTCCGGAGCGCGAGCCCCGTCGCTACGACGGTGGTGGTGACCGGGGTGGCTACCGCGGGGGCCGTGACGACCGCGGTGGCCACCGTCGTGACGACCGCGGCGGCCGGCCGGCCGGTGGCGGTGGCGGTGGTTACCGTCGCGACGACCGCGGTGGCGACCGTCCGCCCTTCCGCCGTGACGACCGTGGCGACCGCCCGAGCTACCCGCGTCGTGATGACGACCGTGGTGGCTACCGTCGCGATGACCGTGGTGGGGACCGTCCGTCCTTCCGCCGTGACGACCGCGGCGACCGCGGTGACCGTCCCAGCTACCCGCGCCGCGACGAGCGTGGCGGGGACCGTCCGTCGTTCCGTCGTGACGACCGCGGCGAGCGCCCCAGCTACCCGCGTCGCGATGACCGCGGTGACCGCGGTGACCGCCCGAGCTACCCGCGTCGTGATGACGACCGTGGTGGCTACCGTCGTGACGACCGTGGTGGGGACCGTCCGTCCTTCCGCCGTGACGACCGCGGCGACCGCGGTGACCGTCCCAGCTACCCGCGCCGCGACGAGCGTGGCGGGGACCGTCCGTCGTTCCGTCGTGACGACCGCGGCGAGCGCCCCAGCTACCCGCGCCGTGACGACCGCAGTGACCGGGGCGACCGTCCCGGCTACCCGCGTCGTGACGATGACCGTGGTGGCTACCGTCGCGATGACCGTGGTGGGGACCGTCCGTCCTTCCGCCGTGACGACCGCGGTGACCGCGGTGACCGTCCCAGCTACCCGCGCCGCGACGAGCGTGGCGGGGACCGTCCCAGCTACCCGCGTCGTGATGACGACCGTGGTGGCTACCGTCGTGACGACCGTGGTGGGGACCGTCCGTCCTTCCGCCGTGACGACCGCGGCGACCGCGGTGACCGTCCCAGCTACCCGCGCCGCGACGAGCGTGGCGGGGACCGTCCGTCGTTCCGTCGCGATGACCGCGGCGAGCGCCCCAGCTACCCGCGCCGTGACGACCGCAGTGACCGGGGCGACCGTCCCGGCTACCCGCGTCGTGACGAGCGTGGCGGGGACCGCCCGAGCTACCCCCGTCGTGACGACCGGGGCGGCGACCGCGGTGGTTTCCGTCGTGACGACCGTGGTGGGGACCGTCCGTCCTTCCGCCGTGACGACCGAGGCGACCGCGGCGACCGCGGCGACCGTGGTGGGTTCCGTGGTGGCCGCGATGACCGCGGTGGCGACCGCGGCGGTTACCGCGGTGGCCGTGACGACCGGGGTGGTTACCGGGGCCGCGAAGAGCGGGACCGCGACTACCGTGACCGCAGCGACCGCGAGCCGGTGAAGCGGCTTCCGATCGATGAGGACGTCACCGGCGACGAGATCGACGCCGACGTGCGCCAGGAGCTCATGAGCCTGCCCAAGGGGCTGGCCGAGGAGGTCTCCCGCAACCTGGTCATGGTCGCCCGGCTGATCAACGAGGAGCCGGAGCAGGCGTACGCGTACTCGCGGATCGCCCTTCGCCTGGCCTCCCGCGTCGCCGCCGTGCGCGAGGCCGCCGGCTTCGCCGCGTACGCCACGCAGAAGTACAGCGAGGCGCTCGCCGAGTTCCGGGCCGCCAAGCGGATGACCGGCTCGGTCGAGCTGTGGCCGGTCATGGCCGACTGCGAGCGCGGTCTGAGCCGTCCGGAGCGGGCGCTGGCCATGGCCGGCGAGCCCGAGGTGCAGAAGCTGGACAAGGCCGGCCAGGTCGAGATGCGGCTGGTCGCGGCCGGGGCCCGGCGGGACATGGGGCAGCTGGACGCGGCCATCGTGACCCTGCAGAGCCCCGAGCTGGCCTCCAGCTCGGTCCAGCCGTGGTCCGCGCGCCTGCGGTACGCGTACGCCGACGCCCTGCTGGCCGCCGGCCGCGAGGACGAGGCGCGCGACTGGTTCGCCAAGGCCGCCGAGGCCGACAAGGACGGCTCCACCGACGCTGCCGACCGCCTTGCGGCGATGGACGGCATCGAGTTCGTCGACGCGATGGAGGACGAGGACGAGGACGACGAGCTGGACGCGGTCGACGCGGCCGAGCTCGCCGCGGCCGAGGCCGCCTCGGACGTCACCGAGTACTACGACGAGGACGACGAGGAGTACGAGTCGGACGAGTCGGACGACGACGAGCGCGCCGAGGCCGAGGCCGAGGGCGGCTCCAGGGACTGACCCGCCGGACCGTCATCGAGCGGTCGCCGGTGAACGAAGAGGGCGGCACCCCACCAGGGGTGCCGCCCTTTCGCGTTTCCGCTCCCTTGCGCGGCTGCCCCGCGGGGGGCGCGCCGGTGGGTCAGTCCAGGCTGCGCAGGACCAGGCCGGTGGCCGGCTTGGGGCCGAACGAGGTCGACTTGCGCGGCATGGTGACGCCCTGCCGGGCCAGGTCGCGGACGACCTCCTCGTGCACCGGGTGGAGCAGGACGGCCGTGCCGCCGGCCCGTTCCGCCATCGCCACCGTGGCCTCGGTGTCGTGGATGTACGCGATGTGCTCGGGTGCGTCGGGGATCCGCCACAGCTCGTCGAGGAGGGTGGCGTGCAGCACCGTGGCGTCCAGTCGGCGCCATGCCTCCGGACGGTCGTGCCGTACGGTCCGGTCGATCAGCGCCGGGTCCGGGTCGGTGACCAGGTGGAAGTCGCCGTCGCCGGCGAGCAGGAAGGCGTTGCCCGCCCCGGCCGCCTCGCCGAGCGCGGCCATGGCGGCCGGGAGGGGCCCCTCGACCCTGCGGACACGGAAGGAAGGGGCGAGCGCGGCCAGGGCCTCGGCCACCGGCAGGCGGCGGAGCAGCCGGTGGATGGCGCGGACCCGCAGCGGGTAGCGGACCGTGTCCACGAGCAGGACCAGGCCGAAGTCCCAGGCACCGGGCGCCGACTGCTCGGCCTGGAGGCGCAGGTAGGTGGCCCAGCGGTGGTGGCCGTCGGCGATGAGGGCCTGGCGGTGGCCGAGGTCGGCGGTGACCGCCGCGATCTCCTCCGGGTCGGTGACCGCCCACAGGCGGTGGCTGAAACCGTCCTCCGTGGTGGTGGCGAACAGCGGCGGACGGGCCACGGCGGCCTCCACCACCCCGGCCGCGCCGCCGTCCGGCTGCTCGCCGCGGTAGGTGAGCAGCAGCGGTTCCAGGTTGGCGGCGGTGGTCCGCATCAGGCCGGCCCGGTCGGCGACCACCTCGGGCATGACGTCCTCGTGGGGGAGGACGATGCCGTCACCGGGCGGGGTGAGGGCCAGTGCGCCGATGACCCCGCGCTGCAGGAGCTCGCCGCGGCGCTGCTCGTAGACGTACAGGGCGGGCTCGGGATCGGTGCGCAGGATGCCCTCGGCGAGCCAGTCGCGGAGGGTGCGGGCGGCCTGTTCGTTGCGCTCCCGGGGGGTCGCGGCCTGCGGGAGGATCAGCCGGACGATGTTGTGCGGTTCGGCGGACTCCAGGGCGTTGAGCCCGTCGGGGCGTACGACCACGTCGTACGGGGGCGAGGTGACGGCGGCGAGGCTGCCGACGCGCTCGGGGACGTAGCGCAGTCCACGGAAGGGGATCAGGCGCAGTCCGGGTCCCTCGGTAGGTGGTGTGGTCATTGGTGCATGGTAAGTCGCGTCTCGGCATACGGGATGATCGGGGCAGTGCGAAAAATCAGACAGGATTCACGGGAATTCCCGCCACCGGTCGTCGAGGACGGCCGGCGCGGGGAGCGGCACGAGGAGCGGACGGCATGACCCGGCTGAGCAGGACCAGGCCCGCGGGCAGTGGGCAGCGGCTGCACCAGGCGTACGACACGGCCCTGCTGGACCTCGACGGGGTGGTGTACGCCGGCGGCGAGGCCATCGCGTACGCGGTGGCCTCGCTCGGCACGGCACGGGCGGAGGGCATGCACCTCGCCTACGTCACGAACAACGCGTTGCGCACCCCCGAGGCGGTGGCGGGGCACCTGACGGAGCTGGGCATCCCGACGGAGGCCGCGGAGGTGATCACCTCGGCGCAGGCGGTGGCCCGGCTGATCGCCGAGCAGGTGCCGGCGGGTTCGCGGGTGCTGGTGATCGGTGGCGAGGGGCTGCGGGTGGCGCTGCGCGAGCGGGGACTGGTCCCGGTGGAGTCGGCGGACGAGGACCCGGCCGCGGTGGTGCAGGGGTACGGCGGTCCGGACCTGGCCTGGGGCCGGTTCGCGGAGGCGTCGTACGCGATCGCGCGCGGAGTGCCGTGGTTCGCGTCGAACACCGACCTGACGATTCCGGGGGCGCGCGGGATCGCGCCGGGGAACGGGGCCGCGGTGGAGGTCGTACGGATCGCCACGGGTGCGGAGCCGCAGGTGGCGGGGAAGCCGCTGACGCCCATGCACCGGGAGACGGTCCTGCGGACCGGGGCCGAGCGGCCGCTGGTGGTCGGGGACCGGCTGGACACCGACATCGAGGGCGCCTTCAACGGCGGGGTGGACTCGCTGCTGGTGCTGACCGGGGTGACGGACGCGGCGCAGCTGCTGCGGGCGGAGCCGAGGCACCGGCCGACCTACGTGGACCGGGACCTGCGCGGCATGCTGACCGGGCAGCCGGAGGTGTCCGGGGAGGGCGCCGGGTTCCGCTGCGGGGGCTGGACGGCGGTGGCGGCGGACGGGGTCCTCGGCCTCCGGGGCGAGGGCGACCCGATGGACGGGCTGCGGGCGCTGTGCGCGGCGGCCTGGACGGCGGCGGGGGACGGGACGTGCACGCTGGACGCCGGTAAGTCGCTGGCCGTGCTGGGACTCTGACGGGGGCTCGGCGGCGACCGGGCGGGCACTCGGCGGGGGTTGCGGCGGGGAGTCCGGCGCAGGGTCGCGCGGTGCGGGCGGCACGGGCGCGGGGTGGTGAGCGGCGCCCGGCGGACGGCCGTCGGGTCTTGATGGCAGGGTAGGCTAACCTAACTTGCGTGTTGGTCGAGAGTCCCCCCGAACAGAGCGCGGCGCCGGTCGCCGCCCCCCGTGCGCGCCACGGTGCCCGCACGGCCGGCCTGCTGGCCGCCCTCGCCGTGCTGGTGGCGATCGCCCTGACGAGCCTGGCCACGGGCGCGAAGGCGATGCCGGTCGGCGACGTCTGGCACGGCCTGTTCCACTACACCGGAACGCCGAACGACGTGGTCGTCCACGACCTGCGGATCCCGCGCACCCTGCTCGGCCTGATGGTGGGCACGGGACTGGGCCTGTCCGGGGCGGTGATGCAGGCGCTCACCCGCAACCCGCTCGCCGAGCCCGGCATCCTCGGCGTCAACGCGGGCGCCGCCGCGGCCGTGGTGTCGGCGATCAGCTTCCTCGGCGTCACCTCGCTGAGCGGGTTCCTCTGGTACGCGCTCGGCGGTGCCGCGCTGGTGTCGGTCGTCGTGTACGTGCTCGGCGGCAGCCGCAGCGCCACCCCGGTGCGGCTGGCGCTCGCCGGTACGGCGGCCAGCTTCGCCCTCACCGGCTACATCAACGCGGTGCAGCTGATGGACAGCAAGGCGCTGGACAAGCTGCGCTTCTGGACGGTCGGTTCGCTGGCCACCGCCAACATGGAGACCGTGCGTCAGGTGGCGCCGTTCCTGCTGGCCGGTGCTGCGGTGGCCCTGCTGCTGGGCCGGCCGCTGAACGCCATGGCGATGGGCGACGACACCGCCCGGGCGCTCGGCGCCAACCTCACCCGGACCCGTGTCACCGCCATGGTGGTCATCACCCTGCTGTGCGGGGCCGCGACCGCCGCCTGCGGGCCGATCACCTTCATCGGCCTGATGGTCCCGCACCTGGTGCGCACCTTCACCGGCCCCGACATGCGCTGGGTGCTCGCCTATTCGGCGGTGCTCTCGCCCGCGCTGCTGCTCGGCGCGGACGTGCTCGGCCGGATAGTCACCCGGCCCGCCGAGCTCCAGGTCGGCATCGTGACCGCGCTCGTCGGCGGGCCCGTCTTCATCTACCTCGTCCGGCGCAAGAGGATGGCCCAGCTGTGACCGCGAAGCTCCGTACGCGTCCCGCCGCGCGCTCCGGCCCGCGGACCGGCCCTGCGGGGCCGCGAGCCCTGCGTGGGCCCGGCGGCCTGTCGCTGCGCGTGGAACCGCGGGCGCTGGCGGCCTGCCTGGTGCTGGTCGCGCTGACGCTGGTGATGTCCGTCGTCCTGATCGGCACCGGCGACTTCGAGATCGCGCCGTGGGACGTCGTACAGACCCTGCTCGGCAACGGCGCGCCCGCCGACGACTTCATCGTCAACGACCTGCGGCTGCCGCGGGTCGTGGTGGCGGTGCTGGTCGGCGCCGCCCTGGGGCTCTCCGGCGCGGTGTTCCAGTCGGTGTCGCGCAACCCGCTCGGCTCGCCCGACCTGCTCGGCTTCAACTACGGCGCCGGAGTGGGCGCGCTGCTGGTCATGGTCGTGGTGGGGGGCGACTCCTCCCAGGTGGCGGCCGGCGCACTGGCCGGCGGTCTGCTGACCGGTGCCGCGATCTACCTGCTGGCGCACAAGCGGGGGGTCAACGGCTACCGGCTGGTGCTGGTCGGCATCGGGGCCTCCGCGATGCTCGTGGCGGCCATCCAGTACCTGCTGACCGTGTCCGAGCTGGTCGACGCGACCCGTGCGATGGTCTGGCTCACCGGCTCGCTGGCCGGGCGGGACTGGGACCACGTGACCCCGCTGGCGTGGTGCTGCGCCGTACTGGTCCCGCTGGTGCTCTCACAGGGCCGGGCCCTGCGGATGATGGAGATGGGCGACGACGCCGCCCACGCGGCGGGCGTACGGGTGGAACGCACCCGGTCGGTGCTGACCGTGTCGGCGATCCTGCTGTCCACGGCCGCGGTCTCGGCGGCCGGCCCGATCTCCTTCGTGGCGCTGGCGGCACCCCAGCTGGCCCGCCGGGTGACCCGGTCGCCCGGGTCGAACCTGGTGTCCGCCGCGCTGATGGGCGCGGTCCTGCTGCTGGTGTCCGACTGGGCCTCGCAGCGGGCCTTCGGCGCGGACCAGCTGCCGGTGGGCGTGGTGACCGGGCTGGTGGGCGGCGTCTACCTGCTGGGGCTGCTGGTCACCGAGCGCAAGGCGGGACGCATATGACCTCGCGGCAGATGACCTCGATGCAGACGACGCAGGCAACGCAGACGACGCAGGCAACGCAGACGACGTACAGGAGTGGGCAAGTGCAGCAGCGGCTGGCCGCGGAGAACGTGACGATCGGCTACGACGACCGGGTCATCGCGGAGGACCTGTCGGTGGCGGTCCCCGACAACTCCTTCACGGTGATCGTCGGCCCGAACGCGTGCGGGAAGTCCACGCTGCTGCGGGCGCTGTCGCGGATGCTCAAGCCGACGGCAGGGCGGGTGCTGCTGGACGGGCAGGCGATCGGCTCGCTGCCCGCGAAGAAGGTGGCGAAGACCCTCGGTCTGCTCCCGCAGTCCTCGATCGCGCCGGACGGCATCACGGTCGCGGACCTCGTCTCGCGCGGCCGCTACCCGCACCAGGGACTGCTGCGGCAGTGGTCCCCGGAGGACGAGCGGATCGTCCGGGAGTCGATGGAGTCGACGGGGGTCGCCGAGCTCGCCGACCGCGCGGTGGACGAGCTGTCCGGCGGGCAGCGGCAGCGGGTGTGGATCGCGATGGCGCTGGCCCAGCAGACGCCGCTGCTGCTGCTCGACGAGCCGACCACCTATCTGGACATCCAGCACCAGCTGGACGTGCTCGACCTGTGCGCGGAGCTGCACGAGCAGCAGGGGCGGACGCTGGTGGCGGTGCTGCACGATCTCAACCAGGCCGCCCGGTACGCGACGCACCTGATCGCGCTGCGCGCGGGGCGGGTCGTGGCGGAGGGGCCGCCGGAGGAGGTCGTCACGGCCGAACTGGTGGAGGAGGTCTTCGGGGTGCGGTGCTCGGTCATCTCCGACCCGGAGACGGGGACCCCGCTGGTCGTGCCCGGGCCCCGGGCGGCGCGGCGGCGCACGGCGGCGGCCTGACGGCCGTTGCCCCGGCCGGGCGGGGCCCGCGCCGGAACGGGTCAGAGCATGGTGCGGAGGCGGAGGAGGTCGCGGAAGCCGGCTTCGAGGCGGATGCGGCCGGAGGCCCAGGCCCTGGCGAAGTTGAGTTCGCCGGAGACCAGGGAGACCAGGTCGTCGCCGGTCATGGCGAGGCGGATCTCGGCCTTCGTGCGCGGCGGGCCCGAGGCGACGCCGTCGACCCGGATCCGGCCGCCGTCGAGGCGGCCGGTGAAGGTCCGGTCCAGATCCGTGATGTGGCAGCTCAGGGAGCGGTCCAGCGCGGCCGCGCCGCGCACGCCCTCGTCGGCCCGGGCCAGGTTGCCGGACAGCTGGTCGAGTGCGGCTCGGCACTCCTCGATCGTCGCCATGGTGCTGCCGACCGTACCGCAGCGGTTGGGGGTAGCGTCGGGGCCATGAACGAGGAAGAGCACGGCCCCGCCCCCGCCGGGGCCGCCGGGGCCGACGGGCACCGCCCGCTGGGGGTCGTACGGACGCCCACCGGACGGGACGGGATCGACGAGCGGCTGGCCCGGCTCGGCGATGTCGACGACCTCCCCGCGGACGAGCACCTCGCCGTGTACGAGGATGTGCACAGGGGGTTGCGTGACGCGCTGACCGCGCTCGACGCGCCCCCGGGTCCTCGTCCGTACGAAAACAGGAGCTGAACCGAACGTGGCAGGAGTGGCACGCCGCCGCCTGGACGCCGAACTGGTCCGCCGCAACATGGCGCGCTCGCGCGAGCACGCGGGCCAGCTGATCGCCGCCGGCCGGGTCACCGTGGGCGGCACCACCGCGACCAAGGCCGCCACCCAGGTAGAGACCAGCGCCGCGCTGGTCGTGCTGAAGGACGACAGCGACCCCGAGTACGTGTCGCGCGGCGGACACAAGCTCGCCGGGGCGCTGGCGGCGTTCACCCCGCTCGGCCTGCGCGTCGAGGGGCGGCGGGCGCTGGACGCGGGCGCGTCCACCGGGGGCTTCACCGACGTGCTGCTGCGCGCCGGCGTCGCGCACGTCGTCGCCGTCGACGTCGGCTACGGCCAGCTCGCCTGGTCGCTGCAGAGCGACGACCGGGTCACCGTGAAGGACCGCACCAACGTCCGCGAGCTGACCCTGGAGCAGATCGACGGGAAGCCGGCCGACCTCGTCGTCGGCGACCTCTCCTTCATCTCGATCGGGCTGGTGCTGCCCGCCCTGGTGCGCTGCACCGCGCCCGACGCCGATCTGGTGCTGATGGTCAAGCCGCAGTTCGAGGTCGGCAAGGAGCGGCTCGGCAGCGGCGGTGTGGTCCGCAGCCCCGAGCTGAGGGCCGAGGCGGTGCGCGAGGTGGCGCGGCAGGCGGGGGAGCTGGGACTCGGTGTCCTCGGCGTGACCGCGAGTCCGCTGCCCGGCCCGTCCGGCAACGTCGAGTACTTTCTGTGGCTGCGGGCGGGGGCTCCGGCACTCGACCCGGCGGATGTTGACCGTGCAGTGGCGGAGGGGCCGCGGTGACACACACATCAGGCGGGACGGACACGAGGAACGAGACGGGCGGGGCGGGGGTGGCGGCACGGCCCACGGGGCGGACCGTCTTCCTGGTGGCGCACACGGGCAGACCGGCCGCGATCCGCAGTGCCGAGCTGGTCGTGCAGGGGCTGCTGCGCTGCGGACTGGGCGTACGGGTGCTGGCGCACGAGGCGGCGGACCTGCCGCTGCCGCCCGAGGTCGAGCTGGTCACCGAGACCACCGAGGGCGCGCTGGACGGCTGTGAGCTGCTGATCGTGCTGGGCGGCGACGGCACCCTGCTGCGCGGGGCGGAGTTCGCGCGCGGCTCGGGCGTGCCGATGCTCGGGGTCAACCTGGGCCGGGTCGGCTTCCTCGCCGAGGCCGAGCGGGACGACCTGGACAAGGTCGTCGACCGGGTCGTCACCAAGGCCTACGAGGTCGAGGAGCGGATGACCCTCGACGTGGTGGTGCGCAGCAACGGGGACGTGGTCCACCACGACTGGGCGCTCAACGAGGCCGCCGTGCAGAAGGTGTCGCCGGAGCGGATGCTGGAGGTGGTGCTGGAGATCGACGGCCGCCCGGTGTCCGGGTTCGGCTGCGACGGGATCGTCTGCGCCACGCCGACCGGCTCCACGGCGTACGCGTTCTCCGCGGGCGGGCCGGTGGTCTGGCCGGAGGTGGAGGCGCTGCTGATGGTGCCGATCAGCGCGCACGCGCTGTTCGCGAAGCCGCTGGTGACCTCGCCCACATCGGTGCTGGCGGTGGAGGTGCAGACGCGCACCCCGCACGGGGTCCTGTGGTGCGACGGCCGGCGGACCGTCGAGCTGCCGCCCGGCGCCCGTGTGGAGGTCCGCCGGGGCAGCGTCCCGGTCCGGCTGGCCCGGCTGCACCACGCCGTCTTCACGGACCGGCTGGTGGCGAAGTTCGCCCTGCCGGTGGCGGGGTGGCGCGGAGCGCCGCACTAGAGCCGGATTTAGAACGCCTGTTCGGTGCCGATTGTCCTGCTCGGTACCGGTCGACGGGGTGACGTCGCGGGGTGACGGGCGGGGCGACGTCGCATGGCGCCGCCCAAACCTCGGTATGGTCGGTCCGTGCTTGAGGAGATGCGGATACGGTCGCTCGGTGTCATCGACGACGCGGTGGTCGAGCTGTCGCCCGGTTTCACCGCGGTGACCGGCGAGACCGGCGCGGGCAAGACCATGGTCGTCACCAGCCTCGGGTTGCTGCTCGGCGGCCGGGCGGACCCGGCGCTGGTGCGGCTGGGATCCAAGGCCGCGGTGGTGGAGGGCCGGATCGTGGTGCGCCCGGACGCGCCCGCCGCCGTGCGGGCCGAGGAGGCGGGGGCCGAGCTGGACGACGGCGCCCTGCTGATCAGCCGTACGGTCTCGGCCGAGGGACGTTCCCGCGCCCATGTCGGCGGACGGTCCGTCCCCGTCGGCCTGCTCGGCGAGCTCGCCGACGACCTGGTCGCCGTACACGGGCAGACCGACCAGCAGGGCCTGCTGCGGCCCGCGCGGCAGCGGCAGGCGCTGGACCGGTACGCCGGTGACGCGGTCGCCGTCCCGCTGGAGAAGTACGGCGCCGCGTACCGCCGGCTGCGGGCCGTCTCGGCCGAGCTGGACGAGATCACCACCCGGGCCCGGGAACGCGCCCAGGAGGCCGACCTGCTGCGCTTCGGCCTGGAGGAGATCTCGGCCGTGGAGCCGCGGGCCGGTGAGGACGCGGAGCTCGCGGCGGAGGCGGAGCGGCTCGGCCACGCCGAGTCCCTGGCCTCGGCGGCGCTGCTCGCGCACGCCGCGCTGGCCGGCAACCCGGAGGACCCGGAGGGCGTCGACGCGAACACGCTGGTCGCGGGCGCACACCGGGCCCTGGAGTCCGTACGGGCCCACGACGCGGCGCTGGGCGCGCTCGCCGAGCGGATCGGGGAGCTCGGCATCCTGCTCGCCGACGTGTCCGGGGAACTCGCGGGCTACGCCGACGACCTGGACGCGGACCCGCTGCGGCTGTCCGCGGTCGAGGAGCGGCGGGCCGCCCTCGGCCAGCTCACCCGGAAGTACGGCACGGCGGAACACACCGTCGACGCGGTGCTCACCTGGGCCGAGCAGGGCGCGGCACGGCTGCTGGAGCTCGACGGCGACGACGAGCGGACCGGCGAGCTCACCGCGGAGCGGGACGGGCTGCGGGCGGAGCTGTCGCAGCTGGCGCAGGCGCTGACGGACGCGCGGACGGAGGCGGCGGAACGCTTCGCGTCCGCGGTCACGGAGGAGCTGGCCTCGCTGGCGATGCCCCACGCACGGGTGACGATCGCCATCCGGCAGAGCGAGGACCCCGAAGGGGTGGAGGTCGGCGGCCGGCCGGTGGCGTACGGGCCGGCCGGCGCGGACGAGGTCGAGCTGCTGCTGGCCCCGCACCCGGGCGCGCAGCCGCGGCCGATCGCCAAGGGCGCGTCGGGCGGTGAGCTGTCCCGGGTGATGCTCGCGGTGGAGGTCGTCTTCGCCGGGTCCGACCCGGTGCCGACGTACCTCTTCGACGAGGTGGACGCGGGCGTGGGCGGCAAGGCGGCGGTGGAGGTCGGCCGGCGGCTGGCCAAGCTCGCGAAGTCGGCCCAGGTGGTGGTCGTGACGCACCTGCCGCAGGTCGCGGCCTTCGCGGACCGTCAGCTGCTGGTGGAGAAGACCAACGACGGGTCGGTCACCCGGTCCGGGGTCACCGTGCTGGAGGGCGAGGACCGGATCCGGGAGCTGTCGCGGATGCTCGCCGGGCAGGAGGACTCGCAGACGGCGCGGGCGCACGCGGAGGAGCTGCTGGCCGCGGCCAGAGCGGACGCGTGACCGTCGGCGGGTCCGGCGTCGGGAAGGCACGCGGACGGCGTCGGACCCGGCGTCGGGGCCGCGGACAGGCCCCGTTCCGGGGCCGCGGTCGGGGCCGGTGCAGGGTCCGGTGCCGGGTCCCGTGCCGGGGCCGCCGCCGGGTCCCCGCCGTCCCCGTGCCTCACCCGTGTGGGTGATGGTCTGCGGGGCGGCGGACCGCCTGGTGGGGCGCTTCCGCGCGGATCCGCTCCACGAAGGCCGCCGAACGGGTCCCGGAACGCACGTACGGACTGGCATCCTGGGCGACGTCCGCACCTCCTCCTCCGCCGGACCGCGCACGACCCGGCACCGCCCGCCGAAGACATCAGCCCCCCTCGATCAGGAGCTCCGGCCCGTGAGCATCCCCCCGGTTCCGGTCCCCCCGTACGGGCGGCCGCCGTTGCGCACCGTGCAGGTGCTCGACGGCGCCGGCCCGGGTTCCGGGGCGGGCAGCAGCGCCCATGTCCGGTCACTGGCGGGCGGACTCGCCGCGCGCGGGCTGCGGGTGACGGTGTGCGCGCCGGTCGCGAGCGAGGGGGAGTACGACTTCACCGGCGCGGGCGCGCAGTTCGAACCGGCCGCGGTCAGCGCCCTGCGGGCGGCCTGCTTCGGCGCGGACATCGTGCACGCGCACGGCCTGCGGGCCGGGGTGCGGGCGGCACTGGCCCTCCGCGGGCGGCGGGTGCCGCTGGTGGTGACCTGGCACGGCGCCGGTCCGGAACCCGGCCCGGCGCCGCTGCGCGGGCTCACCCGACTGCTGGAGCGGCGGGTGGCGCGGGCCGCGGCGGTGGTGCTGGGCACCTCCTCGGACCAGGTGGACCTGGCGCGGCGGCGGGGCGCGCGGGACGCGCGACTGGCGCCGGTGACCGTGCCCGGGCCGCGCTACGTGGCGTGCGAGGGCGACGCGGACAAGGTCCGCGCGGAACTGGGGGCGCTGGGGAGGCCCCTGCTCATCGCGGTCGGCAGCCTGGAACCGCACCGCGGCTACGGGGTGCTGCTGGACGCGGCACGGGAATGGCGGGCGCTGGACCCGCAGCCCCTGCTGGTGATCGCGGGCGAGGGCCGGCTGCGGCCCGTCCTGGCCCGGCGGATCGCCACCGAGGGCCTGCCGGCACGGCTGCTCGGGCGCCGGCCGGACGTGGCGGAGCTGCTGGCGGCCTCGGACGTCGCGGTCCTGCCGAGCCGCTGGGAAGCGCGGTCCCTGCTGGCCCAGGAAGCCCTGCGGGCGGGGGTCGCTCTGGTGGCGACGGCGGTGGGCGGGGTGCCCGAGCTGGTCGGGGACGCGGGGGTGCTGGTGCCGTACGGCGACTCCGCCGCGCTGTCCACGGCGGTCGCCTCCCTCCTCGCCGACCCGGCCCGCCGCAGGGCCCTGGCCGCCGCCGGCCCGGCCCAGGCGGCCGGCTGGCCGACGGAGGACGACACGGTCGCCCAGGTCCTTGCGGTCTACGACGAACTGATGGAACGCCACCGCTAGGAGTGCCCCGCCGAGCCCGGAGTGCTCGGCGCGAGGCCCTCCCGCGGGCCGGCCGGCGTATGCCGGGCGCCGGCACCGCACCGGGGACGGTTCGGCCATCAGGTGCATCTCGCGGGTCTGTCAGGCGTAAATCGAGCGGAGACGCGCGATCTCCCGCCGTCCGCCGGGGACTCCCTGCCCGACCCCCCTGCCAGCGTGCCCGGCCCTTCGCGCCGCCCGGCGCTCATGGCGGGCGCGACTGCAGAAGGAGTGACATGTTCGCCCGTACGTCCCTCGTCCGGACCGCCCAGGTGTTCTGCGTCGGCATCACCGCGGCACTCGCCGTACCGGCGGCCCCTGCCGCTGCGGCCACGATCAACGTGGCGTGCAACCAGACGGCACTGGTCAACGCCATCAACACGGCCAACGGCACCACCGCGAGCGACACCCTCAACCTGTCGCCGCACTGCACGTACCTGCTGACCTCGGAGCTGCCCGCGATCACCTCGACGATCGCGATCAACGGCGCCAACTCCACCCTCCGCCGGGCCGCCGGGACCTTCCGGATCCTCACGGTCAACGGAGGCGACCTCACTCTGCGGACCACGGTGGTCGAGGGCGGCGACGCCACCGGCAGCCCGGTCGCGTCGGGAGCGGGCGGCGGCATCGTCGTCACCGGCAACGGCAGGCTGACGCTCATCGCCGGCACGCTCCGGTCCAACGTCGCCAACTTCGGCGGCGGCCTGAGCGTGTTCTCCGGCTCCCAGGCCGTCGTACGCGCCAGCACGGTCACCGGCAACACGGCCAACAACAACGGCGGCGGCATCGTCAGCGACGGCACCGTGACCGTCATCGCCAGCAGCATCACCGAGAACACCGCCGGGAACGCGGGCGGTGGCATCGCCAGCATCGGCACCCTGACCGTCAACTCGACCGACATCACCGGCAATGTCGCCACCACCGGCGCAGGCGTCGCCAACGGCGTCCCGGGCATCCAGGCCGGTACCGCCGCCTTCACCGCCACCTCGATCACCGGCAACGCGGCGGTCACCGTGGGCGGGGTCTACAACAACAACCCCGCTGCCGGGGCCGTCCGCCTGACCGCCACCCGGGTCGTCAACAACATCCCGAACAACTGCCTCACCAGCCCGAACCCCGTGCCCGGCTGCGTCGGCTGACCCGGCCGGCGGTCCCGCCGATCCGCCGCCGCGCCGCCGGGAAGCACTACGGCGTGTGGCGGCGGGCCCGCAGGGCAAGGCTGAGGGAGAGCACCGTCTCGGGGTCGTCCAGGTCGGTGCCCAGGAGCTCCGCGATACGGGCCAGGCGGTTGTACAGGGTCTGGCGGTTGAGGTGGAGCTCCCGGGCGGTCTCCGCCTTGCGGCCCGCATGGGCCAGGTACGTCTCCAGCGTGGGCAGGAGCGGCGGGCGGGAAGTGGCGTCGTGCTGCCGGAGCGCGCCGATCGCGCGGTCCACGAACGCCGCCAGGTCGGGGTGTTCGCGCAGTCGCCACAGCAGCAGGTCGATGTCCAGGCGGCGCGCGTCGTACCAGGGCCGGGCCGGCAGGCCCTGCGCCGCCGTCGCGGTCTCCGCGGCGTGGCGCAGCCCGGAGGAGGCCGCCGTCCAGCCGCCCGCCACGCCGACGACCACGGCGGGCGGCGACCCGGCACGGACCAGGCCCGCCCGCTCCACGCCGGCCCGCAGCGCCGCCGCGACCCGGTCGGCGACGGCCGTGCGCTCGGATTCGGCGCGCAGCCCGACCAGGAGGGGGACCCGTCCCTCGACGGGGCGGACGCCCAGGAGGACGGGAACGCCCACCGAGGACAGCTCCTCCAGGACCGCCCGGGCCAGTACCGCCCAGTTGCCGGACGGGCCCAGCTCCGAGGACAGGCGCATGACCACCGGCAGGAGGGGCCCCGAGCCGGGTTTGAAACCGAGGACGCGTGCCTGCGCCGGGGCGTCCTCCGCCGAGATCCGGCCCTCCGCCAGGTCCGTCAGGAAGTCGCCGCGGCCGCGCGCGGCCAGCTCCTCCTCCTGCCGGGCCTGCATCAGCACCACCGCCAGCACCCCGGCCGTGCGTTCCGCCGCCATCCGGTGGACCGGCTGGAGCGCTGCCGTGACGCCCAGCAGCACCAGCCGGGCACGGACCGAGCCGGTGCCGTGGCCGCCCCCCGGGACGTCGATCAGGACCGCGTTGCCGGACGGCTCCGCCTCCCGGCCGCGCAGCCCCTCCCACACCTGGAGCGGGTCGGCGGCCGCCTCGCCGGCCGCGCTGCCCGCCGCGTAGAGGAGCTGCCCGTCCGGGGTCTCCAGGAAGACCGGGTTGCCGGTGAAGTCGGCGAGGATGTGCAGCACCTGGGGGATCCCGCCACCGCCGAGCAGCGCCTCGGTGCACCGCCGGTGCACCTCCTCGGCCCGCTGCAGCAGCGCGTAGTGCCCGTTGACGATCTCGGTGTGGACCTCCTCGGTGACCGTCACGAACGGCACCTCGCGGTGGAGCTGGACCAGTGGCAGCCCGGCGGCGCGCGCGGTGTCCACGATCGTCGCGGGCAGACGGGTGAAGCGCGGCCCCAGCTCCACCACCAGCGCGGCGATGCCCCGGTCGGCCAGCCGCCGTACGAAGGCCCGCTGCTCGGCCGGGCGGGTGCCGAGGCCCAGGCCGGTGGTCAGCAGCAGTTCCCCGCCCTTGAGCAGGGAGGCGATGTTGGGGACCTCGCCGGCGTGCACCCAGCGCACCGTACGGCCGAGCCGGTCGGCGCAGGCGACCACCTCCGGGAGCCCGCTGCGCAGTCCCGGGAGCTCCAGCGCCCGCTGAACGGTGATTCCGCCACCCTGGTTGTCCATGTGCCGGACGGTACCGCCCGGTGTGTTCCGCGCACATCATCCGCCCGTGACGAGTCGCCGCAGGCCAGACAACTCGTCGTTCATGCAAGGAGATTATCGGACCGCATGTCGATTGTGGTCTGCGTCACGCACCGTCAGAGTGGGCGCCCCACCATGCAGCGCCGGCACTGGCGACAGGCGTCGCGACCGGCGTCAGCGACAGGCGACAGGAACGAGGGCTCGACATGGGCAACGGTTCTCCCGCTCCAACCGGCACCGGTGAGGTGCACCGGCTCAAAGCCAACTCCGTCGGACTGGTCGGCGTGGTGTTCATGGCCGTGGCCACCGCCGCCCCGATCACCGCCATGACCGGCAACCTCCCGATCGCCGTCGGCTTCGGCAACGGCACCGGCGCCCCGGCCGGCTACCTCTTCGCCACCGTGGTCCTGACCGTCTTCGCCGTCGGCTACGTCGCCATGGCCAAGCGGATCACCGCCGCCGGCGCCTTCTACGGCTACATCTCGCACGGGCTCGGCCGGATCGCCGGCATGGCCTCCGGGATGCTCGCCGTCCTCGCGTACATCGTGTTCGAAGCCTCGATCGTCGGTGTCTTCTCGTACTTCGCGAAGACCACCGTCCACGACCAGCTGGGTGTCGACCTGCCCTGGGCGGTGTACGCGGCCGCGATGCTCGCCGTCACCGCCGTCCTCGCCCACTTCGACATCAACCTCACCGCCAAGGCCCTCGGCGTCATGCTCGTCGCCGAGATCGCCGTCCTGTTCGCCGTCGCCACCGCGGTGCTGATCGCCGGCGGCGGCCCCGACGGCATTCCGGTCGAGCCGGTCGACCCGAGGAACGCCTTCACCGGCCCCTCCGCGGGCCTCGGCCTCTTCTTCGCCTTCTGGTCCTGGGTCGGCTTCGAATCCACCGCCATGTACGGCGAGGAGTCCCGCGACCCCAAGCGGGTCATCCCCAAGGCCACCCTCGTCTCCGTCATCGGCGTCGGCCTCTTCTACATCTACGTCTCCTGGATGACCATCTCCGGCAACGGCCTGGCCGAGTCGGTCGGGCTGTCCTCCTCCGCGAACCCCCTCGACCTGTTCTTCGCCCCCACCCGGACCTTCATCGGCCCCTGGGCCGTCGACGCCTTCCAATGGCTGCTGCTCACCGGCTCGTTCGCCTGCGGCATGGCCTTCCACCAGTGCGCCGCCCGCTACCTCTACGCCGTCGGCCGCGAGGGCTTCCTGCACCCCGCCCTCGGCCGCACCCATGCCCGGCACGGCTCCCCGTACGTCGCCTCCATGGTCCAGACGGGCATCGCCACCGGCCTGGTCGCCCTCTTCCTGCTGACCGGCCAGGACCCGTACCTGCACCTGTACACCCTGCTCGCGATCCTCGGCACGATGGCCATCCTCATCGTCCAGACCCTGTGCTCCTTCGCGGTCATCGGCTACTTCCGCACCCACCACCCCGAGGACCGGCACTGGTTCAGGACCCTGGTCGCACCCCTCCTCGGCGGCATCGGCATGACGGCCGTGGTGGTCCTGCTCGTCCTCAACATGGAGACCGCCGCCGGCAGCGCCGCCGACTCCGTCTTCTTCAAGCTGATCCCGTGGATCGTCGGCGCGGTCTTCTTCGGCGGCCTGGGCCTGGGCCTCCGGCTCAAGTACAAGGCCCCCGAGCGCTACGCGATCATCGGCCGGATCGTCCTGGAGGACGCCACCGAGCGCTCCGGCCCCTCCGGCGACACTGCCGACGACACCCCGGACGACACCCCCGACCCGTCCCCGTCCGCCGCGAACGTCTAGGAGGCACGCCATGGCCCGCACGCCCCTGATGCACGCACTGCACCGGCTCGCCGCCGAGCACGCCGCCGCCCGCAGGCTGCGCATGCCCGTCGCCGAGGTACGCGGCATCGGCCGCCGCGCCCTGCTGGAGCGCGCCGCCGCCCTCGGCCTGGGCACCGCACTCGCCGCCGCCGTGCCGGCCGCCACCGCGCCCGCCCCTGCCCGGGCCGCCGTGCCCGACGGGCGGAAGCCCGGCGGCGGGGCGAGCGTCGCCGTCGTCGGCGCCGGCATCGCCGGCCTCACCGCCGCCCTCACCCTCAAGGACGCAGGCATAGCCGCCACCGTCTACGAGGCCGACCCCGGCCGGGTGGGCGGCCGCATGTGGACCCAGCGCACGCACTGGGCGTACGGGCAGACCTCCGAGATCGGTGGCGAGCTGATCGACACCAGTCACAAGAAGATGCTCGAACTCTGCCGCCGCTTCGGCCTGCAGACCGAGGACTTCCTCGGCGGCGGACCCAACGGTGCCGAGGAAGTCCTCTGGTTCCAAGGCGCCTACTACCCGCGCGAACAGGCCGACGAGGACTTCAACGCCGTCTACCAGCGGCTGCGCCGCGACCTCTCGGAGTCCGGCGAGGTGTCCTGGAACACCACCACGCCCACCGGCACCGCCCTCGACGGCATGTCCCTCCACGAGTGGATCGAGAGCCGGGTCCCCGGCGGACACTCCTCCGACCTGGGACGCTTCATCGACGTGGCCTACAACGTCGAGTACGGCGCCGACACCGCCGACCAGTCGGCCCTCGCACTGGTCCTGCTGATGGGCTACCAGACCAACCCGGGCAACTTCAACATATGGGGCCTGTCGAACGAGCGCTACCACATCACCGGCGGCAACGACCGGCTCCCGAACGCCATCGCTGCCGCCCTGCCCGCCGGTTCGATCGTGATGGGCCGCGAACTGACCGCCGTACGGGCCAACTCCGACGGCACCCAGACCCTCACCTTCGACGACTCCGGCGCCACCCGCACGGTCGTCGCCGACCACACCGTCCTGTGCGTGCCGCTGCCCGTGCTCCAGCGGATCGACACCTCCCGGGCGGGCTTCGACCCGCTGATGCGGAACCTGCTGCGCGACGCCCGGATGGGCCACTGCACCAAACTCAACATGCAGTTCACCAGCCGGCCCTGGCGCGGCACCGGCCCCTGGCCCGGCGTCTCGGCCGGCGACTGCTTCACCGACTCCGACGTGCAGCAGACCTGGGACACCACCAAGGTCCAGCCGGGCAACGGCGGCATCCTCATCCAGTACGGCGGCGGCAGCCTCGCGGCCGCGCTGAACCCGGCGGGTCCCTTCGGCACCGAGTCCGACCCGTACGTGCGCGCCCTGGCGGACCGCATGCTCACCGGCATCGACGCCTTCTTCCCCGGCACCAAGGCCGCCTGGAACGGCCGGGCCCAGCTGTCGGCCTGGCACGAGAACCCCCGCGCCCTCGGCGCGTACTCGTACTGGCCCGTCGGATACCTGCACCGGTACGCCAAGTACGAGGGCACCGCGCAGGGGAACGTCCACATCGGCGGCGAGCACTGCTCGTACGACTTCCAGGGGTTCATGGAAGGCGGTGCCACGGAGGGCGAGCGCGCGGCCCGGGAGGTGATCGCCGCCCTGACCTGAGACGCGGGGGCCGGGCGGGCGGGGCGCCGCGGGTCCCCGCCCGCCCTACCGGGGCCTGATGTTGTGGTTGAAGCGGAAGACGTTGTCCGGGTCGTACTCCCGTTTGACCTCGCCCAGCCGCCGCATGTTCTCCTCGCCCAGGCCCGCCACCACCCGGTCCCGGCCCTCGTCGCCGACGAAGTTGAGGTACACGGCGCCGGTGGACCACGGGCGGACGTCGGCGCGGACGTCCTTCACCCACTGCCGGCACCGGTCGTCGTCGCCCGGGTCGCTCCAGATCCCGAACGGGTGCACCGCCCACGGCGCGTCCCGGTACGGCACCGGGTACCCGGCCGGGCCCGAGGCGATCGCGCCGCCCTGCGGGAACAGGATGTGCTGGGTGCCGCTCGGCACCGGCATCGATCCGGCCCGCGCGCAGAACACGTCCACGAACGGGTCCGGAACCCCGGTGACGTACTCCGCCGACCAGTAGTTCCGCATCCCCGGCGGATCGTCGATCATGCACTGGAGGTCGGCGTACGGGATCTCGGTGACCAGCTCCACCTCGTGCGGGATGCCCAGCAGCGGCTCCGCGAGCTTCCGCGCCATCTCCTCCGGGCCCGTGTACGTCAGCAGCATGCCGCAGAGCAGCTTCCCCACCAGGTGCTCCGGCACGAGTTCGTCGTCCGGCGGACCGGTCAGGTAGATCACGGCGCCGCCCGCCTCCGGGGGGCCGCCCTCGATCACGTCGCGGTAGGTACGGACGACCTCCGGGCCCTGCTCCGGGAGGTAGAGCAGGAAGGCGATGGACATGACCGGCAGTTCGTGCAGCCGCAGGGTGAGGGAGGTGGCCACGCCGAAGTTCCCGCCGCCGCCGTGCAGGGCCCAGAACAGCTCCGGGTGGTCCTCGGCGGTCGCCGTCACGCACTGGCCGTCCGCGGTGACCAGGTCCACGCCCAGCAGGTTGTCCACCGCCAGCCCGAACCTCCGGTCCAGCCAGCCGGTGCCCCCGCCGAGCACGAAGCCGCCCACGCCGGTGGTGGAGGCCCGCCCGCCCGTGGTCGCCAGGCCGTACGGCTGGCAGGCCCGGTCCAGGTGGCTCATGGTGGCCCCGCCGTCGATCCGGACCGCCTTCGCTCCCGGATGCACCGTCACCCCGTGCATCCGGCGCAGGTCCACCACCACGGCCCCGTCGGCCAGCGCCGTCCCCGCCACGCTGTGACCGCCGCCACGGACGGCGACCGGCAGGTCGAGCTCGCGGGCGAACCGGACCGCCGTGACCACGTCCGCCTCGCTCTCGCACTGGGCGATCACGGCCGGCCGCCGGTCGATCATGGCGTTGAACACGACCCGGGCCTCGTCGTAGCCCGGGTCACCGGGGGCGTACACCTCGCCGGACAGGTCCTCGCGGAGCGCGGCCAGGGCCGTGCCCGCCTTGCCGGAGGGAGCCATCGGACGCCCCCCTTCCTCGCCGGGGTGCAGGTCCCTTCCAGGCTAGGCGGGTGACGTGGCCGGCGCTCCCCGGCGGACCTGCCCGCCCGCCGGGGAGCGCGAACCCGCGCGGCACACCGCCGTACGGGGACGCGCGGGCCGGCCGTGGGGGAACCCGCGCGGCCGGCCGCCGTACGCGCCGCCGGGCATCAGCCGCCGTACCTGCCGCCCGGCATCAGCCGCCGTACGCGCCGCTCGCCGTCAGCCGCAGCGCCGTGTCGATCAGCGGGACGTGGCTGAACGCCTGCGGGAAGTTCCCCACCTGGCGCTGCAGCTGCGGATCCCACTCCTCCGCGAGGAGCCCCAGATCGTTGCGGAGCGACAGCAGCCTCTCGAACAGCTTCCGGGCCTCGTCGACCCGGCCGATCATCGCCAGGTCGTCCGCCATCCAGAACGAGCACGCCAGGAAGGCCCCTTCGTCGCCCTCCAGGCCGTCCACTCCGGCCTCGTCCCCGGCCGTCGGGTAGCGCAGGATGAACCCGTCCGGGGTGGACAGCTCCCGCTGGATCGCCTCGATCGTGCCGATCACCCGCTTGTCGTCCGGCGGCAGGAAGCCCATCTGCGGGATCAGCAGCAGGGAGGCGTCCAGCTCCTTGGAGCCGTACGACTGCGTGAAGGTGTTCCGCTCCTTGTCGTAGCCCTTGTCGCACACGTCCCGGTGGATCTCGTCGCGCAGCTCCCGCCAGCGCTCCAGCGGACCGTCCGCGTCCCCGCTCTCGATCAGCTTGATCGTGCGGTCCACCGCCACCCAGGCCATCACCTTCGAGTGGACGAAGTGCCGGCGCGGACCGCGCACCTCCCAGATCCCCTCGTCCGGCTGGTCCCAGTGGGCCTCCAGGTAGTGGATCAGCTTGAGCTGGAGCACCGAGGCGTAGTCGCTGCGCGCCAGACCGGTCATGTGGCCCAGGTGCAGGGCCTCGGTGACCTCGCCGTAGACGTCCAGCTGCAGTTGGTGGGCGGCGCCGTTGCCGACCCGGACCGGCTGGGAGTTCTCGTAGCCCGGAAGCCAGTCCAGCTCCGTCTCGCCGAGCTCGCGCTCGCCCGCGATCCCGTACATGATCTGCAGGTTCTCCGGGTCGCCGGCCACCGCGCGGAGCAGCCACTCGCGCCAGGCGCGGGCCTCCTCGCGGTATCCGGTGCGCAGCAGCGAGGACAGGGTGATCGCCGCGTCCCGCAGCCAGGTGTAGCGGTAGTCCCAGTTCCGTACGCCGCCGATCTCCTCGGGCAGCGAGGTGGTCGGCGCGGCCACGATCCCGCCGGTCGGCGCGTACGTCAGGGCCTTCAGCGTGATCAGGGAGCGGATCACGGCCTCCCGGTAGGGACCGTGGTACGTGCAGTGCTCGACCCACTCGCGCCAGAACTCGGTGGTGGCCTCCAGCGCGGCCTCGGCGTCGGGCTCCTCCGGCGCCTCCTTGTGCGAGGGCTGCCAGCTGATGCAGAACGCCACCCGGTCGCCGGGACCCACCGTGAAGTCGGCGTACGTCGTCAGGTCCTTGCCGTAGGTCTCGGCGTCGGTGTCCAGCCAGACCGAATCCGGGCCGGCCACGGCCACCGTACGGGCGTCGACCTTGTGCACCCAGGGCACCACCCGGCCGTAGCTGAACCGCATGCGCAGGGCGGACCGCATCGGCACCCGGCCGCTGACCCCCTCCACGATGCGGATGAGCTGAGGGGCGTGGTCCTCGCGCGGGGGCATGAAGTCGATGACCCGGACCGTGCCGCGCGGGGTGTCCCACTCGGACTCCAGGACCAGGGAGTCACCGCGGTACCGGCGGCGGTCGGCGTCGGGGGCCGTGGTGCCCGGGGCGACGGCCGGGCCGATCCGCCAGAAGCCGTGGTCCTCCGTCCCGAGGAGTTTCGCGAAGACGGCATGGGAGTCGAAACGGGGCAGGCAGAGCCAGTCCGCCGAACCGTCCCGGCAGACCAGTGCGGCGGTCTGCATGTCCCCGATCAGTGCGTAATCCTCGATGCGCCCGGACACGTTGCATCTCCAGTCGAACGGCCACGTCCGCCCCGAAGGGCGCTTGCGTTATTGCTGGGTTTCCGCCGGCCGGCTGGGGTGGTGCCGTCTGCCGGTCTGCTCGGCGGCGATGTAGAGCGTTATCCGAGCAGGATAAGACGGCACCCTAGTGATCTCGCCCAGGGCCGCAGGAATGCGGCTGCTCCGAACGGGTGAGGCCGCGATCGGACCCCCCGTGAGCACGCCGGACGTCTCACCGGAGCGTGGCTCGGAGGCGGACCGTCCAGGTCGCTGATAGGCTGGTACTCCGTGGACCGGTGGTCTGCCTGTGCGAATCAGGGGCCCCGAAACCGCAGCTTCGGCACCCCCGGAAACGGGAGACGTGGCCGGACGCACCTCACCTCGCGACCACGGGAGCCCCCTCTTGGCGATGCCGCCCAAATCTCTGACGACCAAGCACATCTTCGTCACCGGGGGTGTCGCTTCGTCCCTCGGCAAGGGCCTGACGGCCTCCAGCCTGGGTGCGCTGCTCAAGGCGCGGGGCCTGCGGGTCACGATGCAGAAGCTCGACCCGTACCTGAACGTCGACCCGGGCACGATGAACCCGTTCCAGCACGGCGAGGTGTTCGTCACCAACGACGGCGCCGAGACGGACCTGGACATCGGCCACTACGAGCGCTTCCTCGACGTCGACCTCGACGGCTCGGCCAACGTCACCACCGGCCAGGTCTACTCGCAGGTCATCGCCAAGGAGCGGCGCGGCGAGTACCTCGGTGACACCGTGCAGGTCATCCCGCACATCACCAACGAGATCAAGCACCGCATCCGGCGCATGGCGACCGAGGACGTCGACGTCGTCATCACCGAGGTCGGCGGCACCGTCGGCGACATCGAGTCGCTGCCGTTCCTGGAGACGGTCCGCCAGGTCCGCCACGAGGTCGGCCGCGACAACGTCTTCGTCGTGCACATCTCGCTGCTGCCGTACATCGGCCCGTCCGGCGAGCTGAAGACCAAGCCGACCCAGCACTCCGTCGCCGCCCTGCGCAACATCGGCATCCAGCCCGACGCCATCGTGCTGCGCGCCGACCGGGACGTCCCGACCTCCATCAAGCGCAAGATCTCGCTGATGTGCGACGTGGACGAGGCCGCCGTGGTCGCCGCCATCGACGCCAAGTCGATCTACGACATCCCCAAGGTGCTGCACACCGAGGGCCTGGACGCCTACGTCGTCCGCAAGCTCGACCTGCCCTTCCGCGACGTCGACTGGACGGTGTGGGAGGACCTGCTGGACCGGGTCCACAACCCCGACCACGAGGTCACGGTCGCCCTGGTCGGCAAGTACATCGACCTGCCGGACGCCTACCTGTCGGTGACCGAGGCGCTGCGCGCCGGCGGCTTCGCCAACCGGGCCCGCGTCAAGATCAAGTGGGTCACCTCGGACGACTGCAAGACCCCGTCCGGCGCGGCCGCACAGCTCGCCGACGTGGACGCGATCTGCGTCCCGGGCGGCTTCGGCGACCGCGGTGTGAACGGCAAGGTCGGCGCGATCACCTACGCCCGCGAGAACAAGATCCCGCTGCTCGGCCTGTGCCTGGGCCTGCAGTGCGTGGTCATCGAGGCGGCGCGGAACCTGGCGGGCATCGAGGACGCGAACTCCACCGAGTTCGACCCCTCCACCCCGCACCCGGTCATCTCGACCATGGAGGAGCAGCTGGCCTTCGTCGAGGGCGCCGGCGACCTGGGCGGCACCATGCGACTCGGCATGTACACGGCCAAGCTCGCAGAGGGCTCCATCGTCCGCGAGGTCTACGGCGACGCGTACGTCGACGAGCGCCACCGGCACCGCTACGAGGTGAACAACGCCTACCGCAGCGAGCTGGAGAAGAAGGCGGGCATCCTCTTCTCCGGCACCTCCCCGGACAACAAGCTGGTGGAGTACGTCGAGTACCCGCGCGAGGTGCACCCCTACCTGGTGGCCACCCAGGCCCACCCGGAGCTGCGCTCCCGCCCGACCCGCCCGCACCCGCTCTTCGCCGGCCTGGTGAAGGCCGCAGTGGAGCGCAAGCAGGGCTGACGCTCGGTAACGTAGGCGGCCGGGGTACGGATCATCCGTACCCCGGCTGTCGCGTTTCTCGGGAGGGTACGGCCATGGCGCCGAAGGGCACCAAGGAGATCAAGGACATCAAGGACGCCACGGAGACCTGGGAGGTCCTCTCGTCGGAGCGGCCGTTCCAGGGCGCGAAGACGGCCGTCGACTCCGAGCGGGTGCGGATGCCGGACGGCTCGGTGGCCCGCCGCGACTACCAGGTGCACCCGGGCTCGGTGTGCGTGGTCGCCCTGGACGGGGAGGACCGGGTCCTGGTGCTGCGCCAGTACCGCCACCCGGTGCGGCACCGGCTGTGGGAGCTGCCGGCCGGGCTGCTGGACGTGCCGGGGGAGAACCCGCTGCACGCGGCGCAGCGCGAGCTGTACGAGGAGGCGCACGTCAAGGCGGGGGACTGGCGGGTGCTGGTCGACTTCTTCGCCTCGCCCGGCGGGTCGGACGAGGCGGTCCGCGTCTTCCTGGCCCGGGACATCGCCGAGGCGGAGGGCGAGCGCTACCAGGCCCACGGCGAGGAGCTCGACATGGAGCTGGCCCGGGTGCCGCTGCCGGACCTGGTCCGCGGCGCGCTCGCCGGCGAGCTGGGCAACGCGGCCCTGGTCACGGGCGTCCTGGCGCTCTCCGCGGCGGTGTCCTCCGGCACCCTGGACGCCCTCCGCCCGGCCGAATCCCCCTGGCCGGCCCGCCCGTACCGGCCGTAGGCGCCACGCCCTTCCCTGTGGCCGCTTGGGTGCCGGCCGTCCCCTCGGCCGGGCTGGGCCCGGCGTGTGGGGCGGCCGGCGGAGCGCCTGGGCGTGCCCCGGTGGGGCCCAGTATGAAGATCTGCTGATCCGATCGAGGGATCATCGGCCACGCGGCACGCGAGCCGTCGCTCTCCGTGAACTACGCTCGGGATCCCCGAAGCGACGGCCACGGAAAGGAGCGGGCTGTGACGGATTTCGTCGGGCGGCGGCGCGAGCTCAAGGAGCTGCGCGAGGACATCGCCCGGACCGGTCTCGACACCCTCTCCGGCCGCAAGGACATGGCTCCCCGCGCCCGCGTCCTGCTCATCGCGGGCCGTCCCGGCTCCGGCCGGACCGCGCTCGCCGAGCAGTTCGTGCACGAGGTGGCGGACGAGTACCCCGACGGGGTGCTGCGGGCCCGGCTCTCCGCCCCGGGCGGAACGCCGGTCTCCACCGAGCGCACCCTGCGGGACCTGCTCGAAGGGCTCGGCCGCCCGACACCCCCGGGCGCCGGCGCCGACGAGCTCGGGATGGCGCTCGGCGTGGCGCTGGCCGGGCGCCGGGCGGTGATCCTGCTGGACGACGCCCTGGACGCCCTCCAGGTCGACCCCCTCCTCCCCGACGTCCGCGAATGCCTGGTCGTGGTGACCTCCGAGGGCCCCCTCACCGGGATTCCGGATGTCCGCCCCTGCACCCTCGGCGGACTGGACACCCCGGCCGCCGTCGAACTGCTCACCCAGCTGATCGGCGACATCCGCGTCACCGTGGACCCGCGCGCGGCCGAAGCCCTCGCCGAGGCCTGCGGAGGCCAGCCCGCGGCCCTCGCCCTGGTCGGCGGCTGGCTCGCCGCACACCCCAAGGCCACCGTCGCCGACCTCGCCAAGCAGCTCCACGACACCCCCGCCGCGGCCGCCGGCGGACCGCTCGCGCGGGCGTTCCGCTTCGTCTACGGCTCGATGCCGCAGCCCGCCCAGCGGACCCTGCGGATGCTGCCGCTCGCCCCGGCCGGGATCATCGACCCGCACATCGCCTCCGCACTGGCCGGCTGCTCGGTGGCCGCGGCCCAGTCCACGCTGGAGGACTTCGCCGGACTGGGCCTCCTGAGGCCCGCCGCGAACGGCCTCCACCTGCTCCCCGGCTGCCTCACGCCCCTCCTCCAGTCCCTGCTGGAGGGCAAGGAGCGGGCCGCCGAGGTCCAGCTGGCCCGGGCCCGGACGCTGGAGCGGACCGTACGGCTGCTGCACTCCTGCCGCGCCGTGGCCGAAGGGGACGAGGACGACCTCGTACGGGAGAAGCTCGACGGGGTGCCCCGCGCCCTGCGCTTCCCCGACGCCCGGGCCGCCGCCCGCTGGCTGGACACCCGGATGCCCGCCCTCGACGCCGCCGCCCGCCTGGCCGTCGCCGACGGCGAGCTGGACACCCTGGCCAGACGGCTGATCGCCGCCCTGGTCCGGGCCCTGGCCGTGCACCGCGGCACCGACGAGGCGGCCTCCGAGCTCTACGGACTGCACCGGCTGGTCCTGGACGTGGCCGAGCGGCGTGGACTGCACCGGGAGAAGGCCGCGGCCCTGCTGAACCTGGCCGACCTGGACGCCGAGACCGGCCGGACCGTACAGGCGCTGGAGCGCTACCGGGCCGCGCTGGACGCCGGACGCGAGGCGAAGGACCCGTACGCGACCGGCCGGGCGATGGAATCCGTAGGGGGTGCGCACCAGGAACTGGGGGACTGGCACCGGGCGGCCGACTGGTTCGGCCGGGCCCTCACCCAGGCCCTCGCCCGCGGTGAGCGGGCCGACGAGGCGCGGCTCTACGGACGGCTCGGCAACGTGCACACCCTGTCCGGCCGCTACGGAGAGGCACTGCGGAGCTGGCGGGCGGCCGCGGCCGGCTACCGGAAGCTGGCCGATGTGCCGGGTCAGGCAAAGGCGTTGAGCGAGATGGCCCGGGTGCAGGAGTACGCCGGGCGGCCCGAGGAGTCCCTGCACACCTGCCGCGAGGCGGTGGAGCTCGCCCGCAGGGCCGGGGACCTGCGGCTTCAGGCCGCGCTGCAGGTGCGGCTGGCCGACACCCTGGACCGGCTGGGCGACCCGGCGGCGGCCCGGCTGCACCGCTCGGCTGCTGATCGTCTTCTGGGAGAGGACCCCGCGGCCTACGAAATCCGCAGCAGTTCCGGCCAAGATATTTAGTTTGCAAGGCTAGACACGCGTTAATCCTTCATTAAACTGGCTCTACCACGTCATCTCGTGGTGCATCCCGTTGCGCCCTGGTGCGACCGGGTATGTATTGCATTGCCCCGTTATTTCCCCTGAGCCAAGGACCGTGATCGACGATGAAGGTCGGCATCCCCCGCGAGGTCAAGAACAACGAGTTCCGGGTGGCCATCACCCCCGCCGGCGTGCACGAGCTCGTCCGCAACGGCCACCAGGTCTTCATCGAGCAGAACGCCGGCGTCGGCTCCTCGATCACGGACGCCGAGTACGTCGCGGCCGGTGCCGAGATCCTCGGCACCGCCGACGAGGTCTGGGCCACCGCCGACCTGCTGCTGAAGGTCAAGGAGCCCATCGCCGAGGAGTACCACCGCCTCCGCAAGGACCAGACCCTCTTCACCTACCTGCACCTCGCGGCCTCCCGCGAGTGCACGGACGCCCTGCTGGAGTCCGGCACCACCGCCATCGCGTACGAGACGGTCGAGCTCGCCAACCGCGCGCTCCCGCTGCTCGCCCCGATGTCCGAGGTCGCGGGCCGCCTGGCCCCGCAGGTCGGCGCCTACCACCTGATGCGCTCGGCCGGCGGCCGTGGCGTCCTCCCCGGCGGTGTGCCCGGCACCCACGCCGGCGAGTGCGTGGTCATCGGCGGCGGCGTCTCCGGCTGGAACGCGGCGCAGATCGCCATCGGCATGGGCTTCCACGTGACCCTGCTCGACAGGGACATCAACAAGCTCCGCGAGGCCGACAAGATCTTCGGCACGAAGATCAAGACGATCGTCTCCAACGCCTACGAGCTGGAGAAGGCCGTCATCGAGGCCGACCTCGTCATCGGCGCGGTTCTGATCCCGGGTGCGAAGGCTCCGAAGCTGGTCACCAACGAGCTCGTCGCCAAGATGAAGCCCGGAAGTGTCCTTGTCGACATTGCCATCGACCAGGGCGGCTGCTTCGAGGACTCCCGTCCGACCACCCACGCCGAGCCGACCTTCCAGGTCCACAACTCGGTCTTCTACTGCGTCGCCAACATGCCGGGCGCGGTTCCGAACACCTCGACCTACGCGCTGACCAACGCGACCCTGCCGTACATCGTGCAGCTCGCGAACCTCGGCTGGGCCGAGGCGCTGCGTCGCGACCCGGCGCTGGCGCTGGGCCTCAACACCCATGACGGCCAGGTCGTTTACGGCCCGGTCGCCGAGGCCCACGGCCTCGAGACGCTCGAGCTGCAGTCGCTCCTCGGCTAGTCGATCCGCTGGTGGGAGGCCCTTTTGGCATCCCGTCAACGACTGACGTCAATCTCACGTATCCGGCCGGACCTTGCCCGCAAGGTCCGGCCGGAGGCGTATGCGGAGGCGCCGGCGAGGGCGTTCAACTCGCCTCGAACGTAACCCTTTAACCGTTTCGCGCACCCGCGAAACTTCGCGGCGACACCTCGGACGCTCTTGACAGAGCGGTGTTCGGTTGCCGACACATCGTGCCGGGTCCGGCGGATTGTGTTGCTGCGGAGCGCTGACACGCCATAGAGTCCACAACCGTCGGCATGGTGCCACGCTGACCTATCGATAAGTGTCCTGGTCACGTCCAAGGAGGTAAGACGACTTGTGAATGAGTCGACATTTGCTCCCGGGGGTGGTCAAGCAGGCGTACCTGCACGGGGCCAGGGCCCCGCAGGGCTCGAGGCTGTCGGCTCCGTCGCGGTCCGCACCTTCGCAAACCACCAGCACATGACGACGCCCCCGAAGAGCATGGACGGCCTAGACGTGAACTCCACGGCCGGCGACCGGAGCGGCGACACGCCCATCGGTTTCGCCGACTACGACGAGGTGCCCGAGGGGCACTTCTACGACCCCGACGCCGAGTACGAGCCCGACCCCGAATACGCGGCCACGCTCGCCCCCGACGCTGCCCGGCAGCGCCGCGAGCGGATCGGCCCGACCGGACGGCCGCTGCCGTACTTCCCGATCCCGGGTCCGCTGCCCGACCACGGTCCGGCGAAGATCATCGCGATGTGCAACCAGAAGGGCGGCGTGGGCAAGACCACGTCCACCATCAATCTGGGCGCGGCACTCGCCGAGTACGGACGGCGGGTGCTGCTCGTCGACTTCGACCCGCAGGGCGCCCTGTCGGTGGGTCTCGGCGTGAACCCGATGGAACTCGACCTGACGGTCTACAACCTGCTCATGGAGCGGGGCATGTCGGCCGACGAGGTGCTGCTCAAGACGGCGGTCCCCAACATGGACCTGCTGCCGAGCAACATCGACCTGTCGGCGGCCGAGGTGCAGCTCGTCAGTGAAGTGGCCCGGGAATCAACGCTGCAGCGCGCGCTGAAGCCGCTGATGGCCGACTACGACTACATCGTGATCGACTGTCAGCCCTCGCTCGGCCTGCTGACGGTCAATGCCCTGACGGCCGCTCACAAGGTCATCGTCCCGCTGGAATGCGAGTTCTTCGCGCTCCGCGGCGTGGCCCTGCTGACGGAGACGATCGAGAAGGTCCAGGAGCGGCTCAACCCGGAGCTGGAGCTCGACGGCATCCTCGCCACGATGTACGACTCCCGTACGGTGCACAGCCGCGAGGTGCTGGCGCGGGTGGTCGAGGCGTTCGACGACCACGTCTACCACACGGTCATCGGCCGTACGGTCCGCTTCCCGGAGACCACGGTGGCGGGCGAGCCCATCACCACGTACGCGTCCAACTCCGTGGGCGCCGCCGCCTACCGCCAGCTGGCCAGGGAGGTGCTCGCCCGGTGTCACGCCGAGTGAGTCTGCCCGGAGCGGACGAACTCTTCCGTACGACCGGGGGGATGGCGCTGCAGGCGTCGTCGCCGCGGCGGGGCACGGAGGAGACCTCCGCTCCGTCCGCGTCCCCGGCCCCCTCGCCCCTGGACGGCGGTGCGCACACGGCGGCGCAGGACGCGGTGCCGGCGCAGGCACCGGGCGCGAACCCCAGCCGGGAGGCTGAGGAGTCCAGGCAACCCGCGGTCACCGCGCCCCGCCGGCCGCAGGAAGGTTCCGGCCCGGCGGCGGGCGCGGCTCCCCGCCGCAAGGGCCGGGGGTCGAACCGCCGGCCGAGCGGGCGCGAGCGCCACGACGAGAAGATCACGGTCTACGTCTCCGCCGAGGAGCTCATGGACCTGGAGCACGCGCGGCTGGTGCTGCGCGGCGAGCACGGCCTCGCGGTGGACCGCGGACGCATCGTCCGCGAAGCGGTCGCCGTCGTCCTGGCGGACCTCGAGTCCCGCGGCGACGCCAGCATCCTGGTCCGCCGCCTCCGCGGCCGCTGACCGTCCCTTCCGCAGCCGCCGACCCACCGCCCTGCCGCGGCCGCGGCGTAGGGCCGCCGAGCCCCGCCCGGCCGACGCCAGGGTCGGCACCCGCACGGCGGCGCGGCGCCCGGCCGGCTGGTACACGGCGGCATCCGGGGTGGGGCCGGGGTCGGCCGGTAGGCTGCGGGTGCTCCCGCCTGTGCCCGCTCACCCGTCCCTGGAACGCGATGCCCCCGAACGACCCCGCCCGCCCCGCCGCCGCTCGGCGCCGCCTGGGCCGCGGCCCGGGGGTGCCGGCAGCGCCGGCGCGGGCCGAGGGGGACCTTCCCGGTCCTGCCCCCCTCCAGGGCGGTGGTGACGCCTCCGGGGCCCCGGAGGGCGCGGACGCCCCCGCTGCCGCCCCGGCTGTGCTCCCCGCCGGTGAGGGCAGCGGCGGCGCGCCCGCCGGAACGGCCGTCGCGGACGTCGGCCCTGAAGGCACAGGGACCGGATTGCAGACCGCCCCCGGCGAAGACCCCGCCCGGGGGTCCGCCGCCCCGGACGCAGGCGCCCGGCCCACCGCGGTAGACGCGCCCGAGGCCGGGCCCGACCCCGCCCCCGAGCCCACGGCCGAGCCCGGGCCCGCGCCCGAAGCCGGGCCCGCGTCCATGCCCCCGCCCGCGGCAGCGATCCCACCGCGGGACGCGTCCGCGTCGCGGGACGGGAAGTTCACGCTGCGGCTCGCGAACTTCGAGGGGCCCTTCGACCTCCTGCTGCAGTTGATCTCGCGGCACAAGCTCGACGTCACCGAGGTCGCCCTCTCCAAGGTCACCGACGAGTTCATGGCGCACATCCGCGCCATGGGCCCCGACTGGGACCTCGACCAGACCACCGAGTTCCTCGTGGTCGCCGCGACCCTGCTCGACCTCAAGGCCGCCCGGCTGCTGCCCGCCGCCGAGGTCGAGGACGAGGCCGACCTGGCCCTCCTCGAGGCCCGGGACCTGCTCTTCGCGCGGCTGCTGCAGTACCGCGCGTACAAGCAGATCGCCGGGATCTTCGAGGGGCGCGCGGAGGCCGAGGCCCGCCGGTACCCGCGCACCGTGGGGCTGGAGCCGCACCACGCCGAGCTGCTGCCCGAGGTCGTCATCGGCATCGGCGCCGAGGGGTTCGCCCGGCTCGCCGCCAAGGCCATGCGGCCCAGGCCGGAGCCCCAGGTCTACGTCGACCACATCCACGCCCCGCTGGTCAGCGTGCAGGAGCAGGCCGAGGTCGTCGTACGGGTGCTGCGGACCCGCGGCGAGGCGACCTTCGCGGAGCTCACCGAGGACGCGCCGGACACGCTCACGGTGGTGGCGCGCTTCCTCGCGCTGCTGGAGCTGTACCGGGAGAGGGCCGTGGAGCTGGACCAGGAGGAGGCGCTGCAGGTCCTCACCGTGCGCTGGAGCGGCGGGGACGGCGGCCCGCCGTCGGCCGTCACGGACGAGTTCGACCAGGTAGTCGAGGAGACCGGATGAGCGAGAGCGAGAGCGAGATCGAGATCGAGATCGACCACACCGGCCCGCGGGGCGGCGGCACCGCCGCGGAGCTCGCGCTCAAGCCCGCTCTGGAGGCCGTCCTGATGGTGGTGGACGAACCCGCCACCGAGGCCCACCTCGCCAAGGTGCTCGGCCGCACCCCCCGCGAGGTCGCCGACGCCCTCCGGGAGCTGGCCGACGAGTACGACGTACAGCGGCGCGGCTTCGAGCTGCGGCCGGTCGCCGGGGGCTGGCGCTACTACACCCGGGCCGAGTACGCCCCGGCCGTGGAGGGCTTCGTCCTGGACGGCCAGCAGGCCCGGCTCACCCAGGCGGCCCTGGAGACCCTCGCGGTGGTGGCGTACCGGCAGCCGGTGAGCCGCAGCCGGGTCTCCGCGGTGCGCGGAGTGAACTGCGACGGGGTCATGCGCACCCTGCTCCAGCGCGGTCTGGTCGCCGAGGCGGGCACGGAACCCGAAACAGGTGCGATCCTGTACAGGACGACGAACTACTTTCTGGAGCGGATGGGCCTGCGCGGCCTGGACGAGCTCCCGGAGCTCGCGCCCTTCCTCCCGGAGGCGGACGCGATCGAGGCCGAGACGCAGGAAGGTGTCCCGTCGTTCGATCCGGACGCTCCGGACACAGACGAAGACGACAAGACGACGGACATTTGATGCGAAGCAGCGGCAGCGGCGGCAACAGGAACAGCGGCAACAGCGGCAAGGGCGGCGGGCGCGGTAACCACCGCGGCGCCGGCAACTCGCGCGACGACCGGAACACGCAGGGCCAGGGCCAGGGCCAGGGCCGTCCGCGCCGTCCGCGCCCGGAGGAGCGCCGCTACGACGTCGGCCCCGAGGGCGAGCGCACCGGCGCCGGCCGCAGCGGCGGCGGTGCCCGCGGCGCCGCGGCCCGCGGCGGGGCCAAGGGCGGCCCCAAGAGCTCCAAGGCCCCCCAGGGCGGCCAGGGCGGCGGCCGCGGCGGCCAGTCCGGCGGCGCGCGCGGCGGCCAGGCCCGCCCGTCCCGTCCGCGCGAGTACGACGCCCGGGTCGAGGAGCGGAACCGCGAGCGGTACGCGAACAAGCCCGAGATCAAGCTGCCCAAGACCTTCCCCGGCGCCGAGCAGGAGGGCGAGCGGCTGCAGAAGGTGCTGGCCCGGGCCGGCATGGGCTCGCGGCGCGCCTGTGAGGAGCTGATCGAGCAGGCCCGCGTCGAGGTCAACGGCAAGATCGTCACCGAGCAGGGCATGCGGGTCCAGCCGGCGAAGGACGAGATCAAGGTGGACGGCCTCACCGTCGCCACCCAGTCGTACCTGTTCTTCGCGCTCAACAAGCCCGCCGGCGTCGTCTCCACCATGGAGGACCCGGACGGCCGCCAGTGCCTCGGCGACTACGTCACCAACCGGGAGACCCGGCTCTTCCACGTGGGCCGCCTGGACACGGAGACCGAGGGCATCATCCTGCTCACCAACCACGGCGAGCTGGCGCACCGGCTGACGCACCCCAAGTACGGCGTGCAGAAGACCTACCTCGCGGCGATCACCGGCCCGCTGCCGCGCGAGATCGGCAAGCGGCTGCAGTCCGGCATCCAGCTGGAGGACGGCTACGCCAAGGCCGACCACTTCCGCGTGGTCGACCAGGTCGGCAAGAACTACCTGGTCGAGGTGACCCTGCACGAGGGCCGCAAGCACATCGTCCGCCGGATGCTGTCCGAGGCCGGCTTCCCCGTGGAGAAGCTGGTCCGCACGGCCTTCGGCCCGATCGAGCTCGGTGACCAGAAGTCCGGCTGGCTGCGCCGCCTGACCAACACCGAGGTCGGCATGCTGATGCGCGAGGTCGGCCTGTAGTCCGCCCCGCTCGTCGTTTCCGCGGAAGCCCGCGGTGCCCTCCGGCACCGCGGGCTTCCGCGTTCCCGGGACCGCTTCCCAGGCCCGGTCCCAGAGATCGGTCCCCGTCGCCCACGGCCGAATCCGCTTGTCCGCGCGCCGCCGAATGTTTATAGTCGTTCTGACTATTAAAGGGGTTCGTCATGGGCTGGACACTCTCGTGGACCGAGGTCCTCGGGTTCGCCACCGGCGCCGTCTGCGTCTGGCTGGTCGCACGGCAGCACATCGCCAACTGGCCGGTGGGCATCGCCAACAACGTCTTCTTCATCGTGCTGTTCGTCCAGGCCGGCCTCTACGCCGACGCCGGCCTCCAGATCGTCTTCATCGCCCTGGCCGCGTACGGCTGGTGGACCTGGGCCCACGGGGGTGGTCCGGGCTCTGCCGACGCCCTGCCGGTGCGCCGCACCACGCGCACCGAATGGCTGTGGCTCGCCGCGGCCGGGGCGGTGACGACGGCGGCGCTCACCCTGCTGCTGGCCCGTGCCACCGACTCCACCGTCCCGTTCTGGGACGCGCTGACCACCGCGCTCTCCCTGGCGGCCACCTACGGCCAGTGCCGCAAGCGCCTGGAGTCCTGGTGGCTGTGGATCGCCGCCGACCTGGTCTACGTCCCGCTGTACGCCTACAAGGGCCTCGCCCTGACGGCCCTGCTCTACGTCGGCTTCCTCGCCCTGTGCGCGGCCGGCCTGCGCGGCTGGAGCCGGGACCTCGCCGCGGCTCCGGCCGCCGCCCGTACCGGCGCGGAGGTGACGGCATGAGGTACGGCCACGGCCTGGTGCTCGGCAAGTTCTACCCGCCGCACGCCGGCCACCACCACCTGGTCCGCACCGCCCTGCGGCAGTGCGCCCGGCTGACCGTGCTGGTCTGCGCCTCCTCCGTGGAATCGGTGCCGCTCGCCGACCGGGTGGCCTGGATGCGCGAGGAGCACCCGGAGGCCGACGTGGTGGGCGCCGTGGACGACCACCCCGTCGACCTCCTGGACCCCGCCGTCTGGGACGCCCACATGGCCGTCTTCCGGGCGGCCGTCCCCGGGCCCGTCGACGCCGTGTTCACCTCGGAGGAGTACGGCGCCGAACTGGCCCGCAGGTTCGGCGCCGAAGAGGTCCTGGTGGACCCGGACCGGACCCGCCACCCGGTCTCCGGCACCGCGGTCCGTGCCGACCCGGCCGCCTGCTGGGAGTTCCTCTCCGCACCGGTACGGGCGGCCCTCGCCCGGCGGGTGGTCGTCCTCGGCGCCGAGTCCACCGGCACCACCACCCTCTCCAGGGCCCTGGCCGGCCACTACCGGGAGCGCGGCGGGGTCTGGGCCCGTACCGGCTGGGTCGCCGAGTACGGCCGCCGCCACAGCGAGGAGAAGCTCGCCGCCCTGCGGGCCGTCGACCCGGAGGCCGACTGGGCCGACGCGGAGTTCGGCACCGAGGAGTTCCCGGTCATCGCCCGCCGCCAGGACGCCGACGAGGAGCGGGCGGCCCGGATCGGCTCCCCGGTGCTCATCTGCGACACCGACTCCTTCGCCACCGGAATCTGGCACGAGCGCTACCTCGGCTGCCGCAGCCCCGAGGTCGAGGCGATCGCCGCCCGCCGCCCCCGCGACCTGTACCTGCTCACCCACCACGAGGGCGTGCCCTTCGAGGACGACGGGCTGCGGGACGGGCCGGGCCTGAGGCCCTGGATGACCGACCGCTTCCAGGAGGAACTCACCCTGACCGGACGCCGTTTCCTGGTCGTCCGGGGCAGTGGGCAGGAGCGGCTGGAGACGGCCGTGGCCGCCGTCGACGCACTGCTCGCCGAGGGCCCGCGGTTCACCGACCCCCTCCCGGAGCGACGACGATGACCACCCCCTCCGACCGCGGCCCGTCCGGCAGCGTCCCGTCCGGCAGCGGCCCGTCCGGCAGCGGCCCCTCCGGCCACGGCGGGTCCGACCGCGGCCCGCAGTCCTCCTACGATCCGCACGCCTTCGAGCCCTTCGCGGTCACCGTGGACCTCGCCGTGTTCACCGTGCGCGCCGGACGGCTGCACGTCCTGCTGATCCGGCGCGGCCAGGAGCCGTACGCCGGCGCCTGGGCGCTGCCCGGCGGCTTCGTGCTGCCCCGCGAGTCCGCCGGGACCGCCGCCCGCCGGGAGCTCGCCGAGGAGACGGGCCTGCCCGGGCCGGTCGTCGCCGGGCTCCACCTGGAACAGCTGCGCACGTACAGCGAACCGGACCGGGACCCGCGGATGCGCGTCGTCTCGGTGGCGTTCGCCGCGCTGGTGCCGGACATGCCCGAACCCGCCGCCGAGGGCGGCGGGGACGCCGCCCAGGCCCGCTGGGTGCCGGCGGACGACACCGGCCGGCTCGCGTTCGACCACGACGAGATCCTGCACGACGCCCTGGAACGGGTCCGCGCCAAGCTGGAGTACACCGGCCTGGCCACCGCCTTCTGCCCGCCCGAGTTCACCCTCGGGGAGCTCCAGGCCGTCTACGAGACCGTCTGGAACACCACGCTCGACCGGCCGAACTTCCGCCGGAAGGTCCTCGCCACCCCCGGGTTCGTCGAACCCGTGCCCGGTGCGGCCCGGCTCACCGGCGGCCGGGGCAAGCCCGCCGCCCTCTACCGGGCGGGATCCGCAGCCGTGCTCCACCCGCCTCTGCTCCGACCGGAAGGAAAGCCGCGATGACGACCACCGGACCCACCCCCACCAAGCGAGCGGCGACCGGCGCACTCGTCGGCCTGGCGCTGGGGGACGCGCTGGGCTTCCCGACCGAGTTCAACGACGTGCCCGGGATCCTGGCCAAGTTCGGGCCCTGGCGGGAGATGCGGCTGCCGCGCCCCGCGATCGTCACGGACGACACCCAGATGACCCTGGCCCTGGCGCGCGGCATCCGCACCGCCACCGACCGGGGCCCGGTCGGACCGCTGCGCCTGACCCGGCCGGTGCGGGAGGAGTTCGTCGACTGGTACCACTCGCCGGAGAACAACCGGGCCCCCGGCCGCACCTGCCTGACGGCGTGCAGCCTGCTGGACTCCCCGGAGCGGGACTGGCACGAGGCCAGCCAGACCGGCTCCAAGGGCTGCGGCGCGAACATGCGGGTGGTGCCGGTCGGCCTGGTGCCCGGGTGGACGGAGGAGGAACGGGCGGGTGCGGCGCAGCTCCAGTCGGCCCTGACCCACGGCCACCCGACGGCGCTCGCCGCCTCCGACCTGACCGCCCACGCGGTGTTCCTGCTGGCGGAGGGGATCGAAGTGACCGGTCTGGTCGGCCGGTTGCGCTCGTACGCCCTCCGGCAGCGCACCCGCTACCACCGGCGCTGGCTCGGCGACCTGTGGATGCGTACGGCCTCGGACGCCACGCCCGAGTCCTTCATGGCCCGCGGCTGGGACGAGTGCCTGGCCGTTCTGGACCGGCTCTCGGCCGCGCTGCGCGACCCGGCCCCCGAGCTCGACCCGTGCCTGGCCACCGGCGAGGGCTGGATCGCCGAGGAGGCCCTGGCCACCGCCCTGCACTGCTTCCTGCTGTTCCCCGACGAGCCCCTGCTGGCGCTGCGCCGGGCCGCCTGCACCAAGGGCGACTCCGACTCGATCGCCTGCCTGGCCGGGGCCTTCGCGGGCGCGTACCTGGGGGCGGACGCGTGGCCGCGGGACTGGGAGGGGCGCATCGAGTACCGCGACGAGCTGCTGGAGTTCGGCGCGCTCTGGGACGCGCCGGCGTAGCGGCCCCGGGCCCGGGCCGGTGCCCGGCCGGGGCCGGTGACCCTGCCCTTGGCGGTGACCCTGCCCTTGGCGGTGCCCCTGCCCGGGCCGGTGACCCGGGCGGGGTCGTCAGAGGGCGGACGCGCGGCGGGTGCGGTGCAGGAAGTCCTCGACCGCGGCCCGGTCCGGCTCCTCGGGCAGCGGGGTCCCGGCGAGAGCGGCCTCGGTCTCTCCGGACAGGCGGACCATCCAGGCATCCACCTCCTCCCAGCTCCGCTCGCCCCGCTTCACCGCCAGGAGCCGGTCCCGGTGCGGGGCCATGCCGATGTCCAGGCGGCCGGTGCGGAGCAGGTCGCGGCAGGAGATCAGCAGGCGCAGCAGGTGCATGGCGTGCTTCCAGCGGGGCGCGCCGTGCAGCCGGACGTCGGCCTCCAGCTTGCGGCGCTGCCCCATCGCGTACCGGGTGAACGAGGCGTGCGCCTGCCGCGAGAGGAAGGCCCCGCGGAGGGCGAGGAGCTCCTCGCCGACCGGGGTGATCCGCTCGACCAGCGGCGAGTGCAGGCACTCCAGGATGTTGGGATTGGCCTTCAGGGCCAGTTCGCAGAACCGTTCCAGCTCCCAGGAGAACTGCTCCGGCAGGGGGCCCTCGACATGCGTGGGGGGCTTCTCGAACCGCCAGAACAGCGGGGTCGGGGCGAGGAAGACGCCGCGCCGGTCGGTGTCGCTGGTCCCCGTGGCCAGCCCGAAGGCCCGCGAGCCCATCACGCAGGCGTACACGGTGTGCTCCGCGACGAGGCCCTGGTCGGCGGAGGTCCGGCCGGCGGAGGTCAGGCCGGCGGGGGTCTCGTCGCGGGGCGTGCCGTCGGCAGCGGCCTGGCCGGCTGCGGCCGACTCCGGGAGGGGCCGGGGGGAGAGGGGTCGTTCGTCCACCCCGGGAGGGTAGGCGGCGGGCCAGCCGCTAGGCGAGGGAGATTTCGCCGCCCGAGACCTTGATGGTGCGCGGCGGCAGGGGCCGCTGGGCCGGACCGTGGGCCACCGCACCGTCGGTGATGTCGAACTTGCTGCCGTGGCAGGGGCAGTCGATGGTGCCGTTCTCGACCTTCGCCACGATGCAGCCCTCGTGGGTGCAGATCGCCGAGAAGCCCTTGAAGGAGCCGGCCGTGGGCTGGGTCACCACCACCTTCTCCGCCTTGAGGATCGTCCCGCCGCCCACCGGCACGTCCGCCGTCTTGACCAGCGCGGTGCCACCGGCGGCGGACGGCGACGTGGTGGGTGCCGCCGCGTTCGGCGCAGTCATGGGCGGGCTGGCGGGCGGGCTGGCCGGCGGTGCGGACTGCTCGCCGCCGTCGTCGCCGCAGGCGGTGAGCCCGCAGCAGGCCAGTGCCGCGGCGCCCGCGCCGAGAACGGTGCGGCGGGCGGGTCCGGGGTGCAGGGGGTCGCTCATCCGAGGCTCCTCGTCGGGTTCCGGTTCACGGGTTCCGGTGCGCGAGCAGCATCCTGGCGCCTGCCGCGCCCGCGGGCGGTCCGCCGCGCCGGTCCCGGCCGTACGACACCGCCGACGGGGTGCCCCGTCCCCCCGGGCCGGCCCTAAGAGGCGTCCGGCTGCCAGGGCGCCAGCGCGGCCGGGCTGCCCGGCGTACGGACGACCTCCCACACCCGGGCGACGGCGGCCCGGTCGATCGGGCCGTGGACGTGCGGGTAACGGCCGCCCGATTCACCCTCCCGGCTCACCTCCGAGGTCAGCGCCCGCTCATTGATCTCCACGGCCAGCAGGGTGCCGGGGGTGTCGCGGTAGTGGGACTCCGCGATGGCCAGCGCGGTCGGGCGGTCCGCCGAACAGTGCACGAATCCCGCGGAGTCGAGGGAGGAGGGGGCGTACGGGAGTTCCGGCCGGGCGGACCAGTCGGCGAGGGGGACGACGTGGAAGATCATGCCGCCTGTTGTAGCGCAGTCCGCCGTCGTGCCCCCGCAGAGGTGGCGCCATATACCCATCCGGGAGAAATTGTCCGTGTCTCGAAGTGTCTCGAAGCCGGGCGGGTGCTTCCCGGCGTCGCCCGGTCCCTCTTCGAAAGGCGCATGATCATGGCGGGAAACGATCTCGGCTCTCTCCTCGGCGGCCTGCTCGGCGGCGGCCGGGGCGGCAGCTCCGGTGGCGCCGGAAACGTCCTCGGTTCCCTGCTCGGAGCGCTGATGGGCGGCGGTGCTCAGGGGAGCGGGGCCGCCGCGGGCAACAACCCGCTCAACGGGCTGCTGGAGATGCTGACCAAGTCCGGGCTGGTCGACCAGGCCCAGTCCTGGGTCTCCCCGGGCGCCAACCAGCCGGTCTCCGGCGCACAGCTCAGGGAGGCGCTGCCCGACGAGACCCTGCAGCAGGTGGCGCGGGAGGCCGGTGTGAGCCCCGAGGAGGCCGCCGACGAGCTGGCCCGGGTGCTGCCGCAGGCAGTCGACAGGCTGACCCCGGACGGCCACGTGCCCAGCGGCTCGCTGGAGGACATCATCCGGCAGCAGCAGCTCTGACGGGGCGGCCGGGCGCGCCCGCCGGCCCGGTGCGGCGGCACGGCACGGAAGCCCGGCGGGCGGCGCGGTGGCCGGGTCCGGCGGCCCGGCGGCCGACCGGCCGACCGGTTCCGCCGCGGGGCGCCGGAGGCCGTCTCGACAGGCGGTCCCAGGGGTCCGCACGTCGTACGGGATGACTACCCTGAGTGTCAGACCCGCCACGACCCCGCCACGACCACCCAGGAGCGTCCACAGTGAGAACCGCCGTCGTCATCGGAACCGGACTGATCGGCACCTCCGCGGCGCTCGCCCTGTCCCGCCGGGGGATCACGGTCCACCTCGCCGACCACGACCCGGCCCAGGCCCGGACCGCCGCCGCGCTCGGCGCCGGCACCGACGAGCCCGCGCCCGGCCAGGTCGACCTCGCGGTCATCGCGGTGCCCCCGGCGCACGTGGCCGCGACGCTCGCCGACGCCATCGGGCGCGGCGTGGCCCGCGCCTACGTCGACGTGGCCAGCGTCAAGGGCGGGCCGCGGCGCGAACTGACGGAGCGGGGCGTGGACGTGTCCGCGTACGTCGGCACGCACCCGATGGCCGGCAAGGAGAAGTCCGGCCCGCTGGCGGCCACCGCCGACCTCTTCGAGGGCCGGCCCTGGGTGCTCACCCCGGCCCGGGAGACCGAGCACGAGGTGCTCAACCTGGCCCTGGAGCTGGTCGCACTGTGCCGGGCCGTGCCGGTGGTGATGGACCCCGACGCCCACGACCGGGCGGTGGCCCTGGTCTCGCACACCCCGCAGCTGGTCTCCTCGATGGTCGCCGCCCGGCTGGAGGAGGCCGACGAGACCGCCGTACGGCTGTGCGGGCAGGGCATCCGGGACGTGACCCGGATCGCCGCCTCGGACCCGCGGATGTGGGTGGAGATCCTCTCGGCGAACCCGGGACCGGTGGCGGACGTGCTCTCCGGAATCGCGGCCGACCTGGAGGAGACGGTCCTGGCCCTGCGCGGCCTGCAGTCGGCGGACGAGACGAAGCGGCAGGAAGGCGCGGCGGGCATCGAGGACGTGCTGCGCCGCGGCAACGCCGGGCGGGACCGGGTGCCCGGCAAGCACGGCGCCGCGCCGGCGTCGTACGAGACGGTGGCCGTGTTCATCAGCGACCAGCCGGGCGAGCTGGCCCGCATCTTCGCCGACGCGGGGCGGGCCGGGGTCAACGTCGAGGACGTCCGCATCGAGCACGCCACGGGCCAGCAGGCGGGCCTGGTCCAGCTCATGGTGGAGCCGGCCGCGGTCCCGACGCTCACGGCTGAGCTCCGGGAACGCGGCTGGGCCATCCGCCGGCAGTGACCGGGCCCGCGTCCCGCGCGGCCGGACCGGGCCGCGCGGGACCGGGAGGCCCGGACGACGGGACCGGGACGCCCGGACGACCGGAGGACGGGGGCTGGGGGGCCGGGGCGGTAGGACGTGGGGACGCGGGGGACGGGACGGTGCGGCGGGCCGGTAACCTTGAGCGGGGGTGCGTTTGGCGCGCCCGGACAACGTTGCGCAACCAGGAAGGTGCCCGTCCCGTGGAAACCGCCGTTCCGTCTGCCGTGATCGTCGCCATCGACGGTCCCTCCGGCACGGGCAAGTCCAGCACCTCCAAGGCCGTCGCCGCCAAGCTCGGGCTGCGCTACCTGGACACCGGCGCCCAGTACCGGGCGATCACCTGGTGGATGATCACCAACGGGGTGGACGTCCACGACCAGCAGGCCGTGGCCGTCGCCGCCGGCAAGCCGGCGATCGTCTCCGGCACCGACCCGTCCGCGCCCACCATCACCGTCGACGGCCTGGACGCCTCCGGCCCGATCCGCACCCAGGAGGTCACCTCCAAGGTCAGCGCGGTCAGCGCGGTGCCCGAGGTGCGCACGATCATCACCGACCTGCAGCGCTCCATCGCCGCCGCCGCGACCGCCGAGGGCGGCATCGTGGTCGAGGGCCGGGACATCGGCACCACCGTGCTCCCCGACGCCGACCTGAAGATCTTCCTCACCGCCTCCGCGGAGGCCCGCGCCGCCCGCCGCAGCGGCGAGCTCAAGGGCAAGGAGGCCACCGACCTGGCGGCCACCAAGGAAGCCTTGATCAAGCGGGACGCCGCCGACTCCGGCCGGAAGACCTCCCCGCTGGCCAAGGCCGGCGACGCCGTCGAGGTGGACACCACCGAGCTCACCCTCGACCAGGTCATCGAGTGCGTGGTCACCCTCGTCGAGGAGAAGCGGACGGGCGGCAAGTGAGCGATTCGCCCTCCCTGCGGGGTGCGGCGGTCGGGCGGCGGATCGGCATCGGGCTCATGTACGGGCTGTGGAAGCCCCGCGTGCTCGGCGCCTGGAAGGTGCCGGCCTCCGGGCCGGCCATTCTCGCGGTGAACCACTCCCACAACATCGACGGGCCCATGCTCATGGGGACCGCGCCCCGGCCCGTGCACTTCCTGATCAAGAAGGAAGCCTTCGTCGGGCCGCTCGGACCCTTCCTGGAGGGCATCGGCCAGGTCAAGGTCGACCGCTCGGGCACCGACCGGACCGCCGTCACCGGCGCGCTCGGTGTGCTGGCGGACGGCGGAGTGCTCGGCATATTTCCCGAGGGCACCCGCGGAGAGGGCGATTTCGCCTCGCTGCGGGCCGGCCTCGCCTACTTCGCGGTGCGCTCCGGCGCCCCGATAGTGCCGGTCGCGGTGCTCGGCAGCAGCGACCGCCGCGGCCGCGTGATAAAGGGTTTGCCCCCGCTGCGGGGGCGCGTCGACATTGTCTTCGGGGACGCCTTCGAGGCCGGCGACGGCACCGGCCGGCGCACCCGGAAGGCCCTGGACGACGCGACCGTACGGATCCAGGACCGGCTCACCGCCCACCTGGCGGATGCGAAGCGCCTCACCGGGCGCTGAGCGAGACTTGAACCAGTAGTGGGCCCGCGCGACCGCGCGGGTGCCACCGACCACCACGAACGACGAGGAACGGACTTCATGAACGACCAGCACGAGCACGGAGCGCTTGGCGACGCCGAGTACGCGGAGTTCATGGAGCTCGCCGCGGAAGAGGGCTTCGACCTCGAAGACGTCGAGGGCGCCATCGAGGAGGCCGGACACGGCCCGCTCCCCGTCCTCGCCGTCGTCGGCCGCCCGAACGTCGGCAAGTCGACCCTGGTGAACCGCATCATCGGCCGCCGCGAGGCGGTCGTCGAGGACAAGCCGGGCGTCACCCGCGACCGGGTCACCTACGAGGCGGAGTGGGCCGGCCGCCGCTTCAAGGTCGTCGACACCGGCGGCTGGGAGCAGGACGTCCTGGGCCTCGACGCCTCCGTGGCCGCCCAGGCCGAGTACGCCATCGAGGCCGCCGACGCGTGCGTCTTCGTGGTCGACGCCAAGGTCGGCGCCACCGACACCGACGAGGCCGTCGTCAGGCTGCTGCGCCGGGCCGGCAAGCCCGTCGTGCTGTGCGCCAACAAGGTCGACGGCCAGAGCGGCGAGGCCGACGCGGCCTCCCTGTGGTCCCTCGGCCTGGGCATGCCCTGGCCGGTCTCCTCGCTGCACGGCCGCGGCACCGGCGACATGCTGGACGCCGTACTGGACGTGCTGCCCGACGCGCCCGCGCAGACCTTCGGGGGCGGCGCGATCGGCGGCCCCCGCCGCATCGCGCTCATCGGCCGCCCGAACGTCGGCAAGTCCTCCCTCCTCAACAAGGTCGCGCGGGAGGAGCGGGTCGTCGTCAACGAGCTGGCCGGCACCACCCGCGACCCGGTCGACGAGCTGATCGAGCTCGGCGGCGTCACCTGGAAGTTCGTGGACACCGCCGGTATCCGCAAGAAGGTCCACCTCCAGACGGGCTCGGACTACTACGCCTCGCTGCGCACGGCCGCCGCCGTCGAGAAGGCGGAGGTCGCGGTCATCCTGATCGACACGACCGAGAAGATCAGCGTCCAGGACCAGCGCATCATCACCATGGCCGTCGAGGCCGGCCGCGCCATCGTCATCGCCTACAACAAGTGGGACGAGCTCGACGAGGAGCGCCGCTACTACCTCGAGCGCGAGATCGAGACCGAGATGCAGCAGGTCGCGTGGGCGCCGCGGGTGAACGTCTCGGCGAAGACCGGCCGGCACATGGAGAAGCTGGTCCCGGCCATCGAGACGGCGCTGGAGGGGTGGGAGACGCGCGTCCCGACCGGCCGCCTGAACGCCTTCCTCGGTGAGATCGTCGCCGCCCACCCGCACCCGATCCGCGGCGGCAAGCAGCCGCGCATCCTGTTCGGCACCCAGGCGGGCACCAAGCCGCCGCGGTTCGTGCTGTTCGCGTCCGGCTTCCTGGAGCACGGCTACCGCCGCTTCGTCGAGCGCCGGCTGCGCGAGGAGTTCGGCTTCGACGGGACCCCGATCCACATCTCGGTGCGGGTCCGGGAGAAGCGCGGCAGCAAGACCGCCAAGAAGAAGTAGCGGAAGCGGCGGAAGCCGGCCGAAGCGCGGACGCGGCCGGGTTCAGTAGGTCCGGCGCGGAGCGGGCGGCAGGGCCGCCGGGATGTGGTGCATCCCGGTCTGGTGCTGCCGCCCGCCGCCGTTCCCGGCCTGCCCGGTCCCCAGAGGGGCCGGCTGCGTGCCGTACGAGGCGGGCCAGGGCTCGGTCTGCCATGCGGAACCGTTCCAGCCGCCGACGCCGCTGTGGCCGCTGCTGCTGTGGCCGCCGAAGCCGTACCCGTACCCGGACTGCTGGACGGGGGTGATGGCGGCGGGGGCGGGCAGCGCCCCGAACGCCTTGAACCCGAGGTCCTCCTCGCCCGTCCGGTCATAGGGGAGGGCGCGGAAGGACCGCAGGTACTCCGAGTAGAGGGCGTCGTAGATCGGGGTCTGCGAGGCGCTGTGCGTCCGCATCGGGGGGATGTGGGGGTCGTATGAATGCACGTATACGCCAACGAAGCCGGGGCGCCGCGGATGCGGGCGCAAGGCGTGTCCGTCGGAAAAGCCGTCGGAAAGTCGTCGCAAGAACCGTCGGCGAGAGCGCCGGAAAACGCAGATGGCCGGGGGTACGCGGGCATCCCGCGCACCCCCGGCCCACCACCGGGGTCCTCACCGGCCGGGCCGGGCGGCCGCCCCGGGACGCCCCGTCGGCCGGCCCCTGCCCCCGGACCTCAGGTGCCGGCGAGCGGCATGGAGGCGGCGACGAGCTGGCCGGCGGCGGCAGCCTTGTCGAGCGCGTCGCGCAGGAGGTCCTCACGGGGCTGCTGTCCGATGGAGCCGACCGGGGCGGCGTAGATCAGGACCCGCTGGGTCTTGTTGACCGCGGCCCGCCAGCCTTCGGTGACGGACAGCGCCTGGTGCGCCTGCCACCAGGCGACCTGCGGGGCGCCGGGGGCGGCCCCGGGCTGCAGTACGGCGTGCAGCTGGCCGCCGGCCAGCAGGACGGACCAGCCCTCCAGCGGTGAGGGCAGCGCGGCGGTGTCCGTGATGAAGTGGAAGCCCTGCTCGATCAGGAGCGGCAGGAAGTCGTCGCCGGGACCGGTGCTGCCGGGGCGCGCGATGGGGGCGGTGGGCTCCACCACGAGGGCGGGGTGCAGCTCGCCGCCGATGAGCACCAGCCCGCTGGTGATCCCGAGGACGGCCTGGCCGCCGGGGACCGACTGGGGGGTCTCGGCGCCGGGGGAGTCTCCCGTGATGGAGGCGACGGCTCCCTGGAGCTGCTCCTCGGACACGGCCACCACCTGGGAGGGGATGCAGGTGGCGTGGGCGAAGGCGAGGACGGCGGTCTCCTCGCCGACGAACAGCACGGTGCTGGTGCGTTCGGTCTCGGAGTTGCCCGGGGTGCGGCAGGAGGTGCAGTCGTAACTGCCCGGCGCGTTGTCGCCGGCGAGCAGCAGTTCGGCTTCTTCGTCGCCGATCTCGGCGCGTACGTCATCACTGACGTCGAGCATGCGCGGCACGGGGTCACTCCTCGGACTAGGCGTGCGCGGCCGGGCGGTTCCCGGCTCGCCGGGCTCAACGGGGGAGCGGTGGCCGGGGTAACGCCGGACGGGGGAACGGAATCGAACCGGGCGCCCGAAAGGGTGAACGCGTCGGGCTGCTCTTTCCGAAGCGGTCAACTCCTGTCGGGTTGCGGTCATTTGGTGCTGTCGATCGAGCATCGGCGGGATGTGGGGGAGTCGGCCGTGCGGGTGGGGCGGGGATGGGTGCCGCGTGGCGGCGGTGGTGGGCCGCGGTGGGCTGCGTAGCGTGACCCGATGCCCAACTCCCGGAACCGGCGGCCCGTTTCCCCGGCCGCCGCGGCGCTGGTGTCGCTGCTCCTGTCACTGTCACTGCCGCTGTGTTCGTCCGTCCCGGCAGCGGCAGCGGCAGCGGCAGCGGCGCCGCCCCCGCCCGCGCCCGGACCGGCCGGATCGGCGGTGGTCGGCTCCCCGGGGGTGATCGGAACCGGGCCGGGGGACTGCGGGCCGGGGGCGCTCTGGCCGTGGGACTGCGTGGCGGACTGCGAGAGCAGCGGACGCTGGCACATCAACAGCGGCAACGGCTTCTACGGCGGTCTGCAGTTCTGGCCGCGGACCTGGGAGGAGCACGGGGGCCTGGCCTTCGCGCCGCGGGCGGACCTCGCGACGAAGCCGCAGCAGATCCGGGTCGCGGAGGGCGTCCTGGCCGTCCAGGGGTGGGAGGCGTGGCCGGAGTGCGCGAAGCGGTACGGGCTGGCCGGGCGAATGCACGTGGTGCGGCCGGGCGACACGCTGTACGCGATCGCGCGCAAGCACCGGGTCGCCGGCGGCTGGCGGTCCCTCCACGAGGCGAACCGCGACCGCGTCGGAGACCGCCCGGCCCTGCTGCGCCCGGGCACGATGCTCACCCTCCCGGCGCCCGCGCCCCCCGGCTGAGCCTCGACCCCGGCTCCGCAAAGGTTGCGGGCACGCCTGCCCACACGGCGGCGCGGTACGGCGCCCATCCCTGCCACGGTGGCGGCACCGGCCGAGCCGGACGCCTGACCGCACGGCGGCGGGGCTGCTTGAAGTGGAGGGTGGGGGGACGCAGGCTGGGAGGAATGGGGCGAAACGGTCGCCCCGGAAGGGGTGGTGAGCGGATGGGCCGGCGGGCGCGCGTGCGAGCGGTGGCGGTGGGGGTCTGGGCGGCGGCCGCCCTGGTGGGGTGTTCCGCCGGCGGAGGAGGCGGGGGTGTGGCCGGTCCCACCGCCCCTCCCGGCCGGTCCGCGGCGGCGTCCGCTCCCGCCGCCTCCCGCTCGGCCTCCGCCTCCGCCCCTGTCTCCGCCTCGGCCCCGGGTTCCGCCTCGCCTTCCGCCCCGCGGTCCGCCTCCGCCCCGGCCGGCTCCGCCCGCGGGCCCGAGGACGCGGTCGCCGCGCGGGCCCAAGTGGAGGAGAACTGGGCGCTCTTCTTCAACGGCGGGACACCGGCCGCGGACCGCGTCCGGGTGCTGGAGAACGGCAGCGGGATGGCACCGCTGCTCGCCCGGCTCGAAGCCGACCCGAGCGCGGCCGGCACCTCCGCCCGGGTGGACGACGTGGTCTTCACCTCGCCCACCGAGGCGAGCGTCACCTATGACCTGAGGGTCGGCGGCAATCCGCTGCTCTCCGCCGGCAAGGGCACTGCGGTGCTCCGCGACGGCACCTGGAAGGTGTCCGCCCGGACCCTCTGCGACCTCGCCAGGAGCGGAGGCAAGGAGGCGCCCGGCTGCTGAGCCGCCCCTCCCCGGCTCACTCGTCCGTGTGTTGCCCGCTCCCCCCACCCAGGGCGGCCCCGAAGCCGCCTCCGCCGGCGGGCCGGCCCGCTGGCAGACTCGGGGCATGCTGGAGACCTCCGCGCGACTGCTGCGCCTGCTGTCGCTGTTGCAGACCCACCGCGAATGGACCGGGGCCGACCTCGCCGAGCGCCTCGGCGTCACCCCGCGCACCGTCCGGCGGGACGTGGACCGCCTGCGCGAGCTCGGCTATCCCGTCAACGCCAGCCCGGGCACCGGCGGCGGCTACTCGCTGGGCGCGGGCGCCGAGCTGCCGCCGCTGCTGCTCGACGACGAGGAGGCCGTCGCCGTCGCGGTGGGGCTGCGCACCGCCGCCGGCAACGGGGTCGAGGGGATCGGCGAGGCGTCCGTACGGGCGCTGGCCAAGCTGGAGCAGGTGCTGCCCGGCCGGCTCCGGCGGCGGGTGAACGCGTTGAACGAGTTCACCGTGTCCGTGCTGCGCGGGCAGCAGCGGTCCACCGTGGACCCCTCCGTGCTCACCGAACTGGCCTCCGTCTGCCGGGACGGCGAGCGGCTGCGGTTCGCCTACCACGACCACGAGGGCGCGAGCAGTCGCCGGACCGTGGAGCCGCACCGGCTGGTGTGCACCGAACGCCGCTGGTACCTGGTGGCCTGGGACGTGGACCGGGCCGGCTGGCGGACCTTCCGGGCCGACCGGATCGAGCCCAGACCCCCGCACGGCCCGCGCTTCGCCCCGCGCACGCCGCCCGCGGAGGACCTGGCCGCGTACGTCTCGAAGGGCATCTCCCAGCGCGCCTACGCCGAGCAGGCCGTGATCCGGCTGCTGGTCTCCGCCGAGGAGGCCGGGCAGGCCGTCGGGCCGGCGGACGGGGTGCTGGAGCCGGTCGACGCGCACTCGTGCCTGCTGCACACCGGCGGGCTGAGCCTGGACGTGCTGGTCGTCCACGTGCTGATGATGGGCTTCGAGTTCGAGGTGGTGGAGCCGCCCGCTCTCGCCGAGCGGATCAGGGCCGCCCGGGATCTGCTGGCCCGGGCAGACCGGCGGTCCGCTGCTCCCGGCCCTGCAGCCGAGGCGCCGCGAACTCCGGATGATGCAGGTCGAAGGCGGGGGACTCCGAGCGGATCCGGGGCAGCCCGGTGAAGTTGTGCCGGGGCGGCGGACAGGACGTCGCCCACTCCAGCGAGCGGCCGTAGCCCCAGGGGTCGTCCACCTCGACCCGGACGCCGTAGCGGTGGGTCTTCCAGACGTTGTAGAGGAACGGCAGCGTGGACAGGCCGAGCAGGAACGCCCCGATCGTGGACACGCTGTTGAGCACCGTGAAGCCGTCCGCCGCCAGGTAGTCGGCGTACCGGCGGGGCATGCCCTCGGCGCCCAGCCAGTGCTGCACCAGGAAGGTGGTGTGGAAGCCGGTGAAGAGGGTCCAGAAGTGGATCCGGCCGAGGCGCTCGTCGAGCAGCTTGCCGGTCATCTTGGGCCACCAGAAGTAGAAGCCGGCGAAGGTCGCGAAGGCCACCGTGCCGAACACGGTGTAGTGGAAGTGCGCGACGACGAAGTAGGAGTCGGTGACCTGGAAGTCCATCGGCGGGGAGGCCAGGATCACTCCGGTGAGCCCGCCGAAGAGGAAGGTCACCAGGAAGCCGACCGACCACAGCATGGGCGTCTCGAAGGACAGCGAGCCGCCCAGCATGGTCCCGGTCCAGTTGAAGAACTTCACCCCGGTGGGCACCGCGATCAGGAAGGAGAGGAGGGAGAAGAACGGCAGGAGCACGGCGCCGGTGGCGAACATGTGGTGCGCCCACACCACCACGGACAGCCCGGTGATGGCCATGGTCGCGGCGACCAGGGTGACGTATCCGAAGACCGGCTTCCGGGAGAACACCGGCAGGATCTCGGTGACGATCCCGAAGAACGGCAGCGCGATGATGTAGACCTCGGGGTGCCCGAAGAACCAGAACAGGTGCTGCCAGAGCAGCGCGCCGCCCCATTCGGGTGCGAAGACCACCGAGCCGAAGCGCCGGTCGGACTCCAGGACCAGCAGGGCGACGGCGAGCACCGGGAACGCGAACAGCACCAGGATCGAGGTGAAGAGCACGTTCCAGGTGAAGATCGGCATCCGGAACATGGTCATGCCGGGGGCGCGCAGGGCGACGATGGTCACGATGAAGTTGACCGAGCCGAGGATGGTCCCGAAGCCGGCCAGCGCCAGGCCCATGATCCACATGTCGGCGCCGACGCCGGGGGACCGCTCCAGGCTGTTGAGCGGGGCGTACGCGGTCCAGCCGAAGTACGCCGGCCCGGTCGGGGTGATCAGCGAGAAGAGCACGATCAGCCCGCCGAACAGGAACAGCCAGTACGCCAGCATGTTCAGCCGGGGGAAGGCCACGTCCGGGGCGCCGATCTGCAGCGGCATGATCTCGTTGGCGAACCCGGCGAAGGTCGGGGTCGCGAAGAGCAGCAGCATGATCGTGCCGTGCAGGGTGAACGCCTGGTTGAACTGGTTGTTGGTGATCAGCTGCAGGCCCGGCCGGGCCAGCTCGGCCCGCATCAGCAGTGCCAGCAGCCCGGCCAGCAGGAAGAACAGGAACGACGTGACCAGGTAGAGGTGGCCGATCTTCTTGTGGTCGGTGGTGGTCAGCCAGTCGACCAGGATCCGGCCGCGGGTGCGGACCGGAGGTGCCGTCGCGGGCGTCATGGCGGGCGTCGTGGCGGGCGTCGTTCCCATCGGTGGTCCCCTCGCCGAGACGGCATCGGATCAGGGTCACGATGCTCCCAGCCTGTTCCCGGCGGGGCGGTGCGGACGCGCCAGTGGGGAAGAAGTGAGGGTTCTGTGCGCAGGCGGCGGGGAGGGCGGTCCACAGCCCGTCAGATTCCTTGCGGGAGCGGCCCGGAGGGAATGCGAGAGGGGTAATTCCAGCGCCCCGCGCAGGGAATGCAGAACGTATTCACGCCGGGCGTGTCGCAGCCCGGAGGGCAATTGCGCAGGCTCGGGAATGCGTCGCATCGGGTGAGCCGGGTCAGTGAAACAGTTGTCGACATTTCGTGACCTAAGCGTGACCCGATTCGGCTGAAGGTGCGGCCGTGCGGCTGACGCGCGGGGGCGGTGTGTGCGTACCGGCCCCCGCGCGCGGCGGGATTCAGCTCCCCGTGACCGGGCGGGCCGAGGGGTTCCGCGTGCTCCGCTCTGCGTGCGCCGCGTGGGCCGTGGCGTGCGCGGGGCGACGGCTCCCGGCCGGGGTGGCCGGGGTCCGCTCGGAGCGGATGATGTGCGGCCGGACCGTGAGGTGCGCGGCGGGCCGGGGAGCCGGCGCGTGGGCTGCGGCCCGTACGGCCACCGGCGCGGGGACGGGAACGGGCACCGGCGCCCGCCGTCCGGCACGGTGCTCGCGGATCCGCTCGCGCAGTTCGAAGACCGCGCTCTCGGCGCGTGCGATGAGCGGCTCGAACCAGGGCAGCGCCAGCAGGATCAGCAGGCCGGCGGCCCAGCCGAGCAGCACGTCGCTGACCCAGTGGGTGCCCAGGTAGACGGTGGTGGCGCCGACGCTGAGCGCGACCACGGCGGAGAGCACCGACAGATTCCGCCGGGTGCGCACGGTGGAGGCCAGGTAGGCGAGGATGCCCCAGGTCACCACGGCGTTGGCGGTGTGGCCCGACGGAAATATATCCCCGCCGGCGAAGAGCTCGGCGGACCCGATCCGGGTGGCGTAGTGCGGGCCGAGCCGTCCCAGCCCCAGCTTCACCGCGCCGACGGTGATGTTGAGCAGCAGCAGGGCCACGCCGAGGGTGATCAGCGGGCGCAGGGTGTGCTGCCGCCAGGAGCGCCAGCCGAGCCAGGCGGCCACCATCACGGCGGTCGGGCCGCGCTGGCCGAGCACCACCAGGTAGTCGAGGAAGGCGTGCAGCTCGGGCAGCTGCTCGTACGGCCGCCAGAACATCACCTGCCAGTCCAGCCGGACCAGCCAGGAGGTGGTCAGCACGGCCACCACGATGGCCAGATAGAACACCAGGGTCGAAGCGAAGAGCACCACACGGTGCCGGCTCATCTGCGGCGTTTGCAGATGAGCCGGTCGTTCGGGTTCACGGTCCAGGCGGGCGAACAGCCGCTCCAGACGGGTGAATGACGGGTCGGTACGCACTCAATGGACGTTACCGCGCGCGAGTGGGGAGCCCGCGCGAATCGCGGGGTTTGTGATGACCATGTGATGTGGAGTGGGTCTCAGTCCGGCCTTTATCCCGGGCATTGTTCGGCGTAATCCTGTTCCGGTTCCCGGCCGGGCCTCGTGAATTCCTCCAGAACCCGTCCGGGCTTTATGTGGGAACACCGATTCGAGGCCGGAATTCGGAATTCCGTCAGGGCGGACCGGAACCGTTCAGCCAGAAGGCCCCGTACACCGCCGCGACGGCGGCCGCCGCGCCCAGCCAGGCCACCGCCCGCCCCGTGCCCCCGCGCGCCAGTGCCACTGCGGGCGGCAGCAGCAGCGGGAACGCGGGCAGCAGCAGGCGCGGCTTGGACCCGAAGTACGCCGACGCGCACAGCGCCAGCGCCACCACCACCCCGCAGTACACCAGCAGCGCCACCGGCTGCCGCTGCCGCACGCACAGCCGGTACAGCCACAGCACCAGCAGCACCCCGGCGATCAGCCCCACCCCGGCCGGCCACGCCGCCGAGCCCAGCTTCCCCCCGATGAACCGGGCGAAGGCCAGCCCGCCGTCGAAGCCGTTGCCCCAGCCGCCCTGCACCCGCAGGTAGCCGAGCACCCCCTCACCCGTACGCGCCCCCACCCACAGCACGTACGCCGCCGCGCCCGCCGGAGCCACCAGCGCCCCCGCCGCCGTACGCCAGGACGCCTCGCCGCGCCGCGCGGCCAGGGCCGCCGCCACCCACAGCGCGGCCACCACCGCCACGCCCACCGGACGGGTCAGCCCGGCCGCCGCCGCGAGCAGGCCCGCGGTGATCCAGTGGCCGCGCAGCACCCCGTACAGCGACCACGCCGCCAGCGCCGTGAACAGCGCCTCGCTGTAGGCCATGGACTGGACGATCCCGACCGGCAGCGCCGCCCAGGCAGCCGCCGCGCACACCCCCGCCCGCCGGCCGTACAGGAGATCGGCGATCGCGAAGATCCCCCACGCCGCCGCGAGACCCGCGAGCGCGGAGACCAGCAGGCCCGCCGAGCCGTACGACAGCCCGGTCACCGCCGAGACGGCCCGCTCCAGCCACGGCAGCAGCGGGAAGAACGCCAGGTTCGAATGGACGTCGCCGTTCGGCAGCACCACCTCGTACCCGTAGCCGTCGGCGGCGATCCGCGCGTACCAGAGGGAGTCCCACCGGGCCGAGAGCAGGGTGTGCGGGCTGCTGCCCGCCACCGCACCCCACACCCCGAGCACCACCAGCCCCAGGACCCGGACGGCGGCGTAGGCGAGCAGCGCGGGCGCGGCCCGGCGAACGGCAAGATCTTCCACAGGCATGATTATCGGTGGTACCGGCACGGCACCCGGGAGCAGAACCACGGGCCGTGACCAGGCGTGTACGCGGAGGGGAGGCGAGTGGCGCACGCCACACGCCGGGGGTCGCCGGGGTGAGAGCTTGACCACGTGACCCCTGACCGAACTCGCGTACGCTGGCCGTTCACTCGCGTGTCGATGCCGGGCCCCGTCAACCAAGCCGCCCACCCGCGGCACGTCACGACGCTGGTCCACCGAACGCGAGGGATCACCTGGGAGGTACATGCATGTCCGGACCGAAGGCCCGGCAGCGTCTGACCGCAGTGGCGGACGGAGCCAATCGCTGGGTGGTCCTGGCGGTCCTGTGCATCAGCCTGGTCCTCGTCGCCCTCGACGCGACGATCCTGCACGTCGCCGTCCCCTCCGTCACCGAGGACCTGCGCCCCGGTTCGATCGAGCTGCTGTGGATCGTCGACGCCTACCCGCTGGTGTGCGCCTCGCTGCTGATCCTCTTCGGCACCCTCGGCGACCGCGTCGGGCGGCGCCGCATCCTGCTCCTCGGCTACGGCCTCTTCGGCGTGGCCTCGGCGACGGCCGCACTGGCCGACAACGCCCAGGTGCTGATCGCGGCGCGGGCCCTGCTCGGCGTCGGCGGCGCGATGATCATGCCCGCCACCCTGTCCATACTCCGGCAGGTCTTCCCGGACCGTAAGGAACGCGCCCTGGCGATCGGCATCTGGACCGGGGTCGCCGCGATCGGCGCGGCCAGCGGACCGGTGCTCGGCGGCTTCCTGATCCAGCACTTCTGGTGGGGCTCGGTCTTCCTCATCAACATCCCGCTGATGGCCCTGATCCTGCCGCTCGGCCGGTGGCTGCTGCCGGAATCGCGCGGCGCGGCCGACGGGCCGTGGGACGTGGTCGGCGCGCTGATGGCCGCGGCCGGCGTGCTGGGCGTGGTGCTCGGCGTGAAGCGGGCCGGCGCCGACCGGGAGCTCCTCGACCCCCAGGCATTCGTGCCGCTGCTCCTCGGGGCGGTGCTGCTGGTGCTGTTCGTACGCCGCCAGCGGCGCCGGACGCACCCGCTCATCGACATGCGGATGTTCTCCCGCGCCACCTTCACCACCTCGGTGGGCTGCATCGTGCTCGCCATGCTGGCGCTGGTCGGCCTGGAGCTCATCGCCGTCCAGTACCTGCAGCTGGTGCTGCACCTGTCCCCGCTGGAGACCGGCCTGCGGCTGCTGCCGCTGACCTTCGCGGCCATGGCGGCCGGCGGCACCGGCTCGTACACGCTGCACCGCATCGGGCCGCGGGCGATGGTCTCGCTGGGCTTCCTGCTCACCGCCCTGGCCGTGCTGATGCTGACCCTGATGGGCGAGCACGACCGGCCGCTGCTGCTCACCGTGGGCTTCGTGCTGCTCGGTTTCGGCCTGCAGACCACGCTGTTCGCGGCCTACGAATCGATGCTGAGCGAGGCTCCGGCGGAGACGGCCGGCGGCGCGGCCGCGATCGGCGAGACCTCCTACCAGCTGGGTGCCGGCATGGGCATCGCGCTGCTCGGCAGCGTGATGAACGCGGCGTACGCGCCGGGGCTGGCGCACGTGGCGGGGGTGCCGGCGGCGGACTCGGCGGGTGCGGCGAACTCGCTGGGCGAGGCGTACCAGATCGCGTCCGCGCTGGGCGGGCCGGCGGGGGACGCGCTGTACGCGGCGGCTCGGGTGTCGTTCGTGCACGGGCTGCACGTCACGCTGCTGGTGAGTGCGGGGCTGCTGCTCGCCGGGGCGGTCATGGCACTGAAGCTGCCGCGGCTCATGGACTGCGGCTCGGCGGAGCCGGCCGAGACCGGCCGCGCCTCTGCGCTCGCGCCTGCCCCTGACTCCGCCTCGGCTTCCGCCGCAGGCACCGAGCCGGCCGATGCCCCGGCCCCGGCCGGCGCGGCCCGGGTCCACATCCCGGCCCCGGCCAAGTCGGACGCCGACGCGGCCCTCAGCCGCCCCGCCTGACCGCTGCGCGGAGCCTTTCCCCCACCCCACCCCTTCCCGGAACCGGGGCTGTGCCCCGGACCCCTCGGGGCTGCGCCTCGGGTTCGCCGGCCGTGTGGGCAGGCGTGCCGTCGCCTGCCCACACCGGAGATGGCAGCCACACCGGGTGCGGGTGTCCCGTGCGACCGTCCCGCCGGGGCCCGGGCACCCGTCCCGACCGGGGGACGATTGCCCGCGCGGGGAGCGCGGGTTAGCGTCGGCGCGGAAAAACTCGCAGTGCAAGGTTCCGCACAACCCCGCACCCCGCCGGAGGCGACACCGTGTTCGTGCCCACCGATCCGCTCGGAATCGACGAGCTGCTCAGCCCCGAGGACCTCGCCATCCGCGACAGCGTCCGCGGCTGGGCCGCGGACCGCGTGCTGCCGCACGTCGCCGAGTGGTACGAGACGGGCGAGCTCCCCGTCATCCGGGAGCTCGCCCGGGAGCTCGGCGCGCTCGGCGCGCTCGGCATGTCCCTGGAGGGCTACGGATGCGCCGGCGCCAGCGCCGTGCAGTACGGCCTGGCCTGCCTGGAGCTGGAGGCCGCCGACTCCGGCATCCGCTCCCTGGTCTCCGTACAGGGCTCCCTCGCCATGTACGCCATCCACCGCCACGGCTCCGAGGAGCAGAAGCAGCGCTGGCTGCCCGGCATGGCCGCCGGCGAGCTCATCGGCTGCTTCGGGCTGACCGAGCCCGACGTCGGCTCGGACCCCGCCGCGATGCGCACGTACGCCAAGCGCGACGGCACCGACTGGGTGCTGAACGGGCGCAAGATGTGGATCACCAACGGCTCGGTGGCCGCCGTCGCCGTGGTCTGGGCGCAGACCGACGAGGGGATCCGCGGGTTCGCCGTACCCACCGACACCCCCGGCTTCTCCGCGCCGGAGATCAAGCACAAGTGGTCCCTGCGGGCCAGCGTGACCAGCGAGCTGGTGATGGACGACGTACGGCTGCCGGCCGACGCCGTGCTCCCCGGCGTCACCGGGCTGAAGGGCCCGCTCGGCTGTCTGAGCCACGCCCGCTACGGGATCGTCTGGGGCTCCATGGGCGCCGCCCGCGCCAGTTTCGAGGCGGCGCTCGACTACGCGCGGACCCGGGAGCAGTTCGGCCGCCCGATCGGCGGCTTCCAGCTCACCCAGGCCAAGCTCTCGGACATGGCGCTGGAGCTGCACAAGGGGATCCTGCTCGCCCACCACCTGGGACGCAGGATGGACGCCGGCACGCTCCGCCCGGAGCAGGTCAGCTTCGGGAAGCTCAACAACGTCCGCGAGGCCATCGAGATCTGCCGCACCGCGCGCACGATCCTCGGTGCGAACGGGATCAGCCTGGAGTACCCCGTCATGCGGCACGCGACCAACCTGGAGTCGGTGCTCACCTACGAGGGCACCGTGGAGATGCACCAGCTGGTCCTGGGCAAGGCACTCACCGGGCTCGACGCCTTCCGGTGAGTCGGGTGAGCGCCCCGCTCAGCTCTGGTTGAAGAAGCCTCCGGTGGAGCGGCCGCCCGGCTCACCGCTCACGATCTGGGTGTCGGCCGGGGTCAGCAGGAAGACCCTGGTCGCCACCCGCTCGATCGAGCCCCGCAGGCCGAAGGTCAGGCCGGCCGCGAAGTCGACCACGCGCTTGGCGTCGGCCGGGTCCATCGAGGACAGGTTCACGATCACCGGGACGCCCTCGCGGAACAGCTCGCCGATGCCGCGCGCGTCACGGAAGCCGTCCGGGGTGACCGTGGCGATCCGCCGGCCCATCTCGACGGCCGAGTCCGACGCCACCTTCACCCGGGGGTCGGTGACCCACTGGTCGCCGGCGTGCGGACCCTGCGAAGCCTCCGTGTACTCGTCGTCGTAGTAGCGCTCGTCGTCGCTGTCCTCGACGAGACCGAGCCAGGCACTCGCCTTGCGCACCGAACCCATGGGACGCCTCCTTTCACCGCGGCTGTCGTTTGTGTCATCTCCGCAATCCCTATGGTCGTCCATGATGCTGACAACGCGCCAAGTGGATAGCCGCCGCGCAGGAGTTTCGTGACGGTACTGGTGCAGAACATCCGGTACATGCTCAGGGTTCAAGGGAGCTACCGCTGCTGTCTGAGTGAAAATACGACCACTGCCTCCGTCCGGGTGGCCACAGGGGGCGTACGGGTGAAGGCACTGGCTGGATACGATGCCCCGGAAACGGACGCGCAACACCCGGGGGACCCACTTTGTTCGGCATCGTCAGACCTTGTACGCATCGGCTCGGCGAGCGCTTCAAAACGGAGTGGATGGCCCATCTCTGCGGGCTCTGCCTGGCACTTCGGGGCGAACACGGACAGGCGTCCCGGATCGTCACCAACTACGACGGTCTGCTGGTCTCCGTTCTGACGGAGGCTCAGTCGGGTCCGGTCGCCGGGGCCCGGCGCACCGCCGGACCCTGCCCGCTGCGCGGCATGCGCACCGCCCCCGTGGCCAACGGCGAGGGCGCCCGGCTCGCCGCGGCCGTCTCGCTGGTGCTGGCCTCCGCCAAGGTGCGCGACCACGTGGCCGACCGGGACGGGCTGTTGGCGCGGGCGCCGATCGCCGCCGCGGCGCGCCGGGTGGCTCGCGGCTGGGACCGGGCCGGAGCCCGGACCGGGGCCTCGCTCGGCTTCGACACCGCCGTGCTCGTCGACGCCGTGGACCGGCAGACCGGCATCGAGGCCCTGGCCGGCCTCGGCACGCCGCTGCTCGTGGTGACCGAGCCGACGGAGACCGCGACCGCCGCCGCCTTCGCCCATACCGCCACGCTGGCGGGCCGGCCGGGCAACGCCCCCGCGCTGGCCGAGGCCGGACGCTACTTCGGACGGCTCGCGCACCTCCTCGACGCCGTCGAGGACCTGGAGAAGGACCGTTTCGCCGGCGCCTGGAACCCCCTCGAAGCCACCGGCACGCCGCTCACCGAAGCCCGGCGGCTCTGCGACGACGCACTGCGGGGCATCCGGCTGGCGCTGCGCGACGCCGAATTCGCGGACGGCGGCCTGGCCCACCGGCTGCTGGTGCACGAGCTCCGCAGCTCGGTCGACCGCGCCTTCGGCACGAGCTCGTGCGGCCACGCCGCGTCGCACTCGGCGCAGGGGCCGTACGGCGGCAACCCCGCGGCCGGTCCCGGTCCGTACGGCGGCCCCGGTCCGTACGCCGGCCAGGGCGGCCAGAACCCGTACGGGCAGAACCCGTACGGCCAGAATCCCCATGGCCAGAACCCCTACGGCGGCAGCCCGTACGGCGGCGCACCCGGCGGACCGGGCGGCGGCATGCCCCCGGGCGGCGGCATGCCCCCGGGCGGCGGCATGCCGCCGGGCGGGCCCGGTCTTCCCCCGCAGCGCCCCCGGCGCGGACTGATCGCGGGCTGCGCCGTGTTCACCGGGCTGTTCTGCACCTGCCAGATGTGCTGCACGGAGTACGAGGGCCCGTGGAGCCGGAAGCGTCGCGACCCCCTGTGCGATGTGTGCGAATGCTGCGACGGGTGCGACTGCTGCAGCAATTGCTGCGGGGACGACGGCTGCTGCAGCGGCTGCGACTGCTGCGACTGCGACTGCGGGTGCAGCTGACCCCCTATGCGGCTCACCTCCCGATACAGCTGATCTCCCGGCCCGGCTGATCTCCCGACACGGCTGATTCCCCGTCACCCGGACGGCTCCCGGGCCGGATCCGCCGCGCACCGCGTTCCCGCTCCGCCCCGACACCCCCGGACGGCGTACCCCGGTATGGCCGGGTGTTCCCGTGGGGAAGGGGTGAGCAGCATGAGCGACGACGCAGCCGCGGTCCGGCAACGGCGGCACGGACACCGGGGGCGTGGGCCCGCCCGGGCGGACACCGTGTCCGCCCCGTGCGGCCCCCTCGCCCCCTCCGGCACGCTTCCCCCGGCTCCGTCCGGGGGCACCCCCAGGCCATCCGGCCACCCTGGACGTCGAATTCGGGCCGTTCCCGGGCAGCGTCGCGGGGGCGCGGGCGTGGTGGTGCCCACCGCCACCGCCGGCGGCGGCCTCCACCCGGACGGTGAACCCCCCGCCCGAGGCGCCGTGCCCGGCGACGGCGCGGGCGCCTCGGCCCGCACCCGCCGTGCGGCCGGCCGGCTCCGGTTGCCCGTGCTCCGCCGTCGAGGGGTACGGGCGGTCGGGGTTTCCGGCCCCGGGCCGGCGGCCCGCCGCGCCCGCAGCGGGACCGGGGCCCTCCCGTGCGGTCCCGGACCGCGGCCGTCTCCGGCCGGGCACGTCGCGTCCGTACCGGGCGGACCGGACCGTGCAGGTGGAGGAGCGGAGGAGCGGGGACGGCGGAGGGGCAGCGGTCCGGTCCCGGACCCGGTCGGCGGGCCGGCCCCCGTCCGCCGGGGGCCGGAGGCGGCCTCCGGCCGGTGGCGGGCGGGCGGGAGGGCGATCCGCGGGCCGCATCCGGCACCCCGGTCGGCTGCGGGTCCGGCTCCCCCTTCCGCTTCCAGCCGCCGGCACACCCGCCGCAGACGGCTCCATCGGCTCCATCGGTGCCACCGGCACCGCCGGCCTCCACCCGGCCCGGCTCCCGCCCCACCCCTCCGGTCCCACCCCGAGCACCCCTCGCCGCCGTCCGGCGGCACACCGCCGCGTACGGCGGCCTGGGGCGGCCCGAGGCCGAATCCAGCCCTTGCCGACGGCTGACGGAGGACATGACACTCCCGAGCAGCGCTTGTCAGGACACGGCCAATCCCCTGCATCCGAGGGTCCGCCAAGCGCGCCTGACTGCGCCTCACCGAACCCCCACACCCCCCACGGGAGGACGAGAAGTGAGGATCAAGCGCATCACCCCCACCCGGGCGGCCGCGATCGCGGCGGGCCTGGCCGCCGTGGCAGCGCTCGCCGTGCCCGCCGCGGCGGCCACCGCCGACGACACCCCCTCCGGCGGCTACGGCGCCGACCGCCTCGCCGCGGCCGACGCCTCCGTGCTGCGCGCAGATGTCGCGGGCACCGCCTGGCACACCGACCCGGCCACCGGCACCCTGGTGGTCACCGCCGACTCCACGGTCAGCGCCGCCGACATCGCCAGGATCAAGAAGGAAGCGGGCCGCGACGCCGGGGCCCTGCGCATCGAGCGCACCCCCGGCAAGCTCAGCAAGCTGCTCTCCGGCGGCGACGCCATCTACACCAGCGGCTGGCGCTGTTCGGCCGGCTTCAACGTGCGCAGCGGCTCCACCTACTACGTGCTGACGGCCGGCCACTGCACCGACGGTGCCGGGACCTGGTACACGAACTCCGCCCGGACCACCGCCATCGGGCCCACCGTCGGATCCAGCTTCCCGAACAACGACTACGGCCTCATCCGGTACGACAACGCCTCGCTCGCCCACCCGGGCACCGTGGGCAGCCAGGACATCACCTCGGCCGCCAACGCCACCGTGGGCATGTCGGTGACCAGGCGGGGCTCCACCACCGGCATCCACGGCGGCCAGGTGACCGGTCTGAACGCCACCGTGAACTACGGCGGCGGGGACATCGTCTACGGCATGATCCGCACCAACGTGTGCGCCGAACCCGGGGACAGCGGCGGCCCGCTGTACTCGGGCAGCCGGGCGGTCGGCCTGACCTCCGGCGGCAGCGGCAACTGCACCAGCGGCGGGACGACCTTCTTCCAGCCGGTCACCGAGGCGCTCAGCGCCTACGGAGTGAGCGTCTACTGACCCCCGCCGGTCCCGGCTGATCCCGCGCGCCCCTGCGGCCCCCTGGACGTCCCCCCGCCTTCTGGGAGGATGTCCGGGGGTACACGCGGAGTCGGGGGGAATGCGATGAAGCGCATCGGGGTGACCGGACACCGGTCGATCCCTGCCGAGGTGCTCGGCCATGTCCAGGACCGGCTCCGGGCGGTGCTCGCCGGGCACCGCGGGCCGCTGGAGGCGCTCTCCAGCCTGGCCGAGGGAGCGGACCAGATCTTCGCGGCCATCGCCCTGGAATGCGGGGCGGACCTCACGGTGGTGATCCCCAGCGAGGACTACGAGGACGCCTTCGAGGACGCCGAATCGCTGGCCGGGTACCACCGGCTGAAGCAGCGGGCGGACCGCGAGGTCCGCATGGACTTCGCCCATTCGACGGACGAGGCCTACTACGCGGCCGGCACCTACATCGCGGACTGCTGTGACCGGCTGGTCGCCGTCTGGGACGGCCTGCCGGCCCGCGGCCGGGGCGGCACGGGCGACATCGTGGCCTACGCGCGCGGGCTCGGGAAGCCGGTCACCGTCATCTGGCGGGCCGGCGCGGTCCGCGACTGACCGCCCACCCGTACAGCCGATGTGCGACGGTGAAGGAGCCCTCATGGAGTGGGGAGTGAGGGTTCATCAGAAAATGTCGATACGTCAATTGCTGTGCCGTGCCAGCCAGTCGGTGTGCTGCGGGGAGACGTACCGCTCGGTCTCGTAGACCGCCGAGGGCCACTGGTGCTCGGTGATGGTCGTCTGCATCACCACCATCATCGCCGCGAGGTCCTGCTCGACGAGGGTGTGCGCCTCGATCAGCGGGTGGTGCCGGCGGACCTCGTTCCAGGCGATGTCGGCCGTCGCGGCCGCGCTGACCAGGCCGGTGAGCCGGGCCGCCGGTCCCGTGCCGAAGGCCCCGAGCGCCGCGAACATCAGCCCCAGGCAGGTCAGCAGGACGATGCTCCACGACCACAGGGAGGTGGCCCGGCGGGACACCTCGGTCCGGCGCCGGTACCAGTTGCGCTGCTCGATCAGCCGGTCCCGGACGTACGTCTCCCTGCGCGCCCGGTAGTCCAGGTTCCGTAACGCCCGCATGGCGCCGGTGATTTCACCGCCCTGCGGCACCAGGCCGGCCGCCCTGGGGTCCTCCCAGCCCATCTTCACCAGCTCCGCCAGACCCGACTCCAGCCGTGCGCGGTAGGTCTGTTCGGCGTCCTTTGGTCCGGCGTCGTCCGGTCCGGGGCCGAAGGGCGCGCCGTGCACCGCGTACCGCCAGGCGAGCGACTTGATGAACTCCGCGGCGCTGCGGTTGAGTTGCCACTGGGGCCGGGCCCGGCGCCGGGTCGCCCGTACGCCCACCAGGAGGACCCCGGCGTACGCCAGCGCGCTGAGCGCACCGCCGAGCCGGACGGAGCCCAAGCCCGGTCCGGAAGGGAGCGCGGCCGCGGCCGCGGCGAGGACGAGGAGCAGCAGCTGGGCCCGCGTGGCCTGCGTGGACTCGCGCTGGCGGGAGATCGCGGCCCGGTCGGTGTGGTGGAAGAGAGCGGGAAGATCCTGGTTCCGGAACGTCACGCCGCCCGGTGATCCGGATGCGGAGAAATCCTTCACAGCGACCCCCCTAGTCGGCTGCTCGGGCGCCAACCCTCTTGCTCACTCATTCGATGGAACGCGTGACCGGCCCTCATGTCTCGGTTGCCAATAGGGCGTGGAAGAGTAAAGTCCACGCTTGACACTAGCGCGTCGCTGTTGTCATTTCCATGCCCATTCCACATGGCCTCACCCCAGGACGGAACCGTGAAGACTTCCGCAACTCCTCCGACCAGCGCACAGACCCGTCGTGTCCCGCTCGGGGAGATCGACGTGCGCAGTGCTTCCGCGGCTTCCGCGCTCGCCCGGGTGCTTCCGTCGGAATCCGGCCGTCCTGTTTCCGCGCCGATCTTCAACTCCGCGCTCTGACACCGGAGTAACCGCTCTAGACTGGTGGAATGACCGGCCTGATCGCCTTTCGCGAGATCGTCCTGAAGGTTCACAGCAGATGCGATCTTGCTTGTGATCATTGCTATGTCTATGAACACGCAGATCAGAGCTGGCGAGCCCGGCCGAAGGTGATCTCCCCGGAAGTCGTTTCCCGGACCGCGTCGCGGCTCGCCGACCATGCCCGTGACCATGACCTCCCCTCCGTCACGGTGATCCTCCACGGAGGGGAACCCCTGCTGGCCGGGCCGGCCCGACTCCGCCTGGTCTGCGAGGAATTCACCCGGGCCCTCGCCGGGACCGCCGCCCTGGACCTGCGGATCCACACCAACGGGCTCCAGCTGAACACCCGTTACCTCGACCTCTTCGCCGAGTTCGGCGTCCGCGTCGGGGTCTCCCTCGACGGCGACCGCGCCGCCAACGACCGGCACCGCCGCTTCGCCGACGGCCGCACCAGCCACCCCCTGGTCCTCAAGGCCGTCGAACTGCTCCGGTCCCGGCCCTACCGCCATCTGTACCAGGGCCTGCTCTGCACCGTGGACGTGGAGAACGACCCCGTCGCCGTCCTCGACGCTCTGGTCGAACTGGCGCCCCCGCGAGTGGACTTCCTGCTCCCGCACGCCACCTGGGACACCCCTCCGGCCCGCCCCGACGGTACCCGCGACAGCTACGCCCGGTGGCTGCTGGCGGTCTTCGACCACTGGGAGCGGCTCGGCCGCCCGGTGCCGGTCCGGCTGTTCTCCTCCCTGCTCAGCACCCTCGCGGGCGGCCCCAGCCTCACCGAGTCCCTGGGCCTGGCCCCCACCGACCTGGTGGTGGTCGAGACCGACGGCGCGCTGGAGCAGGTGGACTCCCTCAAGAGCGCCTACGACGGGGCCGCCGCCACCGGGTTCAACGTCTTCGACCACGCCTTCGACCGGGTCGCGGCCCATCCGGGAGTGCGGGCCCGGCAGCTCGGGCTGGCCGGGGTCAGCGCCGAATGCCGCCGCTGCCCCGCCGTACGCTCGTGCGGCGGAGGCCTCTACACCCACCGCCACCGGTCCGGCAGCGGCTTCGACAACCCCTCCGTCTACTGCGCCGACCTGCGGGAACTCGTCGACGGGGTGGAGAGCCGGACGGCCGTCCCCACCCCCTCCCCGGCCGCCCTCGACGCCGCCCAGCAGGACCTGACCAGGACCCTGCTGGCCCGGCTGCACGCCGACCTGGCGGGGCGGGAGGACTGGGACCGGGCCTGGGCGCGGGTGGTCGCGGTGGAGGCGGCCGGGGAGGCCGGCGCGGCCGCGCTGGACACCGTGCTGGCGCATCCGTACACGCGGAGCTGGGTGCTGGCCGCGCTGGAGGCCCTCCGCGAGGGCGAGGGCCGCCGGCACCGCGCGCGCGGGCCGGCCGGCCCGGCGGGCCCTGAGCGGCCGCCGTGGCCGCAGCGGGCGGACCCGCCCGAGGCCGCCCGGCGGCTGGCCGCGCTGGCCGCCGCAGCCGTGCTGCGCGGCGGGCTGGACGGCCCGGCCGAAGTGCCCTACCGGGACGGCGAGGTGTACCTGCCGACCCTGGGCCTGCTGCGGCTCGGCGAACCCGGCACCGAGGGCCGGGCCGCGCTCGGCGTGACGGACGACGGCTTCCTCGTACGGGACGGCCGGTCCGAGCACCGCTTCGGACCCTCGGCCGGGGACTCGCGCTGGGAGCCCGTACGGAGCTGGCTGCCCGGCCCGGACGGGCCGGCCGTGGCGCTGGACGACCTGGACCCCTACCGCACCTGCTTCGCCCGGCCCCCGCGGCTGCGGCTGGGCGCCGGCGAGGCCGAGGAGTGGATCCGCCGGCTCGACGCCGCCACGGCCCTGCTGCACCGCAGCGTCCCGGACCCGGCCCGGGCCGCCCTCGCCGGCCTGACCACCCTCACCCCGCTGGCGGGCGGGCCCCGGGCGGGCGGCTGGGGCGAGGCCGGACGGCACGGGCCCGGAGCCCTCGGCCTGCCCTACGCCGCCGGGGTCAGGGACACCGCCCTGGCCCTGCTGACCGGCCGGCGCCGGGCCCGGCTGCGCTCGCTGACCGAAGTGGCCGACCTGTACGCGCTGGACGGGGCCTGGAGCCACCCCTCGCCCTGGCGCCGCCGGCCGGTGCCGGTCTCCCGGCTGCTGGCCGACGTACACGAGCGCGTGGCCGTCGAGGCGTACCGGCGGGCCACCACCGGAGGGGAGCCGGGGGAGGCGGAGGAGATCCGCCGCGCCCTGGACCGGCTCGCCGGGGCGGCGGAACTGACCGCTGCCGGACGGCGGCTGGTCGAGGAGATGCGCTGGGAACTCAAGGCGGTGGAGGCGTGACACCTGCCCCCGGGACCTCCGGGGGCTCCCCGGGCCCCGGGGCCCCGGGGGAAGGCGCCGGGCGCGGGCCCGGGCCGGGGCCCGGAGGTCCCGGGCGCGGACCCGGGGCGCTGGCCCTGGCGGTGCGGCTGCGGCTGGCCGGGGTGCGCCCCGGGGCCCGGCTGCTGGTGCACGCCGCGCTCGGCGGCACCGGCCTGGACGCGCAGACCCTCCGGGAGGCGCTGACCGGGGTGCTCGGCCCGCGCGGCACCCTGGTCGTACCGGCCTTCACCGCGGAGAACTCCATCACCTCGGACGCCCATCTGGCCCGTATCGAGGGGATGACGGGGGAGGAGGTACGGCTCTTCCGGGAACGGATGCCGGGCTTCCACCCGGAGCGCACCCCCAGCAGCCGGATGGGTGCGCTGGCCGAGGCGGTCCGGACGGCCCCCGGTGCCTTCCGCAGCGCCCACCCGCAGACCTCCTTCGCGGCGCTCGGCCGGGACGCCGGGCGGCTCTGCGCGGAACACCGGATTTCCTGTCATCTGGGAGAGGACTCACCGCTGGGGTCCCTGTGCTGGGAGGGAGGTCAGGTACTCATGATCAATGTGGGATTCGAAGTCTGCACCGCCTTCCACCTCGCGGAGTACCGAATTCCCAAGCCCCCCTTGCGGATGTACGCGTGCGTGGTGAACCTACCGGGGGGTGATCAATGGACCGAGTTCGAGGACGTGGCGCTCGACGACAGTGATTTCGGGCAGATCGGCAAGGAGTTCCCGGAATCCCTGGTGCGCCGGGGGCGGGTGGGCGGTGCGGACACCATGCTTTTCTCGCTCCATGACGCGGTCGAGCACGCCCTGGCCTGGATGGCCGAAAACAGACGCTGATTGACTGAACCATGAGGGGATGTGGTGGAGCTGCTCCGGAATGATGTTTCTTCGCTCGCATCTTCGGGACGGGGGTCATGTGCCCGCATCTGTGCAGCCGTACTTCTTTCTCAGTTATGCGCACACGCCGAGATTCGGGGCCGGGGGGCCCGACCCCGACATGTGGGTGGAACGCCTCTTCCGTGATCTCTCCAGCCATGTGATGGCGCTGACCGACCTCCCGGCCGGATCCGACGCCGGATTCATGGACCGCGAGATACGCAGCGGCGAGGGCTGGTCGGAACGCCTCGGCGCGGCCCTCGCCACCTGCCGGGTGTTCGTGCCACTCTTCTCCCCGCGCTACTTCGCCAGCCAGATGTGCGGCAAGGAGTGGTTCGCCTTCGCCACCCGGACCATCCGGCACGGCGCGGTCAACAACGAACCCGCCGAGGCGATCGTGCCCGCCCTCTGGGTCCCCGTACCGCCGTCCCAACTGCCCGGCCCAGCAGAGCGGTTGCAGTTCAACCACAACACCTTCGGCGACCGCTACGTCACCGACGGCCTCTACGGGCTGATCAAACTCCGCGGCTACGCCGAGCAGTACGAGCGGGCGGTCTACGAACTCGCCAAACGCATCGTGCGCGTCGCCGAATCCGTCCGCCTCGACGTCAGCCGGCCACTGGACTACCGGGTGGTCCCCAGCGCCTTCGGCACCCCCGGCGGATCCGCCAAGTCCCTCCAGGTCACCGTGGCCGCCGGCTCCCGCTTCGACCAGCCGGAAGGCCGCAGCACCGAGTACTACGGCGACAGCGCCGTGGACTGGAACCCCTACCACCCGGTCGCGCAACGGCCCGTCGCCTACGTCGCCGAGGACCTGGTCCGCAACCTCAACTACCGCACCACGATGGCCTCCTTCGACGACGAGGCCGGGCACTTCGACAGCAAACAGCCGCCGGCCCGCCCCGAGATCCTGATCATCGACCGCTGGGCGCTCGCCGACGAGCACCGGCGGCAGCGGCTGGCCGCCTTCGACCAGGACCCCCGGCCCTGGGTCAGCGTGGTCGTCCCCTGGAACCGCTACGACCACCAGAGCCGGGCCCAGGAGACCGAACTGGTCCGGCAGCTGGAGGAGACCATGCCGGTCACCATGAGCCGCGCCCGGATCGCCTGCCGGGCCGCCGCCAACGGCGTCGCCAACCTCGAAACCCTCGGCCAGATCCTGCCGCAGGTGGTCGAGGCCGCCGCCCAGCAGTACCTCAGACACGCCCAGGTGTATCCGCCGGCCCGCCGGGCCCACACCGAACGCCCGCGGCTGCACGGGCCGATGGGAACGGACGGGCCGCCCGCACCGCCACCGCCGCGAGCGCCGTTCCCGCCCGACGCCGGGCACGGCACCGACGCACTGACCCACACGGACCGGGGGGACACGGATGACAGCCAGTCGTGACGGACGGATCGTCACCTTCTACTCGTACAAGGGCGGCACCGGCCGCACCATGGCCCTCGCCAACACGGCCTGGATCCTCGCCGCCAACGGCAAACGGGTCCTCGCCCTCGACTGGGACCTGGAGGCGCCCGGCCTGCACCGCTTCTTCCACCCCTTCCTGGACCCCTCCACCCTGGGCGCCACCACCGGCGTCATCGACCTGATCAGCGAATACGCCTGGGCCGCCACCCGGCCCGACCCGCGCCCCGACGACTGGCACAAGGACTACGCGCGGATCCAGCCGCACGCCGTCTCCCTCACCCCCGAGAACCTCGGCTGGGAGTTCCCCGACGGCGGCACCCTGGACTTCGTCTCGGCCGGCCGGCAGAACCGCGAGTACTCCGCCACCGTGTCCACCTTCGACTGGGACAACTTCTACGACCGGCTCGGCGGCGGCCTGTTCTTCGACGCCCTCCGCGAGGACATGAAGCGGAACTACGACTACGTCCTCATCGACAGCCGGACCGGCCTCTCCGACATCGCCGACATCTGCACCGTCCACCTCCCCGACGTCCTGGTCGACTGCTTCACCCTCTCCGACCAGTCCATCGACGGCGCCGCCTCCGTCGCCCGGCAGATCGACGAACGCTTCGGCGACCGCGGCATCAGGATCTACCCCGTCCCGATGCGCATCGACGAGGGCGAGAAGGAGAAGGCCGACGCCGGACGCGCCCTGGCCCGGCTCAAGTTCGACCGCTTCCCGACCGGCCTGGCCGGCGACGAGGCCACCGCCTACTGGGGCGCGGTGGAGATCCCCTACCGTCCTTACTACGCCTACGAGGAGACCCTCGCCACCTTCGGCGACGAGGCCGGCCTCACCAACTCCCTGCTCTCCGCCTTCGAACGGCTCACCGCCGTGGTCACCGGGGGAGAGATCACCGCCATGCCCGCCATCGGCGAGGAGGTCCGGCTCCGCATCCGGGACGCCTTCACCCGCCGGCGCCCCGCCCTGCCCGCCGACCTGTTCCTCTCCTACGTCGCCGAGAACCGGATGTGGGCCGACTGGATCGAGACCGTGCTCACCCGCGCCGGGTTCCGGGTGGTGCCCCGCGACGTCTCCGCCGAACGCCCCGCGAACACGGCACCCGGCGACACCCTCGGCGGATCCGGGTTCAGCATCGACACCGCCGCCCGCACCGTCTTCCTGCTGTCCGGCGCCTACCTGAAGTCCGCCCGCGCCGTCGACGTGTGGGAGCGGGCCGCCGCCGAGGACCCCACCGGCGGCCGCCGCCAGCTGGTCGCGCTCCGGGTGGGCGACGTACGCCTCTCCGCGCCCTACATCGACCGCAACCCGGTGGACCTGTTCCGGCTGGACGAGGTGCACGCCACCGCCGCCCTGCTGCGGGCCGTCGAACGGCCGCTCGCCCTGATCGACGGCAGCGCCGGCGCCTCCGGGCCCGGCCCCCGCTTCCCCGGCACCGTCCCCAAGATCTGGAACGCCCCGCCCCGGAACCCCGGCTTCACCGGCCGGTCCATGGTCCTGGAACGGATGCGCGACCAGCTCGGCGGCGGCGTGGCCGTGGTGCTGCCCCAGCCGCAGACCCTGTTCGGGCTCGGCGGCGTCGGCAAGACCCAGGTGGCACTGGAGTACGTGCACCGCTTCATGGCCGACTACGACCTGGTCTGGTGGATCTCCTCCGAACAGACCGACGACGTGGTCGCCGCCCTCGCCGAACTCGCCGTCCGGCTCGGCGCGCAGACCGGGGAGGACATGGCGGCCGCCTCCCAGGAGGCCATCGACCTGCTGCGGCGCGGGGTGCCCACCTCGCGCTGGCTGCTGGTCTTCGACAACGCCGACGACCCCGAGGCCCTCAAGCGGTTCTTCCCGCCCGGCGGCCCCGGCCACGTCCTGGTCACCTCCCGCAACCAGAGCTGGTCGCAGTACGGGGACGCGCTGCCGGTCGACGTGTTCCTCCGCGAGGAGTCCATCGAGCACCTCCAGCGCCGCGCCCCCGGACTGACCAAGGACGACGCCGAGCAGGTCGCGGTCGCGGTCGGCGACCTCCCGCTCGCCGTGGAACAGGCGGGCGCCTGGATCGCGGAGACCGCCACGCCCGTCGCGGCGTACCTGGAGCAGCTGGCCCAGCAGGCCGCCCGGGTCCTGGCGCTCAACCAGCCGGCCGGCTACCCGGAGCCCGTCGCCGCCACCTGGAACGTGTCCATCGAACGGCTCCAGTCCCGCTCGCCGGCCGCCGTACGGCTGCTCCAGCTCTGCGCCTTCTTCGCGCCCGAGCCGATCTCCGCCAACCTGCTCTACAGCAAGGAGATGATCGAGGCGCTCAAGCCCTACGACGCCTCCCTGCAGGAGAAGCTGGTCCTGGGCCGGGTGATCCGGGAGATCGGCCGGTTCGCCCTGGCCAAGGTCGACCAGGTCAGCAACAGCATCCAGGTGCACCGGCTGGTGCAGGCCGTGATCCGGGCCCAGCTCACCGACGAGGAGCAGCGGGAGGCCCGGCACGTGGTGCACCGCGTCCTCGCGGGCGCCCGGCCGGACGACGACGAGCCGATCGACAACCCGTCGACCTGGCCGCGCTTCAACACCATCTGGCCGCACCTGTCGCCCTCGGAGGCCCGGCTCTGCCACGAGCCGGAGACCCGCCGGCTGCTCATCGACCGGGTGCGCTACCTGTGGAAGCGCGGCGACCTGAAGGCCGCGTTCCAGCTCGGCGAGGAACTGCGCGAGGCATGGCGGGAGAAGCTGGGCAACGACGACCTGCAGTACCTGTACCTGCGCTTCCACCTGTCCAACATCCTGCGCTCGCGCGGCCGGTTCGTGGAGTCCAAGGAGCTCGACGAGGTCACCCTGGAGCGGCAGAAGGAGGTGCTCGGCCCCTCGCACCCGCACACGTACATGACCATGAGCGGGCTCGCGAACACGCTGGCCGCGCTGGGCCAGTACGGCAAGGCGATGGAACTGGCGACGGTCGCGCACGAGGGCTTCAGCCAGATCTTCCACGAGGCCCACCCGCGGACCCTGGCCGCCGCGAACAACCTGGCGCTGAACCTGCGGCTGGTCGGCCAGTACGCGCGGGCCCGGGAGATCGACCAGGAGGTCTACGACCTGCGGACCGAGGTGCTCGGGCCGGAGCACCCGTACACCCTGTCCTCGGCCCAGAACCTGGCGCGGGACCTGCGGGAGGTCGGCCGGTACGAGGACTCGGTGCAGCTGCTCAGCCGGGCGTACGAGACCTACAAGGCCACGCTCGGCCGGGCCTTCCCCGGCACCCTGTCGGCGGCGAAGAACCTGGCGGTGTCGCTGCGCCGGGCCGGACAGCTGGAGGACGCGCTCCGGCTGACCACGGCCACCCGGGCCCGCTACCGGGAGAAGTACACCTCGGTCAACCCGGACCTGCTGGCCTGCGACCTGAACCTGGCCGCGGACCTGTTCGCGACGGGGGACCCGGGCCGGGCGCGGGACGTGGCGCAGGAGGTCGTCGACGAGTACGTGAAGGTGCCGGGCGAGCGGCACCCGTACACCCTGGCCGCGGTCAACAACCTGGCGGTGTTCCACTGGGGCACGGGTGCGGCGGAGACCGCGGAGCCGATGCTGCGGCAGACGATCCGGGCCATGCAGGACGTGCTGGGGGACAACCACCCGCACACCGTGTTCGCGCACCTGAACCTGGCGAACGCGCGGGCCGACCTGGGTGATCCGGAGGGCGCGCTGGAACTGGAGCGGATCGCCGTGCTCCGGCTCCGTGACGCCCTGGGGGCGCACCACCCGGAGACGCTGGCGAGCGCCTCCAACATGGCGGTCAGCCTGGACTCGCTGGGGCGGAAGGAGGAGGCCGCCAGGCTCCGCGCGGAGTCGGTGCACGAACTGACCCGGCTGCTGGGCGAGGACCACAACCTCGTCCGGTACGCGCGCGACGGGCGGCGCGTGCACCGCGACCTGGAGCCGCTGGCGGTGTAGCGGCCGGGCGGGGGCCATGGCGGGGCCGCGCCGGGCCCGCGCCGGGGCCGCCGCGCCCGGCCCATGCCGGGCCCATGCCGGGCCCATGCCGGGCCCATGCCGGGCCATGCCGGGCCATGCCGGGCCATGCCGGGTCCACGCCGGGTCCGCTCCCGGTCCGGCGTGGGCCCGTCAGGCCGGGAGCTGGTGCTGCGGGGGCACGGCGAGCCCGTGCAGCAGCCAGGTCAGGATGGTGGGCAGGGCGCCGAAGGCGGCGAAGTGGGCCGCGTGGGGGTCGAAGCGGGCGGTGGCGCCCGGTATGCGGCGGGCGAGCCAGCGGGAGTGTCCGATCGGGGAGAAGACGTCCTTCTCCCCGTGCCAGAGCAGCACCGGGCAGCGGATGACGGCCGGGTCGAACCCCCAGGGGCTGCACAGGGCGATCGCGTCGTCGATCCAGCCGTACGCGGAAGTGCGCAGCCCCTCGCGGAAGTTGCGCTCCAGCATCCGGCGCAGGCCGGCGTCGGAGACGATCATCCTGTCGTGGTCGGTGAGTTCGCGGCGGAGTTCCTCCAGGAGCCGGCCCGGGTCCTTGCGGATGCCGGCCGCGCGGGGGATGAGGCGGGCGGCCAGTTCCTCCGGGTCCAGGGAGGCGGTGGTGTACTCGCGCACGTTCGAGTCGGTCATGCCCTCGAACCAGTCGAGGCCGTCCGCGTCCCAGGGGGCCAGCCCGACCAGGGCGGCGGCCCGGGTGACCCGCTCGGGGAGCAGGGCGGCGCAGGCCAGCGCGTGCGGGGCGCCGCCGGAGCGGCCGGCGACGGCGAAGGTGTCCAGGTGCAGGGCGTCGGCGATGGCGGCCACGTCCCGGGCGACGTCGGCGACGGTGCGGCCGGGCAGGCGGTCGGAGCCGCCGTATCCGGGCCGGTCGTAGGCGATGAGCTGCATCCGGCGCTGGTAGAGGACCATGCCCCGGGGGGCGGGGCCCAGCCGGCTGCCGGGGGTGCCGTGGAGCAGGAACACCGGGCGCCCGGACGGGTCCCCGAACCGTTCCACCATGAGCTGCCGCCCGTCGGCGGCGCGTAGCCGGTGACGCACGCGCTCCCTCCTCCGTGGTAGACGCCACGTCACGGTGATTGTCCTCGTCAGCGGGGGAGCGCGGTAGGGCGCACTTCGCGGTGACGGAGGGGCGGTCCGGCCGGTGCGCGCGGGGCGGGGACGCTCGGGGGTGTGCGATCGGGCGGGGCGCCGCGGACGCTCAGAGGTGTGGGATCAGGCGGGTCGCCGCGGACGCCGCCTGGGTGACCGCCGTCGCCCGGTCGGCGCCGCGCTGGCCCAGCGCCACCCGGGTGCTCAGCCCGTCGAGCAGGGCCAGCAGTTCGGAGGCCCGGGCGGGCACGTCCATGGGCGCGAACCGGCCCTGCTCCACGCCCCTGGCCAGCAGCGCCTCCAGGTCGCGCTGCCAGCCGAGGTCGATCTCCTCCTGGGCGGCGCGCAGTGCGGCGTTGGACGCCGTACGCGCCCACAGCTCGATCCACAGCATCCAGCGCGGGTCGCGGGGGCCGGACGGCAGGTACAACTCGGTGAACAGCACGAGTTTGCGCGGTGCGGTCACCCGGCGGGACAGCAGGGCGGCCCGCTCCCGGTCGAGCAGGGCCTCGCTCCAGCGCAGCGCCTCCAGCAGCAGCCGGTCCTTGCTGCCGAAGTAGTACAGGATGTGGCCGCCGCTGGTGCCGAGGCGCTCGGCGAGCGCGGACATGGTCAGTGCCGCGAGGCCGTCCTCGGCGATCGCCGCCATGGCCTCTTCCAGCATCCGCTCCTGGGCGATCCGCCCGTCGCTCCGCCGTGCCGCTCCTGCCACCGCTCCAGCCCTCCCGGTCCAGCCCTCCGCCTCTCCCCGCCGACCTTATCCCGGACAGGGTCTTGACGGCCGGGCGCCCCACCCCTCATCTTGAATGCCATTCAAGAACTTAGAACGGCGTTCAAGATCGATTCCCTTTCGAGACCAGTTCCGTTCGTGATCAGTTCAGAGGTGTGCGCATGAATGACGCGGTCGTCGCGGAAGACGGGGCCGGCCTGGACGGGGCCGGCCGGGACGAGGTCTTCAAGGTCGAGACGCACGGCATCGACCCGATCCCGGACGGGGAGCGCCACGGCAGCGCGAGGGACCTGTTCTGGCTCTGGTTCGGTTCCAACCTCACCTTCACCTACGTGATCAACGGCGCCCTCGCCGTGGCCTTCGGGCTCACCTTCTGGCAGGCCACCGCCGTGGTCGTGGCCAGCGGGCTCACCTTCCTCGTCATCAGCGCCGCCGGGCTGTCCGGCGTCCGCACCGGCACCGCCACCCTGGTGATCTCCCGTGCCGCCTTCGGTGTCCGCGGCAACCTCCCCGCCGGTGTCCTCAACTGGCTGGTCGGCATCGGGTACACCATCCTCAACACCGTGGTCGGCACCCTCGCCCTGGAGGTCTTCCTCGGCGACCTCGGCCTGATGCACGGCACCCCCGCCCGTGCCGTCGCCCTCGCCGTCACCCTCGCGCTGACCTTCGTCATCGCCCTGTGGGGCCACGCCACCGTCCAGTTCGCCGAGCGCTGGATGGCCTACGTGCTCGCCGTCGGCTTCGGCGCCCTGCTCGCCTTCCTGCTGCCCGGCGCCGACACCGCCGCCCCGGCGGCGGTCGTCCCGGGGGTGTCCGGCTGGAGCCTGGCCTTCGTGATCATGCTCGCGGCCCCGTTCTCGTACCTGCCGATGCCCGCCGACTACACCCGCTACCTGCCCCGCACCACCTCGCTGCGGTCGATCACCTGGTACGGCGCACTGGGCGGCTTCGTCTCCTCCGTGGCCCTGGGCGTCGCGGGCGTGGCCGCCGCCACCCAGACCGACATGACCGACGCCGTCGCCGGCACCGAGAACCTGCTGCCCGGCTGGTTCCAGCCGGTATTCCTGACCCTGGTCCTCGGCGGCTCCGTCACCAACTCGATCATCACCCTCTACTCCTCCAGCCTGAACCTGCAGGTCCTCGGCATCCCGTGGGACCGCGCCAAGGCCATCGTGGTCAGCGCCGCCATCACCGGGATCGGCTCGCTCGCCGCCCTCTTCCTCACCGACTTCACCACCGCACTCACCTCCTTCCTGTCCCTGCTGATCATCGTGTTCGCACCGTGGGGCGGCGTCTTCCTCGCCGACATGCTGCTGCGCCGCTGCCGCTACGACGACCACGCCCTGCACGCCGACGGGCCCGGGGGCGGCTACTGGTACCGGTCCGGCTACCACCCGGCGGGCATGGCCGCCCTCCTCGCCGGCATCGTCTTCGCCGCCCTGACCTGCGACTCCGAGCTGTGGACCGGCCCGCTGGTGGCCCCGCTCGGCGGGGCGGACCTCACCCTGCTCGGCTCGGTCGTCTCCGGCCTCACGTACTGGGCGCTGTACCGCGGGGCGCCCGACCGGACCGGGGCCGCAGCCTGACGGGGGCCTCCGCCTGACCGGGGCCCGCCCGACGGGGGCCCGCCCGACGGGGGCCCGCCCGACGGGGGCCCGCCCGGCCGGGGCCTCCGCCTGACCGGAGCCCCCGGCCGGGGCCCCGCCTGCCGGGTCCCGTGGGCCTGGCCCCTCGCCACCACCACCCTCCCCTCATCACAGGAGCACCACCCATGAACGTCCCCGCCGACCTGCTGCTCACCGGCGCCCGGATCCACACCGTCGACCCGGAGCTGCCCGAGGCCGAGGCCCTCGCGGTGCGCGACGGCCGCATCGTCTGGGTCGGCCCGGACAGCGAGGCCGGACACTGGGCCGGACCGGACACCGAGCGGATCGACGCGGCCGGCCGGCTGGTCCTCCCCGGCTTCGTCGACGCCCACAACCACGTCAGGCTCGGCTCCGACGACGCCTGCGTGCAGCTGGCCGGGGCCCGCAGCCTGGCCGAGATCCACGAGCGGATCCGGGCCTGGCACTCCGCCCACCCGGACGCCGAATGGATCGAGGCCGAGGCGTTCGACTACTCGGCGATCGCCGGCGGGCGGATGCCGTGCGCCGCCGACCTGGACCCGGTCACCGGGGACACCCCCGCGATCGTGCTCTCGTACGACGTGCACACGGCCTGGCTGAACACGGCCGCGCTGCGCCGGCTGGGCGTCGGCCGCGACCGTACGGACCTGCCGTTCGGCACGGCCGAGACGGACCCGGAGACGGGTGAACCCACCGGATTCGTCAAGGACTTCGCGATCAAGGGGCTGTCCCGCGACGGCCACCGGGCACTGCGCGCGCTCGGCGTGCCGTGGGCGTCCCCGGACCGGCAGTACGGGCGGCTCGCCAAGTCCCTGGACGACGCGATCGGTTACGGCATCACCACCGTGGTCGAACCGCAGAACTCCCTGGACGACCTCGAACTCTTCGAGCGGGCCCGGGAGGAGGGGCGGCTGCGCTCGCGGATCGTCGCGGCGCTGTTCCACCCGCGCGGCACGACCGACGCCGACCTGGACGAATTCGCCCGCGCGGCGGAGCGGTTCGATGACGACCGGCTGCGGGTCGGGCCGCTCAAGCTGTACATCGACGACGTGGTGGAGCCGCGTACGGCGGCGCTGCTGGAGCCGTACGCGCGCGGCTGCGGGCAGCACCGGGGGGAGACCTTCTACCCGCCGGAGGAGTTCGACGGACTGCTCGCCAAGCTGGACGCGCGGGGCTTCCAGTGCTTCGTCCACGCGACCGGCGACCGGGGCATCCGGACGGTGCTCGACGCGGTGGAGCACGCGCGGGAGGTGAACGGCCCCCGGGACGCGCGCCACCAGGTGGTGCACGTGGAGTGCCTGGACCCGGCGGACGTGCCGCGGTTCGCGGAGCTCGGGGTGGTGGCGTGCATGCAGCCCAGGCACTGCGCGCCGGAGATCGCCGGGCCGGGCCAGGACTGGGCGGAGAACGTGGGCGAGGGGCGCTGGCACAAGGCGTGGCCGATGCGGAGCCTTGCCGGGGCGGGCGCGGTGCTGGCGTTCTCCAGTGACTGGAACGTGGCCGAGATGGACCCGATGATCGGCATCTACACGGCGGTCACCCGGCGGCCGCTGGCCGGCGACGGGCCGGCCTGGCGGCCGGAGGAGACCGTGGACGTGGCCACCGCGGTGCACGGCTACACGATGGGCTCCGCCTACGCGAACTTCCTGGAGGACGAGCGGGGCTCGCTGACGGTCGGCAAGCTCGCCGACTTCGTCGTCCTGTCCCGCGACATCTTCGCCGTCCCGGCGGACGAGATCCCGGGCACGGTCGCGGAAACGGTCGTGGTCGGCGGCGAGATCGTCCACCGCGCGTAGCGCAGCCCTGCGGGGGCGGACGGGCCCGCCGTGCGGAGCGGAGCCCCGCCCTGCCGTGTCCAATCTGCGGCTCCGCCGCGTGGCATGGCCTGCGGCCCGGACCCGCCCCCCGGTTCGGGGCGACCCGGCCCGTCCGTACCGGGCCTGCGGGCCGTCGCAGGCCGGTCGCTCAGTTCCCCACGCCCCTGGCGGGGCATGGGTGGAGCCCCGCTCGCGGGGGCCGGGGCCGGGCCGACCCCTGTCAGGGGAGGCGGGGGGTCGGGCCGCGGTCGGGGGGCGCGGGGAGGCCGCTGCCCACGGGGGCGCCGCCGCGCCCATGGCGGGAGACCGCGCACGCCATCGTCACCACCGAGCCGAGCACCGCCCAGCCCGCCAGCACGAGCATCGGCCCGCCGGCCCCGTTCCCCTTGAAGTACGCGATGGACCGGGCCGCGTACGTACCCGCCCCCGGCGGCAGCGCCGGCCCGATGGCCCGCCAGAACGGCGGGAGGAGCGGGTACGGGTAGGCGCCGCCCGCGCTCGGGTTGCCCAGGACCACCACGAGCAGGATGGCCAGGCCGATGCCGACCACGCCGGCCACCCCCTGCAGGGCCAGCGTGATCGCGCCCACCGCGAAGACGACCAGCGCCCCGAGCCCCCACAGGGCCCAGATGCTGCCGGGCAGCGCGTCCAGCACCGGCCCCGCGATCAACGCGCCGAGCAGTCCGGCCACGACCGCGTACACGAGCAGCGTGCCGAGCCGGATGACCCCGCGGGCGGTGTTCGCGGGCCGGGCCCCGGCGCTGATCGCGAGGATCGCGGCACACAGGTAGCCGCCCACGGACCACCCCACCACCAGGTAGAACGCGGACAGCCCGCGGGCGTCGCCGGCGGCGGCGGGGGCCACGTCGACCACCCGGACCGCACGGCCCTGGGCCTTCTCGGCCGCGCCGACGACCAGCTCCAGCGCCTGGGACAGCGAGGCGCCCGCGCCGCTCGCGACCAGCAGCCGGTCGGTCTGCCCGGCCGGGTCGATGATCAGGGCGCCGTCCACGTCCCGGTTCCTGACCTGGCTCAGGGCCGCCGCCTCGTTGGCGACCGCCCGCGGGTCGAGCGGATCTCCGGGCAGCGCGGCCAGCTTTTCCACCGACAGGGCGGTGATCCGGGGCGCCGGGGAGGCCACGGCGATCGGGATCTCGCTCGGCTTCGGCTGGTGGAAGGCACCGATGTACGAGGTGATGAAGGCGAGCTGGAGCGCCAGCACCCCGACCACCAGCACTGCGGCGCGTACGGTCACCGCGTCCTTGATCTCGGCGAGGAAGGTCATGTCCTCACGCTGGGCGGGGCGGGGGAGGGCCGCAGCAGGGGCGAACCGAACGGGTGAATGCGGGACGTACCGGGCCGCTCGGGGGGCGATCGGGGCGTGATCGGCGGGTGGTCGGGGGTGGTCGGGGGTGATCGCCGGGTGTTCTCGGGTCACTCGGATGGTCGAACAAACGTTTCGTACGGGCATTCGAATTGGTCTATGGTGGAGAGACGGGGAGTCCGGCCATGGGGGTACCGAGGGAAGCAGGAGGCGCGGGTGGCTTGTTTCACGCATCTGCACACCGTTTCCGGGTTCTCCATGCGCTACGGAGCCTCCCACCCGGAACGGCTGGCGGAGCGCGCCGCCGAGCGGGGCATGGACGCCCTCGCGCTCACCGACCGCGACACCCTCGCGGGCGCCGTACGGTTCGCCAAGGCGTGTGCGAAGGCCGGCATCCGCCCCCTGTTCGGCGTGGACCTCGCCGTGCCGGACCATGACCGCGACCACGACCGCACCGCCGGCACCGGTGTCGGCACGGGCACCGGCGCGGGCACCGGCACCGGGCACGACTCCGCCACCCAGCGCCGCCGCACCCCCGTCAAGGGCGGTGCCTTCCTCGACGAATCCGCCCACCGGGCCGTCTTCCTCGCCCGCGACGGCGCCGCCGGCTGGGCCGAGCTGTGCCGGCTGGTCACCGCCGCCCACGCCCGCGGGGCGGACGTGCCGCAGCTGGAGTGGCCGGAGCTGCGCGGCGGCACCGGGGTGTTCGTCCTGCTCGGCCCCGGCTCGGAGGTGGGCCGTGCGCTCGCCGCCGGACGGCCGGACCGGGCGGGCCGGCTGCTCGCGCCCTGGCGCGAGGTCTACGGCGACGCGCTGCGGCTGGAGGCCGTGCACCACGGGCGGACCGGGACCGGCCCCGGCTCGCTGCGGCTGGCCGCCCGTACCGTCGGCTTCGCCGCCGAGCAGGGCATCACCGCCGTCCTGACCAACGCGGTCCGGTACGCCGACCCGGGCCAGGGGCCGGTCGCGGACGTGCTCGACGCCGCCCGCCGGCTCGTGCCCGTCGACCCCCGCAGGCCGCTCGACAGCGGCGAGCGCTGGCTCAAGGGGGCCGAGGCGATGGCCGGCTCCGCCGAGGCGGTCGCCCGCGCCGCCGGTCTGCGCCCCGCCGACGCGCGCCGCCTGCTGGAGGACACCCGGCGCACCGCCGAGGCGTGCACGGTCGATCCCGAGGACGACCTCGGCATGGGCTCGGTGCACTTCCCCGAGCCCTGGCTGGTCGGGGCGGCCCACCGCACCGCCCAGCGGGTCCTGGAGTCGCGGGCCGGCGCCGGGATGGTGCTGCGCGGCTACGCCGGCCGCCGGGAGTACTGGGACCGGATGCGCGACGAGCTCGACATCATCGCCCACCACGGATACGCCACCTATTTCCTGACGGTCGCCCAAGTCGTCGACGATGTGCGGAAGATGGGCATCAGGGTGGCGGCCCGCGGGTCCGGAGCCGGCTCCCTGGTCAACCACCTGCTCGGGATCGCGGCGGCCGACCCGGTCGAACACGGCCTGCTGATGGAGCGGTTCCTGTCCAAGCGGCGCCCGGTGCTGCCCGACATCGACATCGACGTGGAGTCCGCCCGGCGGCTGGAGGTCTACCGGGAGATCATCGGCCGGTTCGGCGCCGAGCGCGTCGCCACTGTCGCCATGCCCGAGACCTACCGGGTCCGGCACGCCATCCGGGACGTCGGCGCCGCCCTGTCCATGGACCCGGCCGTCACCGACCGGCTGGCCAAGGCCTTCCCGCACATCCGGGCCCGTGACGCCCGCGCCGCCCTGCAGGAGCTCCCCGAGCTGCGCGACGTACGCGCCGAACAGGAGAGGCACGGCTTCGGCCGGCTGTGGGAGCTGGTGGAGGCCCTGGACGCGCTGCCGCGCGGGGTCGCCATGCACCCGTGCGGGGTGCTGCTCTCCGACGCCTCGCTGCTCGCCCGCACCCCGGTGGTGCCCACCAGCGGCGAGGGCTTCCCCATGTCCCAGTTCGACAAGGACGACGTGGAGGACCTCGGCCTGCTGAAGCTGGACGTGCTGGGCGTCCGGATGCAGTCGGCGATGGCGCACGCCGTGGACGAGGTCCGGCGGGCCACGGGCCGGCGGCTGGACCTGGACGACCCGGCGCAGGTGCCGCCGGGCGACCGGGCCACGTACGAGCTGATCCGCTCGGCCGAGACGCTGGGCTGCTTCCAGATCGAGTCGCCGGGCCAGCGCGACCTGGTGGGCCGGCTCCAGCCGGCCACGTTCCACGACCTGGTCGTGGACATCTCCCTGTTCCGGCCCGGACCGGTGGCCGCCGACATGGTCCGGCCGTTCATCGAGGCCCGGCACGGGCGGGCGCCCGCCCGCTACCCGCACGAGGACCTGGCGGCGGCGCTGCGCGAGACCTACGGGGTGGTGGTCTTCCACGAGCAGGTCATCGAGATCGTGCACGTGATGACCGGCTGCGGGCGGGACGAGGCCGACCGGGTGCGGCGCGGGCTCTCCGACCCGGAGTCGCAGGGCCGGATCAAGGTCTGGTTCGCGGGCCGGGCGGCGGAGCGGGGGTACGCGCCCGAGGTGGTCGCCCGTACCTGGGAGATCGTCGAGGCGTTCGGCAGCTACGGCTTCTGCAAGGCGCACGCGGTGGCCTTCGCCGTGCCGACCTACCAGTCGGCCTGGCTCAAGGCGCACCACCCGGCCGCCTTCTACGCCGGGCTGCTCACCCACGACCCGGGCATGTACCCGAAGCGGCTGCTGCTGGCGGACGCGCGGCGGCGCGGGGTTCCGGTGCTGCCGCTGGACGTGAACCGGTCCGCGGTCACCCACCGCATCGAACTGGTGTCCGACGCCGCCCGCCCCTCCGGCGTGTGGGGCCTCCGGCTCGCCCTGGGCGACGTCCACGGCATCAGCGGCGCGGAGGCGGAGCGGATCGAGGCGGGACAGCCCTACGCCTCCCTGCGCGACTTCTGGGACCGGGCGCACCCGGGCCGTCCGGTGGCCGAACGGCTGGCCCAGGTCGGCGCGTTGGACGCGTTCGGGGCCAACCGCCGGGACCTGCTGCTGCACTTGTCCGAACTGCACGGCGCACAGCGGGCGGCGGCTGCCGCCCGCCCCGAAGTGGCGGCGCGTCAACTCCCGCTGGACGGCGGCCGTTCCACCGCCCGGATCGGCCTGCCCGATCTCAACGAGGCCGAGCGGCTCAGCGCCGAGCTCGGCGTGCTCGGCATGGACGCGTCCCGGCACCTGATGGCGGACCACCACGCCTTCCTCGCCGAACTGGGCGTGGTCCCGGCACGGTCGCTGCGGGACACCGAACACGGCCGGACCGTACTGGTCGCGGGCGCCAAGGCGGCCACCCAGACCCCGCCGATCCGCTCCGGCCGCCGGGTCATCTTCACCACCCTGGACGACGGCACCGGCCTGGTCGACCTGGCCTTCTTCGACGACAGCCACGAGGCGTGCGCGCACACCGTGTTCCACTCCTTCCTGCTGCTGGTCCGCGGGGTCGTGCAGCGCCGGGGCCCGCAGAGCCTGAGCGTGGTCGGCGCGGCCGCGTGGAACCTCGCCGAGCTGGTGGAACTGCGCGCGTCGGGCGGGCTGGACGCGGTCGCCGCCCGGCTGGCGGCGCCGGCCGCCTCAGGCGGCGATGGCCACGGCAATGGCCATGGCGGTTCCGGCGCGGCTGCCGGCCAGGTGGACACGGGACGCCGCATCGAGCTGCCGACCGGCTACCGCATGAACCCCTGGGCGGACCTCCAGCCGGCCGGCGAGGGCACGCAGACCCCGCGCAAGCTGTGGCACTCCAGCCCGGGGAGCGCGGGATGACCGCCGCTGCCCTGCGGGCGACACCCCCCTCACCCGCCGGCGGGCAGGGGCGCGGGGAACTGCGCGACCAGCCACAACGGCGCCGCGGGCCGAATCCGACCGGACCGCCCCGGACAGGCGGCGGGGTCCGGGACGAAGCCCCGGTTTCGGGATGGGGGTCCCCCCGGCGAAACGAGGGGGAAGGCGGGGAGGGGACACGGCCCCGCGCAGCGGACGGACCCGCGGCCGTACTGTGCCTCCGGTTCCGGCCACTGGACGGCAGCCCGCTCGGCACGGCCGCGTACGCCGGACTGCTCGGCACGATCGGGGAGGTCACCCCCGCCGTGCAGGCGCTCCCGCCCGACGGCGCCCTCGCCGACGTCCGCGGAGCCTTCCGCTACTTCGGCCGGGACGCGGCCGGGCTGGCCGCGGTCATCCGGGTCCGGGCGCTCGCCCTGTACGGCGTGGACTGCGTCATCGGTGCCGCAGGCAACCCCATGCTGGCCCGGATGGCCGCCCGCGAGGCCGCCCCCGGCCGGACCCTGGTGCTGCCCGACGACCCCGCCGCCGTACGGGAGTTCCTCGCCCCCCGGCCCGCCGTCGCACTGGACGGCATCGGCCCGAAGGCCGCCCGCACCCTGGCCTCGTACGGCCTGGACTCCGTCGGCCGGATCGCCGGCGTCCCGCTCGCCACCCTCCAGCGGATCCTCGGCACCCGGGCGGGCCGCGAAGCGTACGACCGGGCCCGCGGCATCGACCGGACCCCGGTGGTGCCCGGCGCGGCCGAACGCTCGCTCAGTGCCGAACGGGCCTTCGGTCACGACGAGCTGGACCCCGCCGAGCAGCGCCGGGCACTGCTCTCCCTCACCGAGGAGCTCGGCGTCCGGCTGCGCGACCGGGGGCAGGTCTGCCGTTCCCTGTCGCTGACCGTGCGCTGTGCCGACCGTACGGGCCTCACCCGGGACCGGGTGCTGGGCGAACCCACCGCGCACTCCGCCGCCCTGACCGCCACCGCGTACGGAATCCATGCCGCGCTGGGTCTGCAGCGGGCCCGGGTGCGCGCCCTGACGCTGCGGGCCGAGGGGCTCGTGGCGGCCGAACGGGCCGCCCACCAGCTGAGTCTGGACCCGGAGGACGACAAGGCCCGCCGGATCGAGGCGGTGGCGGACCGGCTCCGCGCACGGTTCGGTCCGGCCGCCGTCACCCGGGGCACCCTCGCCGCGTAGTGCCGCTTCCGGCCGCTCGTACGTGGCCGGAGACCGTCTCGACACGACGATTCTTTACTGACGCGTAACTTCCAACCTTTGCTACTCGCCCGTAATTTGACGAGTGGTAACACCCTGGTGATCCGGATCACAGGCATCCCCGCCCCCACATGCCATGAGCCGCAAGGAGATCACCCCATGCTGCCCTGGAGACGCCTGCTCCGCCCGCTCGCCGCCCTCACGCTCGCGATCGGCGCCTTCGCCCCCACCGCCACGGCCTCGGCCGCCGCCCCGGCTTCGACCGCCACCGCCTCGGCGGCCACCGCACAGACCGCCGACGCACAGACCACCGACGTACAGACCGCCGCCGTCAGCAGCGGCTGGAACAACTGGTCCTGCAAGCCCTCGGCCGCGCACCCGCGGCCCGTGGTCCTCGTCCACGGCACCTTCGGCAACTCGGTCGACAACTGGCTCGGCCTCGCCCCGTACCTGGTGAACCGCGGGTACTGCGTCTACTCGCTCGACTACGGGCAACTGCCCGGCGTGCCCTTCTTCCACGGCCTCGGCGCCGTCGACCAGTCCGCCGAACAGCTCCGCGTGTTCGTCGACCGGGTGCTCGCCGCCACCGGTGCCGCCGAGACCGACCTCATCGGCCACTCCCAGGGCGGCATGATGCCGCGCTACTACCTGAAGTTCCTGGGCGGCGCCGACAAGGTCAACGCGCTGGTCGGGCTCGCCCCCTCCAACCACGGGACCACGCTCCTGGGCCTCACCAAACTGCTGCCCTACTTCCCCGGGGCGGAGGACCTGATCAGTGAGAAGACCCCCGGGCTCGCCGACCAGATCGCCGGCTCGCCCTTCCAGAACAGGCTCAACGCCGGCGGTGACACCGTCCCCGGCGTCAGCTACACCGTCATCTCCACCCGGTACGACCAGGTGGTCACCCCGTACCGCAGCCAGTTCCTGGACGGCCCGAACGTACGCAACGTGGTCCTGCAGGACCTCTGCCCGGTGGACCTCTCCGAGCACGTCGCCATCGGGCTGACGGACCGGATCGCCTGGCACGAGGCGCTCAACGCGCTCGACCCGGCGCACGCCGAACGGACCACCTGCGCCTCGGTCTTCGACTGACGCCCAGGCGGCCCGTACCTCGGGTTCGTACGCCGGGTCTGTACGCCGGGCCCGTACGCCGGGCCCGGCTTACGGGCCGACTGCCCCGGCGCGCGGGCCCGGACCCCGGCGTCAGCGTCCGTGCCGCCCACCGGCGGCACGGCGGCGGGCCAGCCCGAACAGCACGGCCGCCCCGACCGCGAGGGTCCCCGCTCCGGCGATCGCGATCGCCGGGGTGGAGCCGTCGCCGCCGGTCCGGGCCAGGTCACCGGTCCCGCCGGAGGAGGACTCCTCGGCCGCCACCGTCGAGGTCGAGGCCAGCGGGGTGGGGGAGCCCCCGTGGGCGCCGTGGCCGCCGTGGCCGTGTGAGTCCCCCGTGGGAGTGGCGGGCGCGCCCGGAGTGGCGGGGGTCTGCGGGCCGGTGGTCGAGGTCGGCTGCCCGCTCGGCCGCCCGCTCGGACGGGTGGAGGGCTTCGTACCGGGCTTCGTGGTCGGCCCGCCGCTGGGCTGCGGGCCCGGACCGGTCCCGTCGTCCTTCCCGAACACCACGTCCGAGCAGGTGTAGAACGCCTCGGGGCTGTCCGACCGCTGCCAGATGCTGTAGATCAGGTGGCGGCCGGACTTCTTCGGCACGGTGCCGGTGAACACGTAGTCGCCGCCGCTCATCCGCGGGTCGGTGACCGTGACGAACGGTTTCGCCTCCAGGTCGGACCACTTCAGCGGCTTCGACGGGTCGTAGCCGTCCTTGGTGACGTACAGGGCGAAGGTGCCCTTGTGCGGAGCGGTCCCCTTGTAGCGGAAGGTGTGCGCTCCGGCCGTCATGGGGGAGGCCGGCCAGTCACCGCGGGCCAGGTCCAGGCCCCGGTACTTGTCCCGGCCCGCCGAGCACAGCTTGCCGTCCGGGATCAGCGACTTGTGCCGGCCGGCCGCGTCGCCGATGTTCACCTCGTTCCAGTCGTAGAACGCCTGCGCCCCGCTCGCCCGGACCGCCGCCTTGCAGGCCGCGGACTTCGGCGACTCCGGCCCCTCCGCGTAGCAGGTGGCCACCCGGCTCACCGGGTCGGTCATCGAACCGTGCGCGACGGCCGGCACGGCGGCGGTGGCCGCGAGCGCGAGCGGGGCGAGACCGAGGGCGGCGAGGCGCGCCGCAGTACGGCGTACGGAGGCGGTCGCGACGGCCGGTGCGGTGGACGCGGCAGACACGGCGGGCGCGGTCGGGACGGACGGCATGGGCGTTCTCCTTGTGGGCTGCACATGGTTCGGGGGCCGGCCCGAAGGGCTGAGCGGCGCCGCCCCCCTGTTGCATTCGCGGCGCCGCTTCCGGCCTTCCCTGGCCCGCCCAAACTAGCCACTCCAAAAGGCCGTTCCGCCTGCTCGAAGCCCCTCCAGCCGATCTTTAGGGTTCACTTAAGGCCGCCATAGGCAGGGCCTCAGGTGACGGCCGCCGGAGGGGCGGTCGGGCCACGTGGGCTGAACGCGGCGGCCGCCCCGGTGGGTGGGACGAAGTCGACCTCCCTGTCGTCCGAGTTCCCGCGCACCGCCATCTCCTTGAGGCCGGCGGCCGCCAGCCCGTCGCACGCCGTGCCGCTGTCCTTGGCGCACTGCCGCCGTGCCACGTCCCCGTCTCCCACCTGTGCGTCAGGGCCGACGAAGACGTCGCCGAGGCTCTCGTTGGTCGGCAGGACCGTACGGATGTCCTCGGCGGACAGCGCGCGCGAGGCGGTGCCCTTTCCGTCGCCGCCCCAGGCGCTGCCCGAGGCTCCGCCCGAGGCCGGTTCCCCGTCGCCCCCACAGCCGGTCAGCGCCGCCATCAGTGCCACTCCGCACGCAGTCCCCCGTACGACGGCCTTCACTGCGCACTCCATTCGTTCTCGAACAACTTGATCATGCACACCCAATCGCCACCGGGCAGCCGGCCGGCTTCGGGGGGTGAAGCCGGTCGGGCAGTGGGTTGTAGCGTGCCCGCATGATCATCGAGACAGTGTCAGAGCCCCGGCGGGCCGTTGCCGCGGACGTGTCCGCCGTGCGGGCCGTGACCGATGCCGCGTACCGCCACTACATCGAGCGGATCGGGATCCGGCCCGCGCCGATGGACGCCGACCACGCCGCCGAGGTCGCCGCCGGGCACGTCTTCGTGCTCGGCGAACCCGTGGTGGGCCTGGTGGTGCTGGTGCCGCGGGAGGACCACCTCTTCCTGGACAGCGTGGCCGTCCACCCGGACGCCCACGGCACCGGGCTGGGCCGGATCCTGCTCGGGTTCGCCGAGACCCGCGCCCGTGCGCTGGGCCTGCCCGAGATCCGGCTCTACACCAACGCCCTGATGTGGGAGAACCGGCGCCTCTACCCGCGCTGCGGGTACGAGTTCACCGAACGGCGCGTGGACGGCCCCTACGACCGCCTCCACTACCGCAAGCCGGTCAGCGCGTAGCCGCCCTCCGCCAGGGCGAGGCGCTCCAGCTCGTCCAGCGCGGCCAGTGCCCGCCGGGCCGCCTCCGGGTCGCGTCCGGCGAGCCCGCTCCCGGCGAACTCGTCCTCGTCCAGCCGCAGTACCTCGGAGCCGTCGGCGGAGACCCACAGGTCCAGGTCGAGGTCCTCGACCACGATCTCGCCGGCGGCCGTGTCCACCACCGCCGGGCGGGTGATGTCGCAGTACCAGCCCTTGAGCTCGCCCGCGCCGGTCCGGACCTCCTTGACGGCGTACCAGCGGTCGCGCCAGTAGTGCTCGACGAACACGTCGCCCGGTTCGAACCGTACGAAGCCGAAGTCGCGGACCCCCGGGGCCGCCCAGGGGGCGCGTACGCAGACGCGGCACCCGTCGTCCTCGACCAGCTCCGCCTCGTAACGGATCTTCGTACGTCCGCCCTTGACCAGGGCTATCTCGATCACGCTCATGACTGCGGTCACTCTCCCAGTTTCTTCGTGCAGCGCGTCTCGGTCGCGCAGATCTCGTATCCGAACCAGCGGTTGATCGCGAGCATCGGGTCGTTCCCGCTGTCGTTGCCGGTGAACGCCTCCGTGTAGCCGGCCGCCCGGGCCCGGTGCAGGGAGGCCGCCTTGGCGAGCTTGGCCAGGCCGCGGCCGCGGTGGGCGCGGACCGTGCCGGTCATCGCGGAGCCGTAGCGGGTGGCGCCGTCCGTCCGGGCGGCGCTGAACGCGGCCACCTCGCCGTCCACCAGGGCCACCATGGTCAGTTCCCGGTCCAGGGTGGGGTCGTTCCAGGTGTGCCGGAGCCAGTCCTCGTAGTCGGTCAACTCCGCGCCGACGTCGCTCGGTTCGTCGGCGGTGGCCTCGGCGTCGGCGGCGAACAGCGGGCGCGGATCGGCGGCGAAGGCCGACGCGGGCCGCAGTTCGACCCCGGCCGGCAGCTCGGGGACCGGGGGCAGGGCGCGGGCCGCGAGGTCCAGCCGGAGGAAGTGCGCGGACCGGCTGCGGCGGTAGCCGCGGCGCTCGGCGAAGGCGCGGTTGACGGGCTCGTCCAGCACCCAGGCGTACACGTCGGTGGCCCCCTCGGCGGCGAGGTACGCCTCGGCGGTGCGGACCAGGGCCCCGCCGGCTCCCAGGCCCCGGCGGGCCGGGTCGACGTAGGGGTTGACGAAGGACCGGCCGGGCTCGGGGCTCTCGTAGGCGATGCCGGCCTGGGCGGTGCCGATGACCTCCCCGTCCGCGGTCTCGGCGACGAGTACGCGGTACCGCTGCGCGGGGTTGGCGCCGGCCAGGTCGAACCGGATGCCCTCCGCCGTGGCGATCATGAACGGCAGGGCGGCCCGCCGGACCCGCACCACGGCCTCGACGTCCGCGGGGTCGTCGGGGCGGAGATCACGTACCAGAACAGTCATGGGACGGACGCTACGCACGGGACGGGCCGCCGTGCCCCCGAATTTCCCCCCGACGGCGCCCCGATGGAGCAGAATCCGGGGTGTGACCTCGACGAATCTGAAGATCGACATTTCCGGAGCGCCAGGCTCCGCCGCTCCGTACGAGCAGCTGCGCGCGCAGATCGCGGAGCAGGCGCGGTCGGGGGCGCTCCCGGCCGGCTTCAAGCTGCCGACGGTGCGCGGCCTGGCGGAGGAACTGGGTCTGGCGGCGAACACGGTGGCGAAGGCGTACCGGGCGCTGGAGGCGGACGGGGTGATCGAGACGCGCGGGCGGAACGGCACGTTCGTCGCGGCGGCGGGGGACGCGGCGGCGCGCGAGGCTGCGGGCGCGGCGCAGGCGTACGCGGAGCGCGCGCACCGGCTCGGCCTGGTCTTCGACGAAGCGCTGGCCGCGGCGCACGCCGCGCTCCGCTCCCGCTACGGGCAGTAGCCCGGCCCGGCTGCCGTACGCCGCCGCGGCGGGGCTGGGCGGCCGTACGCCGCTGCCGTGTGGGGCTCGCGCCGTTCACACGGCCGTGTGGGCAGGCGTGCCGCAGGGGGGACCCCCATCGCCCCGCGGAACGCCTGCCCACACCTCGGCGGAGCCGGCGCCCGGACCTCGGCGGGGACGCGCCCACTGCATCCGCCGAGCGGAGCGCAGCTACAGGTACAGCCCCGCCGCCGGGCCGTGTGGTTGGGGCGGGAGGACCGCCGCCGGTCCCGTTCCGCGTCGCAGGGCGAAGAGTTCGGCCAGCGTCGCGCCCTCGCGCGAGATGCCCTCCTCCGTGCCCAGCCAGTCCACCGCCTCGCCGTGGGTGAGCTTGCCGACCTCGATTCGGGCCAGGCACCGCCCCGGCCGTACCACCGCGGGGTGGAGGCGTTCCAGGTCCTCGTTGGTGGTGACGCCGACCAGGACGTTGCGGCCCTGCCCCAGCAGGCCGTCCGTGAGGTTCAGCAGCCGGGACAGCGCCTGCCCGGCGGTGTGCCGGGCCTCCCCGCGGATCAGCTCGTCGCAGTCCTCCAGGAGCAGCAGCCGCCAGCGCCCCTTGGTGGTGCCCTCGTCCTCCCCGATGGCGATGTCCATCAGGTACCCGACGTCGTTGAACAGCCGCTCCGGATCCAGCACGCAGTCCACCTGGCACCAGTCCCGCCACGACCGGGCCAGGGTGCGCAGCGCCGAGGTCTTGCCCGTGCCCGGCGGCCCGTGGAGCAGCAGCAGACGGCCCGCGATGTCGTCCGGGGTGATCTTCATCAGCCGGTCCATCGCCCCGGCCACCGGCGCGGTGTAGTTCGCCCGCACCTCCGCCCAGGTCCCGGCGCCGATCTGACGCGTCGTACGGTACGGGCCGCGCCTGGGAGAGACGTACCAGAAGCCCATGGTGACGTTCTCCGGCTGCGGTTCGGGCTCGTCCTGCGCGCCCTCCGTCGCCTCGCCGAGCACCCGCTCCGCCAGCTCGTCGCTGACCGCGGTCACCGTCACGTCCGCGCCCCGGCTCCAGCGGGACACCAGCATCGTCCAGCCCTCGCCCTCCGCGAGGGTGGCGCTGCGGTCGGTGTCGCGCGCCGCGCGCAGCACGGTTGCGGCGGGCGGCAGCAGGGTGGCGCCGGCCTTGACCCGCTCGATGGTGACGCTGTGCGAGTACGGCTGCTCGCCGGAGGCGAACCGGCCGAGGAACAGGGCGTCGACCACGTCCGAGGGCGAATCGCTGTCGTCGACGGTGAGCCGGATCGGCAGGGCGTTGCGGGGGTCGCGGTCGCGGTCGGGGTCGCGGTCGCTCGGCGGGGGGCCCGGCATGTCGCCCGGAGTGTCTGGCATGGCGCCCATGATCCGGCACGGACTGCCCTCGTGCACCCGTGTTTCCGGGGTTCGTTCGCCGGATCGGGTGCGTGACTTCCCTCTTCAAACGCTTCGCGGGTGAAGATTCCGCCCCCGCCCCCACGCCATGTCCTCGCCGAAGATTCTTGGCATGGACACTTCCTGAAGCCCCCGGCTCCCGGTACGACGGACGAGACGAGCCACCCACTCGTCGGTCAACCCCCACAAGGAGCCGCACTCATGAGATTGTCGCGCTTCGCTTCCTTAACCTCGGCACTGCTCCTGGCCGCCGGAGCAGCCCTGTTCGGCGCCGGTACGGCCGCCGCCGCACCCCAGGCCGACTTCGGCTACGTCGCACTCGGCGACTCGTACTCCTCCGGCGTCGGCGCCGGCAGCTACGACGGCGCCAGCGGCGACTGCAAGCGGACCCCGCGCGCGTACCCGGCGCTGTGGGCCGCCGCCCACTCCCCGCAGACCTTCTCCTTCACCGCCTGCTCGGGCGCCCGGACGGGTGACGTCCTGGCCAACCAGCTCGGCCCGCTCAACAGCGGCACCGACCTGGTCAGCATCACCGTCGGCGGCAACGACGCCGGATTCTCCGACGTCATGACGACCTGTGTGCTGCAGTCCGAGTCCTCCTGCGTCAGCCGCGTCAACCAGGCCAAGGCGTACGTCGACACCACCCTGCCCGGCAAGCTCGACCAGGTCTACAACGCCATCCGGGCCAAGGCCCCGTCCGCCCGCGTGGTCGTCATCGGCTATCCGCGCTTCTACAAGCTGGGCGGCAGCTGCATCGCCGGTCTCAGCGAGGGTGAGCGGACCGCCATCAACGGCGCGGCCGACCATCTGAACGCCGCGGTCGCCAAGCGGGCCGCCGACCACGGGTTCGCCTTCGCATCCGTCGTCGGCGCCTTCACCGGCCACGAGATCTGTTCCGGCAGCGCGTGGCTGCACAGCCTCAACTGGACCAACATCGGCGAGTCGTACCACCCGACCGCGGCCGGCCACTCCGGCGGCTACCTGCCCGTCTTCACCAACGCCGCCTGAGCCCCCGCCTGAGCCCCCGGCGGGGCGTCCGCGCAGTGCGGAGCGCCGCGCAGCGTGGAGCGTCCGCTCAACGCGAGGCGTCCGCGCCCCGCTCCTCAGGTCACCAGCAGCCAGATCAGCGCCACCAGCGCGGCCAGCAGCACCAGCACCCCGGCCGTGAGCACCAGACCGGCCCGGCGCGGCACCGCCCCCTCGGGCGGCGCCGTCGCCGGGGCGCCACCACCGGGGCTGCCGGCACCACCGGCACCACCGTCCCGCTCGCTCCCGGCGGCCGCGCCGGCGCCGCCGCCGGGCCCGGACTCCGGCCCGCCGGAGGCCCGTACGGTCCCGCCCGCGCCCACCACCCGCAGCATCCGGGCGGCCTCCGCGGCCGGCAGCCGGTCCGCGGGATCCGCCCGCAACAGCCCCTCCAGTACGGGCGCCAGCGGGCCCGCCCGGTGCGCCCCGGCCGCCACCGGACCCGCTCCGTCGCGCGGTGGCGGGCTCCCCTCGACCGCCGTCCAGAGCAGTGCGCCCAGCGACCACAGGTCCGACTCGGGGCCCGGGGCCCGGCCGGCGAGCCGCTCCGGGGCGAGGAACGCGGTCCCCGAGGAGTTCGACCGGGCCATCCCGAAGTCGCCCAGCATCACCCGGCCGTCGTTGCCGACCAGGACGTTGCCCGGTTTGACGTCCCGGTGCAGCACCCCCGCCTCGTGCGCGGAGCACAGCGCGACCAGCAGCTGCTCCCCGAGGTGCGCGACCCGCTGCGGCGGCAGCGGCCCGTCCGCCGCCAGCACCTCGGCCAGGGACAGCCCCCGGACCAGTTCCATCACGATCCACGGCCGGCCGCCCTCGGTGACCACGTCGTGCACCCGGACCACCCCGCGGTGCGAGACCTGCGCCGCGGCCCTGGCCTCCCGCTCCAGCCGGGCGTACAGCCGCCGGGCGTCCACCGGGTCCGTCCCGGCCGGCACCCGGACCTCCTTGACCGCGACCTCCCGCCCCAGGCTCTCGTCGCGGGCCCGCCACACCAGGTCGGTGGTGCCCTCGCCCAGGGGCTCCAGCAGCCGGTAGCGGCTGCCCAGGACCCGCTCCGTCCCGCCCGGCCGTGCGTCCGGATCCCGGCTCAGATCTCCGCCCATACGAGGCCCCCCGTGGGTAGCGGTCCGATCACTCCACGTTATACCGGTTCGTCGGTCGTGGCGCCGGTCGTGCCAAAACTCGCCGAACAGTCCGGTTTGTGCGGAGAGTAACGGATGACTCCACTGAGTAACCGTCAACTCCCGCACGAAACAGGGGTAATTCACACGACCGGGATACCCGACTGCGACGCCGGGGCGATAGGGTTAACCTGCCCGGGCCGGGTGCCTTCTTACGGGTGGGGAGAGACATGGAACAGATAGCAATGCGCAGCAGGCCACCTCGTGTGCCTGCCATCACCTGCGGCAGCAGCGCGACCAGCTCGCGCCTCGACCGTCACCTCGCTGTGCTCGGCGGCCCCGCCGTCCCGCAGCGCGAGGCGGCCGAGGCGACCCTGCTGATGCGTGAACTGACCTCGCGCGACCACACGCACGTCCAGCGGAGCCGCAGCGCACGCGTCGCGCTGTTCGCCCCGCTGCGCCGACTGCGTCGTACGCTCCTCGGCAGCCGCCGCTCGTAACGGTCCGGCTGCATCCGGCACACACCTCCGTCCCAGGCCTCAGGCGACCACACCGTCCCGGCGCAGCGCCGTGATCTGCGTCTCCGTCATCCCCAGGGAGCGCAGCAACGCGTCGGTGTGTTCGCCGAGCGCTGGCACCGCGCCCATGCGCGGTGCCGCGCCGCCCGGCAGCCCGATCGGCGGCAGCAGGGCCCGCAGCGGCCCGGCCGGGGAGTCCACCTCCCGCCAGCGGTCCCGTGCCGCCAGCTGGGGGTGTCCCGCCAGGTCCGCAACCGAGTTGAGGCGGGCGCAGGCGATCCCCGCCGCCTCCAGGCGGCCGATCGCCTCCGTCGTGCCCAGCCCGGCCAGGGCCTCCGCCACCACCGCGTCGGTCTTCTCCCGGTTCGCGGTCCGCGCCGGGTTCGTCGCGTACGCCGCATCCCCGGCCAACTCGGGCCGCCCCAGCACCTGTTCGGCCAGCCGGCGCCACTCCCGGTCGTTCTGCACGGAGAGCAGCACCTCGCCGCCGTCCGCCGTCCGGTACGCGTCGTACGGGGCGATCACCGCATGCCCCAGCCCGGTCCGGGCCGGCTGCTCCCCGCCGTGCATGGTGTGGTGCAGCGGATGCCCCATCCACTCGGCCAGCGCGTCCAGCATCGACACCTCCACCGGCCCGCCGCGCCCGGTCGTCCCGCGCCGCAGCAGCGCCGCGAGCACCCCCGAGAACGCGTACATCGCCGCGGCGATGTCGGCCGCCGGGATGCCCGCCTTGACCGGACGGTCCGGGGTGCCGGTCACCGAGACCAGTCCGGCCTCGCACTGCACGAGCATGTCGTAGGCCCGCTTGTGCGCGTACGGGCCCTCCGGGCCGTAGCCCGAGATGTCCACGGCGACCAGCCGCGGGTGGCGCGCGGTGAGCGCGGCGGCGTCCAGACCGAGCCGGGCCGCCGCCCCGTGCGCGAGGTTCTGCACGAAGACGTCGGCTCCGGAGACCAGCTGCTCCAGCACCTCGCGGCCGCGCGGCTCCTTCAGGTCGAGGGCGATCGATTCCTTCCCCCGGTTGGCCCACACGAAGTGCGAGGCCAGGCCGTGGGCCGCGGTGTCGTAGCCGCGCGCGAAGTCGCCGCCGTCGGGGCGTTCCACCTTGACCACGCGGGCGCCGAGGTCGGCGAGCTGGCGGGTGGCGAAGGGGGCGGAGACGGCCTGTTCCACGGCGACGACGGTGATGCCGTCCAGCGGGAGGGGCTGCGGAACCGGTTCGGTGGGCATGGGGCCTGCCTACCGGGTGGGACGGGGGGTTGTCACCCCCCGAGTGGCCGCCCCCTGCCCGCAGGCGGGGCCGGTCCGTGGGCGATGCGCCCCTGTGGCAGGGCGAACCGCCCGGCTGCGGCGGGGCGAACCGCTCGCCTGCAGGCGGGAGATCCGCCCGGCTGCAGCAGGGCGAACCGCCGCCCACAGCAAGGCGAACCACCCGCCTACAGCAGGGCGATCTGCCCGCCCGGGCCCTCCTCGCGGTGGTCCAGGACCGAGGCCGGCCGCCGCGTCCGCCGCGGCGGCGGCAGGACGCCCGCCGCCGCCAGCTCCGCCGCCGTGATCTCCGCCCCCGGGGTGAACGCGGCCCGCTCCGGCGCCAGTCCGGCCAGCAGGGACAAGGTGGTGATCAGGCCCAGCAGCTCCGAGGTCCACGCCTGCGGCCACTCGGCCGGGCCGAACGCCTCCAGGCCGTCCGCCGTCCGGTAGGCGGTCCGGGCCGCGAACCACCCCTCCAGCACCCGGACGCCGCGCTCCTCGTACGCCCACGCCTCCGCCGGCACCGGTGCGATCCGCCCGCCGCCGAGGTGCAGGGTCTCCGTCTCCGCGTCGTACGCCGGCCCCTCCGGCCGGGCCGGGAGCGCGGCGCGGACGTAGGGGCGCCGCCCGCCCGGCAGCCTCGGGGGCTCCCCGCCCGAAGCCCCGGCCCACGCCCGGGCCCCGCGCAGCCGCACCGTCAGGATGCGGCGCCCCAGCTCCACCCCGGCCCGCCAGCGCCCGGGGTCGGCCGCGAGCGGGACCTCGTACCCGCGCGGGCCGGGCCGGCCGGCGGCCAGCACCCAGGCGAGCACCTCCTCCGCGGTCACCCCGGTCCCGTGGCGCCCGCCCAGGAAGGCGAGCAGGCCCGGCGCCAGGTTCGGCTCGGTGCCGCCGGGACGGCGGTGCAGCGGCCGGACCCGGCCCGGCCGCCCGGCCGGCAGATGGACGGTGACCAGGGGCTCGGCCTCCAGCACGAACAGCTGGTGCCCGTCCAAGACCCGCCACAGCTCCGGCCGGGCCGCGTCGATGACCCGCTGGTCGGGCAGCAGCCACTCCTCGTGGAACGGCCCGGTCAGCACCCGCACCGGCTCCGGGCACGCCCCGGGGGCCTGCGCGAAGGGGCCCGTCCCGGCCCGCTGCCCGGGCAGCGCCGCCGCTCCGGCGGCCGGCGTACGGGCCCGGCTCGGCCGGAACAGCCGCTCGTGCTCCGCACCCCCGGCGGCGGTCAGTGCAGCCCAGCGGGCCCGCAGGGTCGCAGGATCGGCGGCGGCCGGCCAGGACCGGCCCAGCCGCAGCGGAGCCACCGACCAGGGCATCAGATCGTCCAGCAGGGGCGCGTCCGTCGTCACCCGCCAGATGGTAGGGGGGAGCGGTGGACCTGTCCGGGTGACCCCGGAGCGTTACGCTCGTTTTGTGGGCACATGTTCCGACCGGTCCGACCGAGGAGGGCGGCCATGAGCCAGTACGACGAATACTCGACCCCGTCCCAGGCCGAAGGAGAGCGCCTGGACGAGGACATGGACGAGAAGGAGTACCGGGAACACCACCACCCCGACGTCAAGCGGACCACGCCCTCCCAGGCCGAGGGCGAGCGGGCCGCGGAGTCGGACGAGGAGTCCTGACCGGGCGACGCCGACCGCGGGACCCCGAGCCGCAAGACACCGCGCCGCCGAGCCCGCGGGGCCCGCCGGAACCCCGGACTCCAAGAACGGCCGACGTCAGTGCGCGTCGACCGTCACCGTGAAGGAGAACCGGTCGCCGCGGTAGCGGATCCGTGCGACGTCCACCACCCGGCCGTCCTCGTCGTACGTCACGCCCGTGTAGTGCAGGATCGGGCTGAGCAGCGGTACCTCCAGCAGCTCCGCCGTGACCGGGTCGGCCAGCCGGGCCTCCACGGTGTCGGTGATGCGGCTGATCCGCACCCCCACCACGTCCCGGAGCACCTTGGTCATCGGCCAGCGCTCCAGATCGGCCACGTCCACCGCCCCGGCCAGCTCCGGGAGCACCGCGTTCTCCGCCCAGTTCGTCGGCTCGCCGGTGGTCCCGTCGCGGCGCAGCCGCCGGTACGTGACCACCTCGGCGGCGTCCGGGAAGTACTCGGCGAGGTCCCCCGGCACCGGTCCCGGCCCGTGCCCGAGGACCGTGGTGAGCTCGCCGGACTGCTGGGCCACGATCGCGTCGACCGAGCCCAGCAGCCGTACCGGCGCGCCGCGCTGCGCCCCCGGCTCGATGAAGGTGCCGCGCCGCCGGTGCCGGGTGATCAGCCCCTCCTGCTCCAGCTCCTTCAGCGCCTGCCGCATGGTCAGCACGCTCACCCCGTAGTGCCCGGCCAGCTGCTCCTCGGTGGGCAGGCGCAGCGAGGCGTCCGGGGTGCGCCCCAGTATCGAGGCGCGCAGGGACTGCGACACCTGGTACCAGAGCGGCAGCTTCCGGTTGAGCACCAGTGAGTCGGGGGCGAAGGCGGTCACGGGGATTTCTCCGTACGGGTGGGGCGTCGTGCAGGAATCCTAGGCGCGGAAGTGCCGTTCCAGTCCCTGCCAGACGTCGTCGTATCCGCGCTGCAGGTGGTCCGCACCGGCCGCCTGCGCGGTGGCGGTGACCGGCCAGCGGGTCTCGAACATGAAGGCCAGGCCGTCGTCGATCTTCTGCGGCTTGAGCTCGGCGGCGCTCGCCCGGTCGAAGGTCTCCCGGTCCGGGCCGTGCGCGGACATCATGTTGTGCAGCGAGCCGCCGCCCGGCACGAAGCCCTCGGCCTTGGCGTCGTAGGCGCCTTCGATCAGGCCCATGTACTCGCTCATCACGTTCCGGTGGAAGTACGGCGGGCGGAAGGTGTCCTCGCCGACCAGCCAGCGCGGCGCGAACACCACGAAGTCCACTCCCGCCAGGCCCGGGGTGTCCGAGGGCGAGGTCAGCACGGTGAAGATCGACGGGTCGGGGTGGTCGTAGCTGATGGTGCCGATCACGTTGAACAGGCGCAGGTCGTAGACGTACGGGACGTGCGTGCCGTGCCAGGCGACCACGTCCAGCGGGGAGTGGTCGTACGTCGCGGACCAGAGGTTGCCGCAGAACTTGTTGATCACCTCGGTGGGCCGTTCCACGTCCTCGTACGCCGCCACCGGCGCGCGGAAGTCCCGGGCGTTGGCGAGGCCGTTGGCGCCGATCGGCCCCAGCTCCGGCAGCTCGAAGGGCTGCCCGTAGTTCTCGCAGACGTAGCCGCGGGCCGGCTCGCCGTCGGTGTCGAGCAGCTCGACCCGGAAGCGCACGCCGCGCGGGATCAGCGCCACGTGGCCGGGCTCGGCGTGCAGCAGGCCGAGCTCGGTGCGGATCAGCAGGCCGCCGCGCTCGGGGACGATCAGCAGCTCGCCGTCGGAGTCGCTGAACACCCGGTCGGTCATGGACGTGTTGGCGGTGTAGAGGTGGATGGCCATGCCGGTGCGCTGGGTGGCGTCGCCGTTGCCGCCGAGGGTCCACAGGCCGGCCAGGAAGTCGGTGCCGGGCGCCGGGTCCGGCAGCGGGTTCCAGCGGAGCCGGTTGGGGTCGGGCACGGTCTCGGTGAACGGCGCGGTGCGCAGCCCTCCGTTGTCGGTCCGGGTGAAGGGCGGGTGGGCCGCCGACGGGCGGATCCGGTAGAGCCAGGAGCGGCGGTTGCTCGCCCGCGGCTCGGTGAACGCGCTGCCGCTGAGCTGCTCGGCGTAGAGGCCGAGGGGGGCGACCTGGGGGGAGTTGCGGCCCGGGGGGAGTGCCCCGGGGACGGCCTCCGAGCTGTGTTCGTTGCCGAAGCCGGAGAGGTACGTCAGCCCCTCCGCCGTCTTCCTGGCCTGCTCGCTGCCGTTGCCGCTGGCGCTCGTCATGCGTTCGCTCCCGCTCCGTCGAGGAATCCTATGGTCGACAGTAGGATTCCGTGCCCGCCGCGTCAACGGCGGAAATTCCGGCGTCCCGGGCATGCGGGAATTTCGGCGTGCGCGAGGGGCTCACAAAAGATGAACATTGCTCTACTCTCTCGCGCATGTCGTGGACCCGCAGGTTCCCTGCCGTGCCGGCGGCGCCCGCCGCCGCCCTGCCCGCCGCCCTCCTCGCCCTGCTCCTCGCCGTACTGGCGGTGCTCGCGGCCGCGCCCGCCGCCCGCGCGCACGAGGAGCGCCCGGTCACCTTCCCCGACGGCTCGGGCTCCGTTCCCCGGTACCGCACGGGCGAACCCGACCTCATCGTCTGCAAGGCCGACCGGGCCGACTTCGAGAAGCGGATATCCGCTTTCCCGGCGGAGCTGCGGCAGCGCAACCTGGACCTCTTCGCCCGCTGCCAGAGCGGGGGCTTCCGGCACCTCCAGCAGGCCGTCGACAGGGTGGACCGGCCGGGCATGAACATCGCGATCCTGCCCGGGCTCTACGAGGAGGAGCCCTCGCTGCCCGAACCGGCGGGGGAGTGCGCCGCACTGGAGGCGCCCAAGTCCTCCTTCGGCTACCAGATCCTCGGCTACGAGCAGCAGGCCCGCTGCCCGCACAACCAGAACCTGGTCGCCATCCTCGGCAAGACGGACCTGCAGATCGAGGGTACGGGCGCATCCCGGCTGGACGTGGTCGTCGACGCCAAGTACCGGAAGCTGAACGCGATCCGGGCGGACAAGTCGAACGGGATCTACTTCCGCAACTTCACCGCCCAGCGCACGACCTTCAACTCGCTCTACGTCCTCGCCGGGGACGGCTTCGTCATCGACGACGTGCTCACCCGCTGGAACGACGAGTACGGCTTCCTCACCTTCGCCAGCGACCACGGGCTCTACCGGAACTGCGAGTCCTACGGGAACGGCGACTCGGGCATCTACCCCGGCAGCGCCTCGAACATCAACGACGGCCGCGGCTACGACGTGCCCCGCTACTCCATCGAGATCACCGGCTGCCGCAGCCATCACAACATGGTCGGATACTCCGGCACCGCAGGAGACTCGGTCTGGGTCCACGACAACGAGTTCGACCGGAACATGGGCGGCGCCTCGATGGACAGCGCCTTCCCCGGCCACCCCGGACTCCCGCAGAACCACGCCAAGTTCGAGCGGAACCTGATCCACGACAACAACCAGGACTACTACCGGTACGTGGCGGACGGCACCTGCGCCAAAGCCCCCGTGGACCGCGGGTACGAGCAGGGCGTGGTCTGCCCGCAGATCTCCATGCCCCCCGGCACCGGCATCATCACCGCCGGCGGGAACTGGAACATCTACGAGGACAACTGGGTCTACGGCCACCGGCGCGCCGCGTTCTTCCTCTCCGCCGTGCCCGCCTTCATCCGCGGCGAGGAGAAGTGGTCCAAGCAGGCCGACACCTCCCACCACAACCGGTACGCGGGCAACGTCCTCGGCCGGGACAAGGCCGGGGCCTCCCGCCCCAACGGCATGGACGTGTGGTGGGACGGCCAGGGCAGGCGCAACTGCTGGCAGAACGGGCCGGACGGCTCCACCCCCGGCACCCTGCCCGAGTGCGGGGCGGCGCGCGGCGAGGTCTCCGGCGCCTCGGCCCGGCTGGTCGGCGAACCGGTGAAGCTGGTCCAGCTCCTGGTCTGCGCGGACTACAACGTGCAGGCGCGCCGCCTGCCGGCCGGCTGCGACTGGTACGGCGCCCGCGGCCTGGAACGGGTGGAGACCCAGATCGCGCTGGCCGCGGGCGCGGTCCTGCTGCTCGTCGGCGGCACCCTGTGGTGGCGCCGCCTGCGCCGCGACCCGCTCGGCACCGCCTCGTTCGCCGCGGGCGCGGCCGGCCTGGCCCTGGACGTGGCGGGCTCCACCATGTCCCTGACCGGCACCCCCGTGCCCGCCCTGGCACTGCTCCTGCAGGGCCTGTGGTGGACCGGCACCGGCCTGGCCCTGCGCCGCTCCCGCCCCTGGCTCGCCCGGCTGACCCTGCTCCTGGGCGCCCTCACCCTGCTGGACGCCTTCGACAAGGCCGTGCTGATGATCCCGTGGATCCCGGTGGGCCCGGCCTGGATCCGCGGCCCGGTGGCCGTGGTGTGGGTGCTCTGGGCGGTGATCGCCGCCGCCCGCCCCGACGGCACCCCCCAGGACCCCGCCGGCCCGTCCGACCCCCCTCCGTCCGGCGACCGCGTCCCGGTCCCGGCCGGCCCCGCCCCGGCCCTGGACACCGCGGCGCCCCCCACCCCGCCCGCCCGCGGCTCGGGCCCCGACGCCCAGGCCGCCCGCAGGCCCGGACCGGCCGCCCGGGGCGACGGGACGCCCGGGGACGGAACGCCCGGGGACGGAACGCCCGGGGCCCCGGAGGGAGCCGCATGAACGGCCGGCCGGACATCAGTGATGCCTGCGGCACTCGTGGCGTCTGTAGCGCCTGTGGTGCCCATGGCGCCTGCCGCACGCCGTTCCGCCGGACCCGCACGGCCGCGGCCCTGCTCGCCGTGGTGCTGCTGCTCGCCGCCGGCGGGGCGGCGGGCTGCGGAGGGCGGCCGACCACCCACCACAAGCCCGGCACCAGCCACGAGCAGGCGTCCGGCAGCACCGGCACCCTGCTGGACGCCGAGGACGCGGCCGGCCACCGCTTCCGCGAGGTCCCGGCCGCCGGCGCGCCCGAGGTCCGGCTCAGCCTCCGCGCCGACACCGAGGACGGCTGGAACCTCCAACTCGCCGTGCAGAACTTCCGGTTCACCCCCGACAGCACCGGCGGCGCGGCCCTCCCGGGAACGGGCCACGCGCACCTGGAGCTCGACGGCCGCAAGCTGGCCAGGCTGTACGGCCCCTGGTACCACCTGCCGGCCGCGCAGGTGCCCCCGGGCCCGCACACCCTGACCGTCCGCCTCTACGCCGACGACCACACGGCGTGGGCGGTCGCGGGCAAGCCGGTCGAGGCCACGGCGCAGCTCACCGCCACCGCGGGCGGCCCGCCCGCCCACAGCCACGACGCACCCGCCCCGCTCACGAGCACGGCGACCCCGCCGCCGGGCGGCGCCCCGCAGGGCAGCACGGCGCCCGGCAGCGCGGCATCCGGCGGCGCGGCATCCGGCGGCGCGACGGCCGACCGGACCGTCACGGTCTCGGTCCGCGACGGCAAGGTCAGCCCGGCGCCCGGCCGCACCGAGCTCAAACGCGGCCAGAGCGTGGCCCTGCGCGTCACCAGCGACCGCGCGGACACCCTGCACGTCCACGGCTACGACCGCGAACTCGCCCTGCCGCCGGGCCAGGAGGCCACCCTCCTCCTCGCCGTCGACCGCACGGGCCTGTTCGAGGTCGAGACCCACGAATCCGGCCTGGTCCTCGCCCAGCTCGTGGTCCGGTGACCCGGGTGCCGACCGTGACCGTCCCGTCCGGCACCGGCATGCCCGCCCCGCCGGATCCGCCCGCCCTACCGGATCCGCCCGCCCTACCGGATCCGCTCGCCGTGCCGGTCCTGCCGCCCGGGCCGGGCCCCGGCCGGTTCCTGGCGCACGGTGTGGGTTCCACCCACGACCTGCCGATCTCCCCCTTCTACGCGTTCGCCGGCGCCTTCACCGCCCTGTTCGTCTCCTTCCTGGCCCTCGGCCTGCTCTGGTCCACCTCCCGCTTCCGCGGCGACCGCTCCGGCCTCGCCCTCCCCGACCGGATCCAGCGCCTCGCCGACGCCCCGCGGACCCGCACCGCCCTGCGGGCCCTCGGCCTGGCCGCCGCCGCCTTCGTCGTGCTGCACCTCCTGTTCGGCCCCGACGACCCCGCGCGCAATCCCGCCCCCGGCGCGGTCTACGTGCTCTTCTGGGTCGGCCTGGTCCCCGCCTCCCTCCTCCTCGGCCCCGTCTGGCGCCTGCTCAACCCGCTCCGCACCCTCCACTCCCTCTCGGCCCGCCCGCTCTCCCGACTGCGCTCCCACCTCCCGCGCCACGACCCCCGCCCCGCCGACCCGGCCCGCCCTGCCGACCCGGCCCGCCCTGCCGACCCGGCCCGCCCTGCCGGCCCGGCCCGCCCTGCCGGCCCGGTCCGCCCCGCACCCGCCCGCCCGGTGCCCGCCGCCCTCGGCACCCGGCCCGCGGCCGCCGGACTGCTGGGCTTCACCTGGCTGGAGCTCGTCGCCCCCGACCCGGCGTCCGCCACCACCCTCCTGACCGCACTCGTCCTCTACGCCACCGTCCAGCTGCTGCTCGCCGCCCGCTACGGCGAGCGCTGGTTCGGCCACGGCGACGCCTTCGAGGTGTACTCCGGCCTGCTCGCCCGGCTGTCCCCCCTCGGCCGCCGCAGCGACGGCCGCCTGGTCCTCCGTAACCCCTTCCACGGACTCGACTCGACGCCCGAGCGGCCCGGACTCGTCGCCACCGTCTGCGTCCTCCTCGGATCCACCGCCTACGACGGCTTCTCCGACACCCCCTCCTGGATCAACACCGTCCAGACCTCCCCCCTCGGCCGCGTCCCCACGGCCACGCTCGGACTCCTCGGCGCCGTCGCGCTCGTCGCCGCCCTCCACTGCCTGTGCGCCGCGGCCACCCGCCTGGTCTCCGGCCCGCTCCCCGGCCCCCTGACCGCCTTCGCGCACTCACTCGTGCCGATCGCCCTCGGCTATCTCGTCGCCCACTACTTCTCCCTCCTGGTGACCGAAGGGCCACGCACCGTAAGCATGGCACTCGGCACTGACAACGCCCCTCCGCCCGTCCCACCCCTGGGCCCCGGCGCCCTGGCCGCCCTCCAGGTCACCGCCGTCGTCACCGGCCACGTCCTCGGCGTGGTCGCCGCCCACGACCGCTCGGTCCGGCTCCTCCCGCCCGCCCGGGCCGTCGCGGGCCAGCTCCCCCTGTTCGCGCTGATGATCGTCTACACCGTCGGCGGAATAGGCCTCCTGCTGAACTGATCCACAACGAGGAGCGGCATGATGGACCCCGTGCCAGCAGTGCCTCCCGCCCATTCCCTCCGCCGCGCCCCGATCCAGCAGCGCAGCGCCGACCGGCTCGCCCGGATCCTCGACGCATGCGCGGAGCTGCTCGACGAGACCGGTTACGAGAACCTCAGCACCCGCGCCGTCGCCGTGCGCGCCGGCGTGCCCATCGGCTCCGTCTACCGCTTCTTCGGCAACAAGCGGGCCATGGCCGACGCCCTGGCCCACCGCAACCTCGACCGCTACGCCCAGGGCATCGCCGACCGGCTCGCCGAGCTCCCGGCCACCGACTGGCGGCCCGTGGTCGACGCGGTGCTCGACGAGTACCTGGCGATGAAGCGGAGCGTGCCCGGCTTCGTGCTCGTGGACTTCGGGGTGCCCGCACCGCCGCCCGAGGGCGCCGAAGGGCCCGTCACGGACCCCAACCTGCTGGTCGCGGCGCGGCTCACCGAGCTGCTCTGCGCCCACCTCGGCCTGGTCGCGGACGAGGTGCTGGGGCGTGCCGTGCTGGTCGCGGTCGAGGCCACCGACGCCCTGATCCAGCTCGCCTTCCGGTCCGATCCGGCGGGCGACCGGCACATCGTCGACGAGACCCGCGCCATGATGCACGCCTATCTGGCCCGGGTCCTGGACTGACCTCCCCGCCGCCCGTACCCCTGCCCTGAGCTGGGGTTTTGCTCGTATTGCTCACGCGCTCACCCCTTGTTGGCCGGTGAGTGCGCTCCTTACCTTCCCTGCATGCTGACCATCCTCGGTTTCGCCATGATCGCGACGTTCCTGGTCCTGATCATGATGAAAAAGATGTCGCCCATAGCGGCCCTCGTCATCGTCCCCGCCCTCTTCTGCGTCGCCGCCGGCCAGGGCGCGCACCTGGGGGACTACGTCATCGAAGGCGTCGGAAAGCTCGCCCCGACCGCCGCCATGCTGATGTTCGCCATCGTCTACTTCGGTGTGATGATCGACGTCGGCCTGTTCGACCCGATCGTCCGGGGCATCCTGCGCTTCTGCAAGGCCGACCCGATGCGCGTGGTCGTCGGCACCGCGGTGCTCGCCGCGGTGGTCTCCCTCGACGGCGACGGCTCCACCACCTTCATGATCACGGTCTCGGCCATGTACCCGCTGTACAAACGGCTCGGCCTGAGCCTGGTGGTGATGACCGGTGTGGCCGCCACCGCCAACGGCGTCATGAACACCCTGCCCTGGGGCGGCCCCACCGCCCGCGCGGCCACCGCGCTCAAGCTGGACGCCGCCGACATCTTCGTCCCGATGATCCCCGCCCTGGCCGTCGGCCTCGTCTTCGTCTTCGTCCTCGCCTACGTCCTCGGCGTGCGCGAGCGCCGCCGGGTCGGGTCCCTGGTCATGCCGGGCGAGGTCGAGGAGGAGGTGCCGGTCGCGGCCGGCGGCACCGGGAGCGCGCCGGCTTCGGCAGCCGCAGCGGGCTCCGCAGTGGCGCAGGGCTCCGGAACCGCACCCTGCTCCGGATCCGCCCCGGGCTCCGCAGCCGCACCTGCCAAGGCCGCCGGCGCGGCGGACGGCCGTCCGGGACCCGCCCCGGAGGGCGAGGACGAGGACGAGGACTTCCGGGGTCTGGACCCGAACCGCGCCACCCTGCGCCCCCGGCTCTACTGGTTCAACGCCGGACTCACCATCGCCCTGCTCACCGCCATGATCATGGAACTGCTCCCCATCCCGGTGCTGTTCCTCCTCGGCGCCGCCCTCGCGCTCACCGTCAACTTCCCGCGGATGCCCGAGCAGAAGGAGCGCATCGCCGCCCACGCCGAGAACGTCCTCAACGTCGCCGGCATGGTCTTCGCCGCAGCCGTCTTCACCGGGGTCCTCACCGGCACCGGCATGGTCAAGCAGATGGCCGACTGGCTGGTGGACGCCGTCCCCGAGGGCATGGGCCCGCACATGGCCCTGGTCACCGGCCTGCTGAGCCTGCCGCTCACCTACTTCATGTCCAACGACGGCTTCTACTTCGGCGTCCTGCCGGTGCTCGCCGAGGCCGGGGCCGCCCACGGGGTGTCCCCGCTGGAGATCGCCCGCGCCTCCCTGGTCGGCCAGGCCCTCCACATGTCCAGCCCGCTGGTCCCGGCCGTCTACGTGCTCGTCGGCATGGCCAAGGTGGAATTCGGCGACCACACCCGGTTCACGGTGAAATGGGCCGCCCTGACCTCCCTGGTGGTACTCGCCGCAGGGATGCTTTTCGGCATCATCTGAGGCCGCCGTGAAGAAAACCGGCGCCGCTCATCCGTAGGGTGTCGGCGAGGTAGTTTCATTGCACATCGGTCGTCCATCGCGCATCGGTCCGGGAGGAAGCCCATGAAGGCCCACGACGGCATGTACATCGGCGGGGAATGGCGGCCCGCCGCCGGCCGCGACCGGATCGAGGTCGTGAACCCGGCGGACGAGCAGGTCCTCGCCGGTGTCCCGGCCGGCAGCGCCGAGGACGTGGACGCGGCGGTACGGGCGGCCCGTGAGGCCTTCCCCGGCTGGGCGGCCACTCCGCCCGCCGAACGCGCCGCCCGGATCGCCGCCGTACGCGACGTCCTGGTGGCCCGCAAGAAGGAGTTCGCCGAGCTGATCACCGCCGAGCTCGGCGCACCGCTCGGCTTCTCCGAGATGGTGCACGTCGGGGCTCCGGTCGCGGTGGCCTCCTCGTTCGCCGAGATCGCCGCCGCGCACCCCTTCGAGGAGCGCATCGGGAACTCCACCGTGCTCCTCGCCCCCGTCGGGGTCGTCGGCGCCATCACGCCCTGGAACTACCCGCTGCACCAGATCGTTGCCAAGGTGGCACCCGCTCTCGCGGCGGGCTGCACGGTCGTCCTCAAGCCCGCCGAGGACACCCCGCTGACCGCGCAGCTCTTCGCCGAGGCCGTCCACGAGGCCGGTGTTCCGGCCGGCGTGTTCAACCTGGTGACCGGCACCGGCCCGGTCGCCGGACAGGCGCTGGCCGCCCACCCGGACGTCGACCTCGTCTCCTTCACCGGCTCCACCGCCGTCGGCCGGCTCATCGGTGCCACCGCCGGCGCCGCGGTCAAGCGGGTCGCCCTGGAACTGGGTGGCAAATCGGCCAATGTCATCCTGCCCGGCGCCGACCTCGCCAAGGCCGTCGCCACCGGCGTCGGCCACGTCATGAACAACTCCGGCCAGAGCTGCAACGCCCTCACCCGCATGCTGGTCCACCGCGACCGGTACGAGGAAGCCGTGGCCCTGGCCGCGGAGGCGGTCGCCGGCTACCCGGTCGGCGACCCGCGCGAGACCGGGACCCGCCTCGGCCCGGTGATCAACGCCAAGCAGCGGGACCGGGTCCGCGGCTACATCGACAAGGGGGTCGAGGAGGGTGCCCGCCTCGTCGCCGGCGGCCCCGACGCGCCGCACGACCGGGGTTACTTCGTCGCGCCCACGGTCTTCGCGGACGTCACCCCCGAGATGACCATCGCCCAGGAGGAGATCTTCGGCCCGGTCCTCTCGATCCTGCGCTACGAGGACGAGGAGGACGCGCTCCGGATCGCCAACGGCACCGTCTACGGCCTCGGCGGCGCGGTCTGGGCGGCCGACGAGGAGACCGCCGTCGCGTTCGCCCGCCGGATGGACACCGGCCAGGTGGACATCAACGGCGGCCGCTTCAACCCCCTCGCCCCCTTCGGCGGCTTCAAGCAGTCCGGCGTGGGCCGCGAACTCGGACCGCACGGCCTGGCCGAGTACCTCCAGACCAAGTCCCTGCAGTTCTGACCGCACCACCTGCCTGACCGCACCACCTGCCTGACCGCACCACCTGCCTGACCGCACCACCCGCCCGACCGCACTGCCCGCCCGACCCGCACCGCCCGCCCGACCACCACCCCGGCACACAGACACCCACCCAGACGGAGAAGATCGCCATCATGGTCCGCGCCGCCATCCTGCCCGCCGTCGGAGCACCGCTGGAGATACGGGAGATAGTCCTGCCCGAGCCCGGCCCCGGCCGGGTCCGGGTCCGGCTCGCCGCCGCCGGGGTCTGCCACTCCGACCTCTCCCTCACCAACGGCACCATGCGGGTCCCGGTGCCGGCGGTCCTCGGACACGAAGGCGCGGGCACCGTCGTGTCCGTCGGCGAGGGCGTCACCCATGTCGCCCCCGGCGACGGAGTGGTCCTCAACTGGGCGCCGTCCTGCGGGCAGTGCCACCACTGCGGCATCGGCGAGGTCTGGCTCTGCGCCAACGCGCTCACCGGAGTCGGCGCGGTCTACGCCCGGGACGACCGGGGCGCCGACCTCCACCCCGGCCTCAACGTCGCCGCGTTCGCCGAGGAGACCGTCGTCGCGGCCAACTGCGTGCTGCCCGCCCCCGCCGGCATCCCGCTCGCCGAAGCCGCCCTGCTCGGCTGCGCCGTGCTCACCGGCTACGGCGCCGTCCACCACAGCGCCCAGGTGCGCCCCGGGGAGTCGGTGGCCGTGTTCGGCGTGGGCGGCGTCGGCCTGGCCGCGCTCCAGGGCGCCCGTATCGCCGGGGCGGGCCCGCTGATCGCGGTGGACGTCTCCCCGGCCAAGGAGGAACTGGCCCGTGCGGCCGGCGCCACCGACTTCGTCCTCGCCTCCGAGACCACCGCCAAGCAGATCCGCGCCCTGACCGGCGGCCACGGCGCGGACGTGGCGATCGAATGCGTCGGCCGCGCCGAGACGATCCGGACGGCCTGGGAGTCCACGCGGCGCGGCGGCCGCGCCACCGTCGTCGGCATCGGCGGCAAGGAGCAGCAGGTCTCCTTCCACGCGCTGGAGATCTTCCACTTCGCCCGGACCCTCACCGGCTGCGTCTACGGCAACACCGACCCCGCCCGGGACCTCCCGGTCCTCGCCGAGCACGCCCTCGCCGGCCGCCTCGACCTGGCCGGCCTGGTCACCGACCGGATCGGTCTGGAGGGCATCCCGGCGGCCTTCGACGCGATGCTCGCGGGCAAGGGCGGCCGGTCCCTGGTCGTCTTCTGACGCCTGCGGACCACGGCAGTGCGGCCGGCCCGAACGTGCGTGCACGGGTGGGGTGCTCTAGCGTCGAAAGGGCGAGGGTGACCGTGGCGTCGAGCCGGCCACCCCTCGGACAGGCTGCTCCGCGTCGCCCCCGCCCGTGGTCCGGCGCACTCGCCGATCCCGTGACCGACCGAGAGAGCAGGTGCATCCGCATGCGTCCGTCGGCTCGTATCTCCACCGTCCTCGCCGGCCTGACCCTCGCCGCCGGCGCCGTCGTCTTCGCGGGGCCCACTGCCCACGCGAACATGCAGCAGTGCGAACAGGCCGTCGCCCAGGCCAAGATGCAGGTCTCGGACGCCGTCAAGCAGGCGTGCTACGAGGGCCAGATCGGCAACCAGACCAGCTGCTCCGCCAGCCTCGTCCAGGCCGGCATCTCCAATGACGTCGCAGCCAAGGCCTGCCGGGTGGCTCCCAAGTAGCGGCGCAAGGCGGTCCGTGCGGCCCGGCCGGGACGGGCCGCCGGGTCACCGGCCGGCCGCCCCGGCGAGCCGCGCGGCGATCCCCCCGGCCTCCTGAGTGGTGTCGGTGGGGGTGGACAGGCAGACCGCGACGGCCAGCGGGCGGCCGCCACGGGCCGAGCCGGACGCCAGGGCCCAGGTGACCGAGGCGGAGGGCACCCAGGCGTTCACCGAGTCGCCGATGGCGGACCGCAGCTCGTCCGCGGTGTGCCGGGATACGGCGCGACGGGCGGGCATGGGCGCCGGCCCCACACCTGCGGCCACCAGCTGCGGCTGGACCCGGGTGCCGCCATTGCCGACCGCGGCCATCACCATCGCCATGTGCACGGGGGTGGCCTTGGTGTCGAAGAGGCCGTCGGCCGTGAGCGCGAGCTGCGCCGGATTCCCGGGCTTCGCGGGCCAGGTGCTCGCCCAGGTCCGCAGCGGCATGTCCATCGTGTCCCAGTTGAACCCGAAGGCGCCGGCCGTGGCAGCCAGAGCCTCCCCGCCCAGGTCGGCCGCCAGGCGCGCGAAGACGTTCGAGCAGGCGTGGCGGAGGGCCGTACGCAGGCTCGCGTCGGTGCAGTGGGCGGGATCCCCGGCGAACCGGGCCGTACTGTCGGGGACGTTGAACACGGCCGGGCTGCTCGTCGGCGTGTCCACCGAGGCGAGCAGCCCCTTCTCCAGGGCGGTGGCGGCGACGATGACATGGGCGGCGGAGCCGATGTTCTCCACGTTGCGCAGGGCCTTGTTGGAGAGTGGCCCGTCGGGGCTCGCGCGGAGCTGCTTCATCGCCTTGTCGTCGGCGGTCATGTACCCGCTGAACGTCCCGGGGTCGTACCCGGGGGTGCTCACCAGGGCGACGATCTCGCCCGTGCGGGCGTCGAGGGCGATCGCGGCGCCCTTGCGCCCGCGCAACGCGTCGAAGGCGGCGCGCTGGAGCGCCGGATCGATGGTGGTCGCCACGTCCTTACCCGCGGTGATCTCGTCCTGCAAGAGCCCTTCGAGCCCCGCGGCACCGAACGCCATCGAGCGGTAGCCCGTGACGGCCGAGTACAGCTCCCCGTCCGTATAGGTGCGCCGCCACGGGACCTTGGCGTGCCCGGAAGCCTCCGAACCGGTGACGGGACGCCCGGCCACCAGGATGTCGCCGAGCGCCCCCTCGGGCTTCGGCGGGGCCGGCTTCGCCGCCGTGGTGCCGGCCGCGGCGGGTGCGGACGGCTTTTCCCCGTCCGAGCCGGACCGCTCCGAGGAGCAACCCGACAGTCCGGCGGCCAACAGGCCGACCAGCGTGGCGATGACGGAGGCGGAGCGGCGGTGCGGCAGGGACATGGCCTCATCCTAGGAACAAGATCACGTCCATGCGTCATCGCGGCGTGCCGCCCTCCCCGCCGCGATGTGCCCGCACCGCCGCCTCGTACTGCAGGCCCAGGCCGTCCAGCAATGCCCTCAGGCCCGTTTCGAAGGCGCCCTCGTCCACTTCGCGGCGCCGTTCGGCCAGGAGGTGGGCCTGGCCGAGGTGGGGGTAGTCCGCCGGGTCGTACGCCTGCTCGTCGTCCACGAAGCCGCCCGCGAACGAGCCCACCGCCGAGCCCAGGATGAAGTAGCGCATCAGCGCACCGATCCGGGTCGCCTGGGCGGGCGGCCAGCCCGCCGTCGTCATCGCCCCGAACACCGCGTCCGCGACCCGCAGTCCGGCCGGCCGGCGCCCCGGTCCGCGTGCCAGCACCGGCACGATGTGGGGGTGGTCGGCCAGTGCCGCACGGTAGGAGTGCGCCCAGTCGTGCAGAGCGGTCCGCCAGTCCCGGCCGTCGGACTCCTCGAACATCGACAGGTCCACCCGGCTGCTCACCGCGTCCGCGACGGCGTCCAGGATCTCGTCCTTGGTGCGGAAGTGGTTGTAGAGGGAGGGCCCGCTGACCCCGAGCGCGGCCGCCAGCCGGCGCGTCGACACCGCCTCCAGCCCCTCCGCGTCCACCAGGGCCCCAGCCGTCTCGACGATGCGGTCTCTGCTCAACAGGGGCTTGCGCGGTCTGGCCATGCGCCACATAGTAGGCCCCGGCAACCAAAAACTACCGCTGCTAGTTAAATGGTCGGCGGGCGAGGGGTGAGGTGTCCGTGAACCTGGAACTCTCCGAGGAGCAGACCGCCGTGCAGCGGCTCGCCCGCGAATTCACCGACCGCGAGATCGCCCCGTACGCCGCCGCCTGGGACCGCGCCGAGAGCGTCGACCGGGCGATCGTGAAGAAGCTGGGCGACCTGGGCTTCCTCGGCCTCACCGTCCCCGAGGAGTACGGCGGCTCCGGCGGTGACCACCTCTCCTACGTCCTGGTCGCCGAGGAGCTGGGCCGCGGCGACTCCTCGGTGCGGGGCATCGTCTCCGTGTCCCTCGGCCTGGTCGCCAAGACCGTCGCGGCGTGGGGCGACGAGGACCAGAAGCGGCAATGGCTGCCCCGCCTCTGCTCCGGCGAGGCCCTCGGCTGCTTCGGCCTCACCGAGCCCGGCACCGGATCGGACGCGGGCGCCCTGACCACCCGGGCGGTGCGCGCGGGCGGGGACGCGTACGTGGTGAACGGCAGCAAGATGTTCATCACCAACGGCACCTGGGCCGATGTGGTCCTGCTGTTCGCCCGGACCGGCGACGAGCCCGGCCACCGCGGGATATCGGCCTTCCTCGTCCCGGCCGACAGCCCCGGTCTGACCCGGCGCGAGATCCGCGGCAAGCTGGGCCTGCGCGGCCAGGCCACCGCCGAACTGGTGCTGGAGGACGTCCGGGTGCCCGCCTCCGCCATGCTCGGCCCCGAGGGCAAGGGCTTCTCGGTGGCCATGTCCGCCCTCGCCAAGGGCCGGATGTCGGTGGCCGCGGGCTGTGTGGGCATCGCCCGGGCGGCGCTGGAGGCGGCCGTGTCCTACGCCGCCGGGCGCGAGCAGTTCGGCAAGCCGATCGCCCGGCACCAGCTGGTGCAGGAGCTGATCGCCGACATCTCGGTGGACGTGGACGCGGCCCGGCTGCTGACCTGGCGGGTCGCCGACCTGATCGACCGCGGGCGGCCCTTCGCCACCGAATCGGCCACCGCCAAGCTCTTCGCCTCCGAGGCGGCGGTCCGGGCGGCGGGCAACGCCCTCCAGGTGCACGGCGGTTACGGCTACGTGGACGAGTACCCGGCGGGCAAACTGCTGCGCGACGCCCGAGTGATGACCCTCTACGAGGGCACCAGCCAGATCCAGAAACTCCTCATCGGCCGTGCCCGCACGGGAGTTTCGGCCTTCTGAGGAGCGAGCCCGCGTGTGCGTGCGTGCGCGTGCATGCGTGCGTACGTCCGTGGGTGTCTGAGTACGCGGCTGAGTACGCGTACGGATGGCCGCCCGGCGGAACCGGCGGGAAGCTGGGCGCATGAACGAGACACCGGTCAAGCAGCAGAACACGGGGGCGTACTACGGCCAGGCCGTCGCCTCCTTCGGCGTCGCGATCAGCGCGGTGGGCCTCGGGATCTACAACCTCGACGCGGACGCCTGGGTCCGGGCCTTCCTCGGCATCTCCGTCCTCTACCTCACCACCTCGGCGTTCACCCTGGCCAAGGTGGTCCGGGACCGGCAGGAGGCGGAGCAGATCGTGAGCCGGGTGGACCAGGCCCGGATGGAGAAGATCATGACGGACTACGACCCGTACCGGCCGCAGACCCCGAAGGCGGCGGGGTAGGCCGCCGACGGCACCGGGCGGCACCGGGCGGCACCGGGCGGCACCGGGCGGCACCGGGCGGCACCGGGCGGCTCGGCGGGAGTGGCCCGGCTTCCACTCCGGCTCAACGCCGAGTGACTCAACGCCGAGTGACTCAACGCCGAGCGACTCAACGCCCGGCGCTCGGCGCGGAGCGGGCTAAGCGCTTGCTCAGCCTCCGGTAAGGTGTTCACTCCCCGAGGCGGAGAGGTGAGCGAGCGATGGTCAGCGCGGAGGAGGCCGGCGGCAGCGGCGGCGAGTACGTGCCGTGGTCGGAGGTCGTCCCCGACGCGGCGCGGCGGCTGCTGATCGCGGCCGTGGACGCCTTCGCCGAGCGCGGGTACCACGCCACCACCACGCGCGACATCGCGCAGCGCGCCGGGATGAGCCCGGCGGCGCTCTACATCCACTACAAGACCAAGGAAGAACTCCTCCACCGGATCAGCCGGATCGGCCACGACAAGGCCCTGGAGATCCTCACGACGGCGGCCGACGGTCCCGGGGACGCGGCCGCACGGCTCGACGCCGCCGTGCGGTCCTTCGTACGGTGGCACGCCGCGCACCACACCACCGCGCGGGTGGTCCAGTACGAGCTCGACGCTCTCGGTCCGGAGCACCGCTCCGAAATCGTGGCACTGCGCCGCCGGAGCGACGCGGCGGTGCGCCGGATCCTCGCCGAGGGAGTGGAGGCCGGAGAGTTCGACGTCCCCGATCTCCCCGGCACGACCCTGGCCGTGCTCTCCCTCTGCATCGACGTGGCCCGCTGGTTCAACACCGCGGGGAACCGGACGCCCGACGAGGTCGGCGCGCTCTACGCCGACCTCGTACTCCGCATGGTGGGCGCCCGGCAGCAGGCGTAGCAGTCGTTGCCGAGGGCTGCCTGCAGCCGCGGCCCTCGGGCCCGAGTGGGGGAGCCGGAAGCGGTGCGGGGACGTCAGAAGTAGTAGCGGGACACCGTCTCCGCCACGCACACCGGCTTCTCCCCGCCCTCGCGCTCGACCGTGACCGTCGCGGCGACCTGCACCCCGCCGCCGGCCTCCGTCACCGAGGTGATCGCGGCGGTCGCCCGCAGCCGCGAGCCGACCGGCACCGCCGCGGGGAAACGGACCTTGTCCACGCCGTAGTTGATGCCCATCCGCATGCCCTCCACCCGCATGATCTGCGGCACCAGGCTCGGCAGCAACGAGAGGGTCAGATAGCCGTGCGCGATGGTCGAGCCGAACGGGCCGGACGCCGCGCGCTCGGGGTCGACGTGGATCCACTGGTGGTCACCGGTCGCGTCGGCGAAGAGGTCGATCCGCTTCTGGTCCACCTCCAGCCAGTCGCCGGGGCCGAGCGGCACGCCGATCCCGGCCCGTAGCTCGTCCGCGGACGTGAAGATCTTCGGCTCGGCCATGGGTCTCCCTCTGGGGCCATCGGGGCGTCGGAACAAGCGCTTGCTCAGCATGGTTCGGCGGCATGTATCTGTCAACGAATCACGGCGAGCCGACTACTCTCGGCAGGGTGCCGCAGATTCCCGAGAAGATCCACGAACTCACCGTAGGCCAGCTGTCCGCGCGCAGCGGGGCGGCGGTCTCCGCGCTCCACTTCTACGAGTCGAAGGGGCTGATCAGCAGCCGCCGCACCTCCGGCAACCAGCGGCGCTTCACCCGCGACACGCTGCGCCGGGTCGCCTTCGTACGGGCCGCGCAACGGGTCGGCATGCCGCTGGACGCGATCCGCGAGGCCCTCGCCCGGCTCCCGGAGGAGCGGACCCCGACCCGCGAGGACTGGGCGCAGCTGTCGGAACTGTGGCGTGCCGAACTCGACGCCAGGCTGGAGCGCCTGACGCGGCTGCGGGACCAGCTGTCCGACTGCATCGGCTGCGGCTGCCTGTCGCTGAAGTCGTGCGCGCTGTCGAACCCCGACGACGCCATCGGCGCCGTCATCTCGGGCTCCCGACTCTAGGCCGTGCCTTTCGGATCCTTCTGATCCTCCGGATCCTTCTGATCCTCCGGATCCTCCGGATCACGCCGGGCCCGAGGCGCCTTCACAGCCGTCAGGTGGGCCACGGCCGCCGCGACCAGGGCGGCGTTCGACGGTGCCGGGCAGCCGTCCGGGAGGCGGAGTACGTCCCCGACACCGGTGCGGCACCCCGCGCCCAGCCGGCCCGCCCACCGCAGCACCGGCCAGGCGGCGTCGTCCCGCCCGTAGAGCACCACCTCGTCCGCGCGGGCCGCGAGCAGCCGGGTGAGCGGCACGTCCGGGCCGGAGCCCGGCAGGCGCAGCGACAGCCGGGCCGGCGCGCCGGCATCCGGCAGCGGCACCAGCAACCGCGTCAGCGGGAGACCTGCCGGAAGGCGGGAGACCCCGTCCGGGGCGTGGTCCCCCGGCCGCCCGGCAGCGTCCTCCGGTGCGGGGGAGGGGCCCACCCGCACCGGACGCAGTACGCCGTCCACCGCCACGCCCCGCTCCGCCAGCGCCGAGGCCAGCTCCACCGCTCCCGGCTCCGAGAGGCCGACCACGGCCCGGTCCGGGAGGACCTCCCAGCCGGCGATCCGGGCGAGTCGCGCCGCGGGATCCGGTTCCGCCGCCACCGTCGCGCACACCACCAGCGGCACCGGCGCCGGTACCGCCGCCCGGAGCGCGGCGAGCAACGGCCCCACCACCCGCGGCGACAGGGATTCCCGTCCGCACGGGGTGCGCGGATGCACCAGAACCTCGGTGGCTCCCGCCTCGACCGACTCGACCGCCGACTCCACCAGCGCCTCCGGCGACAGCGGTACCGCCGCGCTCTCCGCCGCCGTACGCGAGCCGTTCAGCGTCACCTGGAGCACCGGCACCGGCACCGGCACCGACACAGGCACCGACACAGGCGCCGGCACCGTCGCGGCCCGTGGCTCCGGCGTCGGCTGCCCCCGTCGCGCAGCCGTCATGCCGTGCCCGTGCCCGCGTCCTTGCCCGCGCTCGTGCACGAACTCGTGCTCGCGTCAGCACCCGTGCCCGTGTCCGTGCCCGTGTCCGTGCCCGTGGCCGTGCCCGTGTCCGCGTCCGCCAGGGCGGGCCGCGGTACGACGATGCCGCAGCCGGCGCACACCGGGCCGTCCCAGGGCTGGCCCCCATGCGGCTGGCCCCCCTCCGACCGGGCCCGCAGCTGCCGTGCCGGCCCCCAGCACAGTTCCCGCGCACCGCACACCGGGCAGGTCGTGCCCGGCTCCGACTCCAGTACCTTCACCAGCCGGCGCAGCACCTCGCCCAGTGGTTCCTTGGGCCGTACGCCCGGATCCGCGCAGCGCATCACCGCCTCACCGCCCCACGCCCACTCCGGCCGCCGCAGCCCGTCGTGTTTCTCCCGGCGCCGCCGCTCCGCGAAGTGCCGCTCGTACTCCAGCCAGACCGCTCTGGCCTCCTCCAGTTCCTCCAGCGCCGCCACCAGCCGCTGGGGATCCGCCGCCCTGTCCTCCGGCCCTATCCCGTGCCGGTCGCACAGGTGCCACCAGGTGGCCCTGTGCCCGTACGGCGCGAATCTCTCCAGACAGCGGCGCAGCGAATGCCGCCGCAACGCCCGGTCATTGCGCGCGTCGCGCACCTGGACCGCCAGGCTCCGGAAACCCGCCATCGCATCGTCACCTCCGTGCGCACCTTCACCTCCGTGGCCAACATGCCCGGACGGGTGTGGGCGCATGCGGGGGCGGTCGAGGCGTACGGGTGGCACATGGCCGGAACTCAGCGCCCCATACGCCCCGCAGTGACCACCACCCGGGCCAGTTCCTCGTGGCAGATGTCGCTGTGCGCCCCCGACGGGGGACCGCCCCGCCGGACCACCGAAGCGGCGTCCACGCTCGCGCAACCCGCCACCGGCAGCCCGTTCCGCAGGGCGTCGTCCAGGGTGAGGCGCACGGCTCCGGGGACCGCCTGGACCCCGTCGTGCCCGATGGCCCCCCACCGGGCGTCGAACCCCGCGAATCCGGCTGAATCGCCCGCCATCCGGGAGGCCAGCGGATAGAAGACGCCCAAGGCCGTGTCGTGCCGCGAGTGGCAGGACACCACCGGCCCGTCGACGCGGCGCTGCAGCCCGGCCAGCGCCCCGCCCCGGTCCCCGTCGTGCGGCAGCCGGTCCGCGAACGCGTAGTGCGAGAAGGCTCCCTGAAGCAGAGTCAGGGAACGGACGAACCTCCACCCGTCCGGCACCGCACGCAGCGCGAACGACACCACGCGGGCGCCGAAGCTGTGCCCGATCAGATGGATCCGCAGCCCGGGACGGGAGCGCGACAGCTCCGTCAGCACGGGGCCCAGCCCGCGCTCGCCGACCACCCCGGCCCGTTTCTTCATCCGGTGGTACGTCGCCTGCCGGAGCAGCTCCTTGCCGCCGTTCCACAGTCCCTCCGGCTCGGTCGAGCCGGCCTCCGTCAGCCCGGCGGCCAGGGCGCGGCAGGCGTCGACCGGGTTCCCGCCGAAGATCAGCGGCAGGGGATCCGCCGCCACGCCGACCCCCATCCCCGATGCCGATGCCGATGCCGTGGTCACCCCTGCCAAAGCGCGTGCCAGTGCGGCGAATTCGGCGATCGCATCCTCGGACTCCGGCCGAATCCGCAGCAGTTCGGACATGCGCGTCAGCTCGGCCTCGTGCCCGGGCCAGAACTCCCCGAGCGCGGACCGGGTTTCGGCATCGAGCCCCGGCCGGGTGCCGGGTGCTGCCGCGGGTGCCTCGAAGTCCGGGATCGGCTCGTCCGCGAACCGGATCGAGGGCCAGACCACACCGACGTAGCCGAGCCGCACCGAGGGTCCGACCAGCCCGGGGAACGGTGCGAAGAAGCGGTCGTAGAGCCGGGTCGCCGTGGACGGCTCGCTGTTCCAGCCGTGCGAGAACACCAGCAGGTCGGTGGCCTCCAGGCGGGCGACCGCCGCCCGGGAACCGGGGTCCACGTCCCCCTCGGCGTCGAAGGTCAGTTCCGCGTACGGCCCCACACCCAGGGCCGCGCCCCGACTCGCACCCGACATGAGGTTCCCCCTCGCCGCCGCGCTCCGTCACCGCGGCTCCAGCATCCCGCCGTGCCCGGCATCCGGCCAGCCCCCTCGCACGGCCGGAATCCCGGCCGGACCACACGGTCCCCGGCCGCACGCATCACCGGCCGCACGAACCACGGGGAACGCACCAATCACCGGCCCACGCATCACCGGCCCACGGGTCCCCGGCCGAGCGCCGCACCGGCCCCACGGTCCGGGCCGCACCGGCCCCCTGACCGGCCGCGCCCCTCGGCGGTACAGCAGGTGCCCCTCCCGTCACCGGTACAGCAGGTACTCCTCGCGCACCCCTGCGAACCGCGCCAGCCCGTCCGCCCAGTCCGCCACGACCTCCTCCACCCCGGCGCCCCCGTCGACCAGCCGCCTGACCCGGTCCGAGCCCGTCAGCTTGTCGATCCAGTGGTCGGACCGCCAGGCGAAGCCGCTCCACGACCGCCGGGCCGTCACCAGCAGCCCGATCCCGGCCCGCACCGGGTCGAACGCCGCCCGGTCGTGCACGATCACCCGCACCCCGCCACAGGTCCGTCCGGCGAACTTCGAGAACGACGGGGAGAAGTACGTCTCCCGGAACCACACCCCGGGCAGCTCCAGGGCGTTCGCGGCCTCCGCCCACCGCCGGTCCACGCCCTCCGCCCCGACCACCTCGAACGGCGTGGTCGTGCCCCGTCCCTCCGACAGGTTGGTCCCCTCGAACAGGCAGGTCCCCGCGTACGCGAGGGCGGTGTCGGGCGTCGGCATGTTGGGGCTCGGCGGCACCCACGGCAGCCCGGTGTCGGCGAAGAAGGAGTCCCGCCGCCACCCCGCCATCCGTACGGTGCTCAGCCGGGCGGGCCGGTCCTTCAGGAACTCGCCGTTGAACAGCAGGGCCAGCTCCGCCGCCGTCATGCCGTGGGCGAGTGCCACCGGCTCCCGCCCGACGAAGCTGGCGTACGCGCGGTCCAGAACCGGCCCGGTGGCGCGCCGCCCGCCGACCGGGTTCGGCCGGTCCAGCACCACCACCGCCCGCCCGGCCAGCGCGGCGGCGCGCATGCAGTCGTACAGCGTCCAGACATAGGTGTAGAAGCGGGCCCCGACGTCCTGGATGTCAAAGACCACCGTGTCCACCCCGGCCGCGGCGAAGACGTCGGCGAGCGCCTGCCCGCTCCGGCCGTACGTGTCGTACACCGGCAGCCCGGTCGCCGGGTCGCTCGTCCGCCCCTCGGAGCCGCCGGCCTGGGCGGTGCCCCGGAAGCCGTGCTCCGGACCGAACACCGCCACCAGGTCGACGCGGTCGTCCGCGTGCAGGACGTCGACCAGGTGCCGGGCGTCCGCGGTGATCCCGGTGGGGTTGGTGACCACCCCGACCCGCTGCCCGGCGAGCAGCGCGTACCCGTCCCCGGCGAGCTCCTCGAAGCCGGTCCGCACCCGCCCCGCCCGGCGAGGTACGGCGGCCGGCGGAGCCGCCGCGGCGGTCCCGGGGGTCCCGGCGGAGGCGGGCAAACCACCGGCCCCCGCTCCCGCGCCCGCTCCCACGGCCCCCGCCAGTCCCAACAGCCCCCGTCTCGACAGGCTCATCCGTCCACGCTAGGCGGCCGGCCCCTTCCAGCAGCCCATACCGACTGGTTAGTCTGCCGTGCACCCCTCCGGCAGCGGCCGGAACGGACCGTCACGTCACCGGCTGCGAAAGGCGAACAGTGAGCCCCGTGAGCCCTGCAGACCCCGCCACCTCGATGGACCCCGCCACCCCCATGGACCCCGCCACCCCCATGGACCCCGCCACCCCCATGGGCCCCGCCACCCCCACCAGCCCCGCCCGCCCCACCGAATCCGCGAGCCCGTACCGCGACGCCCGAGTCGTCGTCACCGGCGCGGGCGGCGGCATCGGCGAGGCGCTGGCCCGCCGCTTCGCGGCCGAAGGCGCCACGGTGGTGGTCAACGACCTCGACCCGGCCCGGGCGGCCTCCGTCGCCGACGCCATCGGAGCCCGCGCCATCGCCCTGCCCGGCGATGCCTCGGAGATCGCCGGGCAGGCCCGCGAGGCGCTCGGCGGCACGGTGGACGTCTACTGCGCCAACGCCGGCCTCGCCTCGGGCGGAGATCCGTTCGCCGAGGAAGCCGTGTGGGAGGCGGCCTGGCAGACCAATGTGATGGCGCACGTCCGCGCCGCACGGGCCCTGCTGCCGCACTGGCTGGAGCGGGGGAGCGGCCGCTTCGTCTCCACCGTCTCGGCCGCCGGGCTGCTCACCATGATCGGAGCGGCCCCGTACAGTGTCACCAAGCACGGCGCGCTCGCCTTCGCGGAGTGGCTCTCGCTGACCTACCGCCACCGCGGCATCCGGGTCCACGCCATCTGCCCGCAGGGGGTGCGCACCGACATGCTGACCGCCGCCGGCTCGGCCGGCGAGCTGGTCCTCGCGCCGACCGCGATCGAACCGGAAGCGGTCGCGGACGCGCTGTTCGACGGTATGGCGAAGGGCACCTTCTTGATCCTCCCGCACCCCGAGGTCGCCGGGTACTACGCGACCCGGGCCGGCGACCCCGACCGCTGGCTGTCCGGCATGAACCATCTGCAGCGCACCTGGGAGGGCGGGTGACCCCCGGCTCCCGCTACGCCGCCCGTCCGTGGCTGGGCCGGCTGAGCCCCGCCCAACGTGCGCCCGCCGACCCGCCGCCCAGCGTGCTGCACGCCTTCCGGGCGGCGGCGGCCCGGGCCCCGCAACGCATCGCGCTCGCCTACTTCGACGGCCGGCTGAGCTACGCCGAGACCGACGCGCTCTCCGGCTCGCTGGCCGGCCATCTCGCCGCGCGGGGGGTCCGGCCGGGCGACCGGGTCGCGGTCATGCTGCAGAACACCCCGCACTTCGTGCTCGCCGTGCTCGCCGCCTGGAAGGCGGGCGCGGTCGTGGTCCCGCTCAACCCCATGTACAAGTCGGGGGAGGTCCGGCACGTGCTGGCCGACTCCGGAGCCGCCGCCCTGGTCTGCGAGGCCACGGCCTGGACGGCGTACCTGCGCGAGGCGGCGGCGGGCACGGCCGTGCACACCGTGCTGACCGCCCGCGACCGCGACCTCCAGACCCGCGACGACCCGCGCGTCTTCGGCCCCGCCCGGGCCGACAACACGGCCCACATCACGGCCGACATCAGGGCCGGCGTCACGACCGATGCCACGGCCGACGCCACCGCGGGTGCCGCGGCCGACCCCAGGGCCGACCCCCGGGCCCGCGCCGTTGCCGAGGCCGACGACCTGCTGGCCGAGGCCCGCCGGGGCCATCCCGAACCGGGCCCCGGTGCGGTGCCCGGGCCGCAGGCCGCCGGCACGGCCCTGATCAGCTACACCTCCGGCACCAGCGGGACGCCCAAGGGCGCCCTCAACCCGCACGGCGCGCTCACCCACAACGCCGTGCGCCAGGTCACGGGCCACCCGATACCCGAGGGCGCCGCGTATTTCGCCCTCGCCCCGCTCTTCCACATCACCGGAATGGTCTGCGAGCTCGCCGCCTGCTTCGTCAACGCCGGCACCCTCGTCCTCGCCCACCGCTTCGAACCCGGCACCGTCCTCGACGCCTTCCTGGAACACCGACCCGCCTACACCATCGGCCCCGCCACCGCCTTCATGGCGCTGGCCGCCCATCCCGGCGTCACCCGCGACCACTTCGCCTCGTTCCGGATCGTCTCCTCCGGGGGCGCGCCGCTCCCGCCCGCCCTCGTCGAGCGGCTCCGCACCACCCTCGGCTGCTCCCTCCGCAACGGCTACGGACTGACCGAGACCACCGGTGCCACGGCCTCCGTCCCCGCCCACCTGGAGGCCCCCGTCGACCCGGCCTCCGGCACCCTCTCCGTCGGTGTCCCCGGCGCGGACACCCTCGTACGGATCCTCGACGACCGCGGCCGCGAGCTGCCCTTCGGCGAGACCGGGGAGATCGCCGTCCGCGGCCCCCAGGTGGTGCCCGGCTACTGGCAGCGGCCGAAGGACACCGCCCGGGCCTTCCCGGACGGTGAACTGCGCACCGGGGACGTCGGGTTCATGGACCCGGACGGCTGGCTCTACGTCGTCGACCGGAAGAAGGACATGATCAACGCCTCCGGCTTCAAGGTCTGGCCGCGCGAGGTCGAGGACGTCCTCTACACCCACCCCGCCGTCCGCGAGGCGGCCGTGGTCGGCGTCCCCGACCCGTACCGCGGGGAGACGGTCAAGGCATACGTCAGCCTGCGCCCGGGCACCTCGGCCGAACCGGCGGAACTGTCCGCCCACTGCGCCGAGCGGATCGCCGCCTACAAGTACCCGCGCGAGGTGGAGATCCTGGCTGTTCTTCCCAAGACGACCAGTGGCAAGATCCTGCGACGAGAACTGCGCGACCGCGGCCGGAATCGTTCGTAGGAACAGGCAGACGCGAAGCGGCACGAACAAGGAGGAACAGGCCGATGGCATCCAGAACCACGGTTCCCGCGGAGGGTGCGGACACCCCCGTACCGCGGCGGCTGCTCGCCGTCGCCACCCGCCTGTTCGCCGAACGCGGCTACGACCGCACCTCGGTGCAGGAGATCGTCGAGGCGGCCGGCGTCACCAAGGGCGCCCTGTACCACTACTTCGGCTCCAAGGACGACCTGCTGCACGAGGTGTACGCGCGGATGCTGAGGCTCCAGCAGCAGCGCCTCGACGCCGTCGCCGGCTCAGACGCGCCGGTCGAGGAGCGGCTGCGCGCCGCGGCCGCCGACGTGGTCGTCACCACCATCGAGAACCTCGACGACGCGATGATCTTCTTCCGGTCGATGCACCAGCTGAGCCCGGACAAGTACAAGCAGGTGCGGGCCGAGCGCCGCCGCTACCACGAGCGGTTCCGCGCCCTGATCGAAGAGGGCCAGAGCAGCGGGGTGTTCTCCACCGCCACGCCCGCGGACCTGGTGGTGGACTACCACTTCGGGTCCGTCCACCACCTCTCCACCTGGTACCGCACCGACGGCCCGCTCACCCCGCAGCAGGTCGCCGACCACCTGGCCGACCTGCTGCTGCGCGCACTGCGCCCGTAGCCCCGGCCCCGGCCCCGGACGGGACCGGGGCCGACGGGATCGGGGCCGACGGGATCGGCGGGCGGGCGGGATCAGGCGTACCGGCCCAGTTCCCGCCGTGCCAGCGACCGCTGGTGCACCTCGTCCGGCCCGTCCGCCAGCCGCAGGGTCCGCGCCGCCGCCCACAGTTCCGCCAGCGGAAAGTCCTGGCTGACCCCGCCCGCGCCGTGCAGCTGCACCGCGTCGTCCAGGATCCCGACCACCGCACGCGGGGTCGCGATCTTGATGGCCTGGATCTCGGTGTGCGCCCCCCGGTTGCCGGCGGTGTCCATCAGCCAGGCCGTCTTCAGCACCAGCAGGCGCAGCTGCTCCACCGTCACCCGGGCGTCCGCGATCCAGTTCCGTACGACGCCCTGGGCGGCCAGCGGCCGGCCGAAGGCCGTACGGTCCAGCGCCCGCCGGCACATCAGCTCGATGGCCCGCTCCGCCATGCCGATCAGCCGCATGCAGTGGTGGATCCGGCCCGGACCGAGCCGGGCCTGGGCGATCGCGAACCCCGAACCCTCCTCGCCGATCAGGTTCGAGGCGGGCACCCGCACCCCGTCGAACACCACTTCCGCGTGCCCGCCGTGGTCGTGGTCCTCGTAGCCGTACACGGTCATCGCCCGCCGCACCTCCACCCCGGGCGCGTCGCGCGGCACCAGGACCATCGACTGCCGGCGGCGCGGGTCCGCGCCCTGCGGGTCGGTCTTGCCCATCACGATGAACACCCTGCAGTCGGGGCTCATCGCGCCGGAGATGAACCACTTCCGGCCGGTGATCACGTACTCGTCGCCCACCCGCTCGATCCGGGTCTCGATGTTCGCCGCGTCGGAGGAGGCCACCCCGGGCTCGGTCATCGCGAAGGCCGACCGGATCTCGGCCGACAGCAGCGGTTCCAGCCACTGCTTCTTCTGCTCCTCGCTGCCGAACTGCGCGAGCAGCTCCATGTTCCCGGTGTCCGGCGCGGCACAGTTGACGGCCATCGGCGCCAGGTGCGGGCTGCGCCCGGTGATCTCCGCAAGGGGCGCGTACTGGAGGTTGGTCAGTCCCGCCCCGTGCTCGGGGTCGGGCAGGAAGAGGTTCCACAGCCCCCGGCTGCGGGCCTCGGCGCGCAGTTCCCCGAAGACCGCCGGGGTGTCCCAGGGCGAGGCCAGCTCCGCCCGCTGCGCCGCGGCCACGGCCTCCGCCGGGTACACGTGCTCCTCCATGAACGCCAGCAGCCGTTCGCGGAGTTCCTCGGTCCGGGCGTCGAATGCGAAGTGCATGGTGATCGGTACCTCAGCCTTCCTGAAGGGTGGTCAGGCCGTGCTCGACGAAGACCGGAACGAGCTCCCCGATCCGGTCGAAGCCGGCGCCCACGGTCTGCCCGAGGGTCCAGCGGTAGTGGATGCCCTCAAGGATCACGGCGAGCTTGAACCAGGCGAAGGCCGTGTACCAGGAGATCTCCCCGACGTCCCGGCCCGACCGCGCGGCGTACCGCTCGACCAGCTCGGCCGGTGCCGGATGGCCCGGCGCGCTGCTCGTCGTGCTCACCGGGGACTCCGGCAGCCCCAGGTCGGAGCTGTACATCACCAGCAGCCCCAGGTCGGTGAGGGGATCGCCCAGCGTGGACATCTCCCAGTCCAGCACGGCCCCGATGCCGTCGGGGCGCGACGGTGACCCGCCGACCAGGACGTTGTCCAGCCGGAAGTCGCCGTGCACCACGGCCGGGGCGGCCGAGGCGGGGAGCGCCCGGCCCAGAGCGCCGTGCAGTTCGTCGATCCCCGCCAGCTCCCGGTTCCGGGAGGCGTCCAGCTGCTTGCCCCAGCGTCGCAGCTGCCGGTCGAGGAAGCCCTCCGGCCGCCCGAAGTCCCCCAGCCCCACCGCCGCGGGGTCCACGGAATGGAGCTCCACCAGTGTGTCGACCAGGTTCAGCACGACCTTCCTGGTGCGCTCAGGCCCGAGCACGGCGAGCTGTTCCGCCGTCCGGTAGGGAGTACCGTCCACGAACTCCATGAGGTAGAACGGGGCTCCCAGCACCTCCTCGTCCTCGCACAGCAGCAAGGGCTCCGGCACCGGCACCGCGGTGCCGTGCAGGGCCCGGATCACCCGGTGCTCCCGGGCCATGTCGTGCGCGGTGGCCAGGACATGACCCAGCGGCGGCCGGCGCAGCACCCAGCGGGTGCTGCCGTCGGTGACCTCGTAGGTGAGGTTCGACCGGCCGCCCTCGATCAGGCGGCCGCTCAGCTCCCCGGCCACGAGTCCGGGCAGCGCGGCGTCGAGACGGCCGCGCAGCCGCGCCAGGTCGAGACCCCGGGGGTCGGACGGGCTCATGGTGCGCACCTCCGTGCGGAGTTGACGGCGACGGTTCGCCGCCCATCATGCCGACCAGTCGGTATGGCGTCCAGGGTCCGGGCCGGATTCCGGCCCTTCCTTCGGTCTTCCGCCGCTCCTCGCTCCGGTGTTCCCGCGCCCCGTGCCCGGTGTCCTGCGCCCCCTCCCCGTGCCCCGCGCCCTGTGCCCTCAGGCGTGGCAGGCCACCGGCACACCCCCGTTCATCACCGTCATGTCCGTCAGCACCGCCACGATGTCGAGCGGCGCCCCGAGCGGCAGGCCGTCCAGCTCGGCGTACGCCCGGTGCAGGTTGGCCACCAGCCGCTCGCTCTCCCGCCACCGGGCGAACTCGCGGAGATCCGCCTGCCGCGCCGTCTCCAGCGGGGTGAGCCCCTTGCCCCTGCCCTCCCGGGCGAGCTCCTCCACGAACCGCAGGTAGCGCTCGGTGGCGTCGTACGCCGACGGGTCCGTCAGCGGCCCGTGCCCGGGTATGACCGTCGCCGCGTCCAGCGAGCGCAACAGCTCCAGTGCCCGCAGCGACCCGGCCACCGAGCCCATCGCCACGAACGGCGTGCCCTCGGAGAAGACCAGGTCCCCGGTGAACACGACACCCTGCCGGGGCAGCCAGACGATCGAGTCCCCCGTGGTGTGCGCGACCCCCGGGTGCAGCACCCGTACCTCCGTCCCGCCGATGTGGAGGGTCATCCGGTCGTTGTACGTGAGCGTGGGGGCCGTTATCTCCACGGCGCCGAAATCGGTGGAGGGCCAGATCATCTCCAGCTGGTGCCCGGCGGCCAGCTGCTCGCTCCGCGCGCCGTCGTGTCCCAGAACCAGCGCCTCGGGCGTGAACACGCAGTTGCCGTACGTGTGGTCGCCGTGGTGGTGCGTGTTGACCACCAGGCGCGGCAGCGGGGCGCCGGCCGCCACCACCGCCTCGCGCAGCGCCCGGGCCCGGCGCAGGGTTGCGGCGGTGTCGACGAGCAGCGTCTCGCCGCCGTCGGTGACGAAGCCCGCGTTGTTGAGGCACCAGCCGCCGTCGGGCTGGACGTAGGCGTGCACCCCGGGTGCGGGCTGGACGAGGTACGGCTGGTCGGCGGTCATCTGCGCTCTCCCCGGGTCGCGTTGGCTGCTGATCAGCATCCTGCCAGCCGCCGCCCGACCGCGGCGAGGACGACCCCGCGCCTGTGGACAACCCCCGCCTGCCGCCTGCCGCCTGCCGCCTGCCGCTTGCCGCCTGCCGTCTGCCGCCTGCCGTCGGAGCAATACGGTCCGCCGTGTCGCGGCCTCCGCACTCCTCAGATGATCACCGCGGCGGCGAACACCGCCAGCACCAGCGTGGCCACCGTCGTCGCCAGTGCCCGCCGGGGCGCCAGCCCGGGCGGCCGTGCCGAGGCCAGTTCCCGGATCCGTCCGTGCGCCACGACCAGGAACGCCACCCACACCAGGGCGATGAAGGCCGCCCCGGCGATCTCGGGCGCCGAGGCGGGCCCGCGCAGCGCCTGCCGCACGGCCAGTACGGCCGTGATCGAGCAGGTCAGCGTGGTCCGCCGCCACGCCAGCCGGGTCCGCTCCGGCTGCAGCCCGGGATCCCTGTCCCCGTTCCGGACCGCGGCACCCCCACCCGCGGCACCCCCACCCGCCGCACCCCCACCCGCGGCACCCGCCGCACCCCCACCCGCGGCACCCGCCGCACCGCCGCCCGCCGCACCCGCGCTCACCGCGCCGCCGTCCAGCCCATCAGCACCACCACCACCATCGCCACCGCGACCAGTCCCACCCCCAGGCTCAGCACCACCGGGAACCGGGACACCGGAAGGTCCTCGCCGCGCCGCATCGCCCGCTCGCAGCGCACCCAGTGGTTCACCGCCCGCAGCGCGCACGCCCCGCCCACGACCAGCAGGGCCACCGCCATCCCCACCCGCACCCCCCACCTCAGGTCCGGCAGGAACTGGTCCACGGCGAATCCGCCGCCCACCAGGGCCAGCGCGGTCCGGATCCAGGCGAGGAAGGTCCGCTCGTTGGCGAGCGAGAAACGGTAGTCGGGGGTCGCGCCCTCCGCCCTGATCCGCTGCGGGGCGAACCAGAGCCGGACGTCTCTGACGAAGTCGATCACATGTTCATTCTGGATTGCCCCCGGAACTCCCGCAGCCGCCGGTACGCCTCCAGCCCGTCCGGCACCCACGGCCCCTCCCCGGCGAGCACCCGCCGCTCCACCTCCGCGGGGTCCACGAACTCGTACCGGTCTACCTCGGACTCCTGCGGCCGCACCGGCAACTCGCAGCGCACCTCGTGCACGTACGACCACCAGGACCCGCCCTCGCCCTCGTACAGGAACTTGAACAGCGGCACCGGCTGCGGCAGCCCGCTCACCCCGAGCTCCTCCTCCGCCTCCCGCAGCGCGGCCGTGGCGTAGTCCTCCCCGGCGCCCAGCACCCCGCCCACGAACATGTCCCAGTGGGAGGGGAACACCAGCTTCGACGCGGTCCGGCGGTGCACGAACACCCGCCCCTCCGCGTTCGTGGCCAGCACGAACACACACCGGTGGATCAGCCCGCGGGCGTACACCTCACCGCGCCGGGCCCGCCCCGTCACCCGGTCCTCACGGTCCACCACGTCCAGGATCTCGTCAGCGCTCATGGATTGATCCAAGCACCCCTGTTGACGGGTTACCGCCGCGTAGCAAGGATCTGCGCATGACGTACGACGCTGACGTGATCGTGATCGGGGCCGGTCTCGCGGGGCTGGTCGCCACCGCCGAACTCGTCGACGCGGGCCGCCGGGTCATCCTGCTCGACCAGGAGCCCGCACAGTCCCTCGGCGGCCAGGCCCACTGGTCCTTCGGCGGCCTGTTCTTCGTGGACTCGCCCGAACAGCGCCGGCTGAGGATCAAGGACAGCCGCGAGCTCGCCCTCCAGGACTGGCTCGGCACCGCCGGTTTCGACCGCCCCGAGGACGCCTGGCCGCGCCGCTGGGCCGAGGCGTACGTCGACTTCGCCGCGGGCGAGAAACGGCCCTGGCTGTACGCGCGCGGCGTCCGCTTCTTCCCGGTGGTGGGCTGGGCCGAACGGGGCGGGTACGGCGCCACCGGCCACGGCAACTCCGTCCCCCGCTTCCACATCACCTGGGGCACCGGCCCCGGCCTGATCGAGCCCTTCGCCCGGCGGGTCCGGGCCGCCGCGGCCCGCGGCCTGGTCACGCTGAAGTTCCGGCACCGGGTCACCGGCCTCGCCCGCACCGGCGGCGCGGTGGACACCGTCACCGGGGAGGTCCTGGAGCCCTCGGACGCCGTACGCGGCACCGCCAGCAGCCGCGAGGCCACCGGCGCCTTCAGCCTGCGCGCCCAGGCGGTGATCGTCACCTCCGGCGGCATCGGCGGCAACCACGACCTGGTCCGCTCCCAGTGGCCGGACCGGCTCGGCACCCCGCCCGCCCGCATGCTGTCCGGGGTCCCCGCCCACGTGGACGGCCTGATGCTGGGCATAGCCGAGCGGGCCGGCGCCAGCCACATCAACAAGGACCGGATGTGGCACTACACCGAGGGCATCGAGAACTGGGACCCCATCTGGTCCCGGCACGGCATCCGCATCCTGCCCGGCCCGTCCTCGCTCTGGCTCGACGCGACCGGCAAACGGCTGCCCGTGCCCCTCTTCCCCGGCTTCGACACCCTCGGCACGCTCGACCACATCGTGCGGACCGGCCACGACCACACCTGGTTCGTGCTCAACCGGCGCATCATCGGCAAGGAGTTCGGGCTCTCCGGCTCCGAGCAGAACCCCGACCTCACCGGGAAGTCGGTGCGGGACGTCATCGACCGGGCCCGCCAGGCCGTCCCCGGCCCGGTCCAGGCCTTCATGGACCGCGGAGCCGACTTCATCGTGGAGAGCGACCTGTCCGCCCTGGTCCGCCGGATGAACGAGCTGACCAAGGAGGACCTGATCGACGAGGCGGACCTGCGCCGCGAGATCACCGCCCGGGACCGGGAGATCGCCAACCCCTTCACCAAGGACCTCCAGGTGACGGCCATCCGCGGCGCCCGCAAGTACCTCGGCGACCGGCTGATCCGTACCGCCGCGCCGCACCGCATCCTCGACCCCGCGGCCGGCCCGCTGATCGCCGTACGGCTCTCGGTGCTGACCCGCAAGTCCCTCGGCGGCCTGGAGACCGACCTCTCCTCCCGCGTGCTCACCCCGGAGGGGGAGCCGCTGCCCGGCGTGTACGCGGCCGGGGAGGCGGCCGGCTTCGGCGGCGGAGGGGTCCACGGCTACCGGGCCCTGGAGGGCACCTTCCTGGGCGGCTGCATCTTCTCCGGACGCGCCGCGGGCCGCGCGGCGGCCGAGGCGGTCGGCTGAGCGCTGGCTACGCTCTGCCCATGGTGCGCAAGCGCGTGATCGTGACCGGGATCGTCCAGGGCGTCTTCTTCCGGGACAGCTGCCGTACGGAGGCCATGGCGGAGGGCGTCACCGGCTGGGTGCGCAACCTGCCGGACGGAACCGTCGAGGCGGTGTTCGAGGGCGAGCGGGAGGCGGTGGACCGGCTGGTCCGGTGGGCGCACACGGGCCCGCCCGCCGCCCGCGTCGACGGGGTCCAGTCGCAGGAGGAGGCACCGGAAGGACTCACCGGCTTCGAGGTGACGGCCACCCCGTGGTGACGGCCACCCCGTGATGGCGGTCCTCCTGTGGCGCGGTTCGCTCCATGGCGCCGTCCGCTCCACTGCGACGTCCGCTCCGTGGTGACGGCCCCGGGACGGATTCGGCCACCGATGCGAACCCGTCGGGTCCGAGGAGCCGGGCCGGCCCGCCCCGCGCGCCCTGCGGACCGTACGCAACAACCCCTGCTCCCGGCCGCGCCCCACCTGCGATCATCCCCACCCACCCCACGCAAATCTCCCAACTTACCCAAGTTCCAAGGCAGTTGAAACACGCCACGCCCACCTCCGGACCTTGACGCGGAGCTGTACGCACCGGTTTGCTGTGCGTGATCATCCGGTCGGAACCAGTGTCCTGGAGGGAAAGCAGCGGATGTCCCCGCCTCCGCCACCCCTCGGCCGCTCACGCAAGCGCGACGACCGCCTCTTCGACTCCGCCCTCTGCGACACCGAACTCGTCGACGTCCGCACCCGGTTCACCCAGGGCCGCTGGTCCGGGGCCCGCGCCCTGCTCAACGCCACCGGAGACGACTGGGACCGCCGGGGCCACCGCCTCGTCGTCCTCGCAGAGACCCCGGCGGCCACCGCCTGGACCGCCGAATGGCTGCTCGCCGAACCCGGGAGCGCCGACGCCACCACCCTGCTCGCCCTCGCCGCCGTCTTCCGCGCCCTGCGCCGCAAGGGCACCCCCGCGGACGCCGAGGAAGCCTGCCGCCGCGCCGCCGTCCTGTTCCCCGCCGACCCCACCCCCTGGCTCGGCCTGCTCATGCTCAGCCGGGCCTTCGGCACCGAGGAGGAGTTCACCCGGTACTTCGACCAGGTCCGCGCCCGGCACCGGGAGCACCACCACGCCCACCACCTCATGGTCGCCCGGCTCGCCGAACGCGCCCCCGGCGCCGGCCACGACCCGCTCCACGAGGTCTACGACTTCGCCGCCTGGGCCGCCGAGGAAGCCCCCGCCGACTCCCCGCTCGCCGTCCTCCCCGTGATCGCCCACGCCGAGCGCTACCGGGTCCTGGCCGCCCGGAACGGTCTGCCCGACGGGGACACGGCGGGCGCCGGCCGGCACTGGTCCGGCCGACGGGCCCGCCAGGTGCTGCGCACCGCCTTCGACTGGTGGCTCGAATGGGAACGCGAGGACCACCCCCGCAACCGCGTCGACCTGAACTTCCTGGCCCACGCCAAACTCTGCGAGGGTCGCCCCGCCGAGGCCGCCGCCCTCTTCCACCGCATCGGCCGGCACGCCACCAGAGCCCCCTGGTCCTACCCCGACCGGGACCCGCACAAGGCGTTCCTCGCCGCGCGCAGCTCCGCACTCGGAACCGCCTGAACCCCCGATCACCCCGAAAGGACCACCCGCCATGCCGACGGGCAGATCCACCACGCTCCACCCAGAGGCCGAGATACGCACCTACAAGGGCCAGGAACGCGCACTGAAGGCCGACCGGCTCGGCACCGCCGGCCTGCTCCTCTCCGTCCTCGCCGCCAGCGCCCCCCTGATGGTCGTCGCCGGAGTCATGCCCACCACCTTCGGCGTGATGGGCATCGTCGGACAGCCCCTGCTCTTCGTCATCCTCGGCGTCCTCCTCGCCCTCTTCAGCGTCGGCTACGCCGAGATGAGCCGCCACGTCCACAACGCCGGCGCCCTCTACGCCTACATAGCCCGCGGCCTCGGCCCCACCGCCGGCGTCGGCGCCTCCCTCGTCGCACTGGTCGCGTACAGCGCCATGCAGGTCGGCGTCTACGGCATCCTCGGCTTCGAGATCTCCGGCCTCTTCGCCACCTACCTGGAGATCGAGCTCGCCTGGTGGATCCCCGCCCTGATCGCGGTCGCCGCCACCGGCGCCCTGGGCTGGCTCAAGATCGACCTCAACGCCCGGGTGCTCGGCGTCCTCCTGCTCATCGAGTGCGCCCTCGTCGTCATCTTCGACGTGGCCGCGATCGGCGACCCCGGACCGGAAGGCGTCTCCTTCCACGCCTTCAATCCGGAGACCCTCGGCGGCGCCGGCCTCGGCACCGCCCTCTGCTTCTGCATCGCCGCCTTCGTCGGCTTCGAGCAGTCCCCGGTCTACGCCGAGGAGACCAGCAGGCCGCACATCGTCGTCTCCCGCGTCATGTTCCTCGCCGTCGGCTTCGTCGCCCTCTTCTTCGCGCTCAGCGCATGGGCCCTGACCGTGGCCACCGGACCCTCCGGAGTCGTCGGCACCTCCGCCGAGGCCGGCCCCGGCCTCCTCTTCGCGCTCACCGAGGACCGGCTCGGCACCGGCTTCACCGACGTCCTGCACGTCCTCTTCGTCACCGGCATGTTCGCGGCCATGCTCAGCTTCCACAACGTGGTCGCCCGCTACGCCTTCGCCATGGGCCGCGAGGGCCTGCTGCCGGCCGCCTTCGGCCGCACCAACCCCGGCACCGGAGCCCCCGCCACCGGCTCCCTCCTCCAGACCGCCGTCGCCACCGTGGTCGTCCTCGCCTTCGCCCTCACCGACGACAAGCCCACCGGCGACCCCACCACCCCCGTGCTGCACCTCTTCACCTGGATGGGCAACGTCGGTGCCCTCGGCGTGACCCTCCTCATGGCCGCCGCCTCCTTCGCCGTGATCGCCTTCTTCGTCCGCCGCGGCACCGCCGGCGCCCAGATCTGGCGGCTGCTCGCCTCCGGCGCCGCCGGAACCGCCCTGCTCGGCATCGCGGTCTACACCGTCAAGGACTTCGGCGTCCTGGTCGGCTCCGGCGACGGCTCCGCCCTGAACTGGCTGCTGCCCGGCGTCATCGGCGCCACCGCCCTCCTCGGCCTGGCCTACGGACTGTTCCTGCGGGCCCGCCGCCCCGAGACCCACGCCCGGATCGGACTGGGCAACGAGGCGTTCCGGCTGGAGCAGGCCGCCTCGGAAGCCACACCCGCCGGCTGACCTTCGTACCGGGTCCCGAGAAGGCCCCCGACGCCTGTTTCCAAGGGCGTCGGGGGCCTTCGCACACGACGCCCGTTTTGGCACCCGAAGGCAGCCATGATCTCCTGGGGCGACCGATCGACCGGAACGCGTGCTCCGGCGGACACCACCCAGGTCCGCCGGAGCGCGCGTTTCCGGGCCGCCTGTCCCACCCACGAAGGCGAAGTCCCACCCATGAGTGACCGCACGCTGACCACCGCTCCCGCGGCGGAGCCAGTCCGCCACGTCGACGCCGGCGACGAGGGCTACAGCAAGGACCTGAAGTCCCGCCACATCAACATGATCGCGATCGGCGGTGCGATAGGCACCGGCCTGTTCCTGGGCGCCGGCGGCCGGCTCGCCGGAGCCGGTCCCTCGCTGGCCATCGCGTACGCCGTGTGCGGCATCTTCGCCTTCTTCGTGGTGCGGGCCCTGGGCGAGCTGGTCCTCTACCGTCCCTCCTCCGGCGCGTTCGTCTCCTACGCCCGCGAGTTCATGGGCGAGAAGGGCGCGTACACCGCTGGCTGGCTGTACTTCCTGAACTGGTCGACCACCACCGTGGCCGACATCACGGCCGCCGCCGTCTACGCCCACTACTGGTCGATGTTCACCGACGTCCCGCAGTGGATCCTCGCCCTGATCGCCCTCTCCGTGGTCCTCGCCGCGAACCTGATCTCGGTGAAGTACTTCGGCGAGATGGAGTTCTGGTTCTCGATCATCAAGGTCGCCGCGCTGTCGGCCTTCATGCTGGTCGGCATCTACCTGGTGGTCACCGGCCACAAGATCGGCGACCACACCCCCGGCCTGTCCTCCGTCACCGAGCACGGCGGCCTCTTCCCGGCGGGCCTGCTGCCCATGCTGCTGGTGATCCAGGGCGTGGTCTTCGCGTACGCCTCCGTCGAGCTGTGCGGCGTCGCGGCCGGCGAGACCGAGAACCCCCAGAAGATCATGCCGAAGGCGATCAACTCGATCATGTGGCGCGTCGGCGTCTTCTACGTCGGCTCGGTCGTGCTCCTCGCCCTCCTCCTGCCCTACACGTCCTACTCCTCCGGCCAGAGCCCCTTCGTCACGGTCTTCGACGAGCTCGGCGTCCCCGGCGCCGCCGGCGTCATGAACCTGGTGGTCCTCACCGCCGCCCTCTCCTCCCTGAACTCGGGCCTCTACTCCACCGGCCGGATCCTCCGCTCGATGGCCATGTCCGGCTCGGCGCCGAAGTTCACCGCCCGCATGAACAAGGGCAAGGTCCCCTACGGCGGCGTCCTGTTCACCGCCGCCTTCGGCATCGCCGGCGTGGCCCTCAACAAGTTCATGCCCGGCGAGGCCTTCGAGATCGTCCTCAACCTCGCCTCCCTCGGCATCCTGGGCACCTGGGCGATGGTCATGCTCTGTTCGCTGTTCTTCTGGCGCCGCTCCGAGGCCGGCCTGGTCGAGCGCCCGGCCTACCGCCTGCCCTGGGCCCCGTACACGCAGATCGTCACCCTGGTCTTCCTGGTGGGCGTGCTGGTCCTGATGTGGAGCGACGGTGGTGTCGGCCGCTGGACGGTCTCCCTGGTCCCGCTGATCGCCGCCGCCCTGGTCGTCGGCTGGCTCTGCGTCCGCAAGCGGGTGGCCGCCCTCGCGGCCGGCGCCGCCCGCGACTGACCGGGCGGGCTCCGCGGCAACACCGAACGGCCGGTGCGCACCCCGCGCACCGGCCGTTCCGTCTGTCCCGCCCGTTCCGCGGGTTCCGGCCGCTCCGGCGGTCCCGCCCGTTCCGGCCGTTTGCTCCACCGGCCCCGGACACGGCTCCCGCGGCGCAAACGAAGAAGGACCCCGCCGAAGCGGGGTCCTTCTCGCTGGTGTCCGAGGGGGGACTTGAACCCCCACGCCCGATAAAGGGCACTAGCACCTCAAGCTAGCGCGTCTGCCATTCCGCCACCCGGACAAGGTGTCTGTCTCGCGTCCCTTGCGGGCCGCTCCGACGAAGAGAACATTACCAGGGATTCGGAGTGCCTCGATCACATGCTCGTCGGAGGAGATCCCCCTTGGGGGCGGGGACGCGTCCGGCGAGGATAGGGACAGCAGACGATCAGTGGGAGGAACCTTCAGTGAGCGAGTCGAGCGCGAGCAGGGCCGTCACCGGCGAGGACGAGGTCGTCGACCTCTGCCGGGACCTCATCCGGATCGACACCAGCAACTACGGCGACCACTCCGGCCCCGGCGAGCGGAAGGCCGCCGAGTGGGTGGCCGAGAAGCTGGCCGAGGTGGGCCTGGAGCCGCAGATCTTCGAGTCCCACAAGGGGCGCGCCTCCACGGTGGCCCGGATCGAGGGCGAGGACCCCTCCCGGCCCGCCCTGCTGATCCACGGGCACACCGACGTGGTCCCGGCCAACGCGGCCGACTGGACGTACGACCCCTTCTCCGGCGAGATCGCCGACGGCTGCGTGTGGGGCCGGGGCGCGGTCGACATGAAGGACATGGACGCGATGACCCTCGCGGTCGTGCGCGACCGGCTGCGCAGCGGCCGCAAGCCGCCCCGGGACATCGTGCTGGCCTTCCTGGCGGACGAGGAGGCGGGCGGGATCTACGGCGCCCGGCACCTGGTCGACAAGCACCCGGGGCTCTTCGACGGGGTCACCGAGGCGATCGGCGAGGTCGGCGGCTTCTCCTTCACCGTGAACGAGAACCTGCGGCTCTATCTGATCGAGACCGCCCAGAAGGGCATGCACTGGATGCGGCTCACCGTGGACGGCACGGCCGGCCACGGCTCCATGACCAACAACGACAACGCGATCACCGAGCTGTGCGAGGCGGTCGGCCGGCTGGGCCGCCACCAGTTCCCGGTGCGGGTCACCAAGACCGTGCGGTCCTTCCTGGACGAGCTCTCGGACGCGCTCGGCGTTCCGCTCGACCCGGAGGACATGGACGCCACCCTGGCCAAGCTGGGCGGCATCGCGAAGATCATCGGGGCCACGCTGCGGAACACCGCCCAGCCGACCATGCTGGGCGCCGGCTACAAGGTCAACGTGATCCCCGGCCAGGCGGTGGCCCATGTGGACGGGCGCTTCCTGCCCGGCCACGAGGAGGAGTTCCTGGCCGACCTCGACCGGATCCTCGGGCCCCGGGTCCGCCGGGAGGACGTGCACGGAGACAGGGCGCTGGAGACCGACTTCGACGGCCGCCTCGTGGACGCCATGCAGGGCGCGCTCAAGGCCGAGGACCCGATCGCGCGTGCGGTCCCGTACATGCTCTCGGGCGGCACGGACGCCAAGTCCTTCGACGACCTGGGCATCCGCTGCTTCGGCTTCGCGCCGCTGCAGCTGCCGCCGGAGCTGGACTTCGCCGGGATGTTCCACGGGGTGGACGAGCGGGTGCCGGTGGACGGCCTGAAGTTCGGCGTGCGCGTCCTGGACCGCTTCATCGACAACTGCTGAGCGGCACCGCCGATCGAGCGTGTGTGCGGGGCTCACCGGGAAGAGTGAATGCGCTCATACGCTCGTAGCCCCGGTGGGAACTCCTCGTTACAGGTGATGCGGTCCGCGGCTGGGACCGCATTGCCTACTAGGAGGAATGATGATCAAGAAGGTTGTCGCCGCTGCGGCTGCCACCGGTGGCCTGGTTCTCGCGGGTGCGGGCATGGCCGTCGCCGACGCCGGCGCCCAGGGCGCGGCCGTTGGCTCTCCCGGTGTTCTCTCCGGCAACGTGGTCCAGGTCCCGGTCCACGTCCCGGTCAACGTCTGCGGCAACACCGTCAACGTGATCGGCCTGCTGAACCCGGCCTTCGGCAACACCTGCGTCAACGCCTGACGCTGACGCCGGAGTCACGGCCCCGGAGCGCATCCAGTGCTCCGGGGCCGCCGGATTTTTGGCACCAGACAGCAGCAGGGGGACGAGGGACGAGTGCAGAAGCGACAGATTGCGGCCGGCCGGAAGACGCTGATCACGGTGGCCGCGGCGGGCGGGGTGCTCGCGCTGGGTGGGGGTTACGCACACGCGGACGCCGGCGCGACGGGCCGGGCCGCGAACTCCCCGGGCGTCCTGTCCGGGAACTCCGTACAGGCACCGGTGCACGCGCCGGTGAACATCTGCGGGAACACGGTGACGGTGGTGGGCGCCCTCAACCCGGCGTTCGGCAACCACTGCGCGAACACCCCGGGCAAGCCGAAGCCCGGCAAGCCGAAGCCCGGCCACCCGGGTCACCCCGGCCACCCTGGCGGCCCGGGCCACCCGGACGAGCCGTGTGAACCGGGTCACCCCGGTCATCCTGGGCACCCCGGTAACCCGGGCAATCCGGGGAACCCCGGTAACCCGGGTAACCCGGGCAACCCCGGCAACCCGGGCAACCCCGGGAACCCCGGCAACCCGGGCAACCCCGGTAACCCCGGCAACCCGGGCAACCCCGGTAACCCCGGCAACCCGGGCAACCCCGGTAACCCCGGTAACCCGGGGAACCCCGGTAACCCGGGCAACCCCGGTAACCCGGGCAACCCTGGGAACCCCGGTAACCCGGGGAACCCCGGTAACCCG